>CANJPX010000001.1 GCA_947476185.1 Bacteroidota bacterium
ATTGGCATAACACCACCAATGATATAAACGTTTCCTGCTCCGTCTTTTTCACATTCCCAAACACAATCCCAATCAGCAGCACCGGCTCCAAAAGTGGCAACATTAAAATTTGGTGTTGCTGTCCATGGGTCGATAAGCACAGTTTTTGAATGATCGTAATCGCCAAGAAAAAAAGAGACCGTGTTTTTTGTTTTTATAAAATGAGATGAAATTGTAGACGTTTTGTTTTCCTCTAAAAAAGTAAGTGGCGCATGATCCACAATATCTCCAAAATCGGTGCGGACATAAATATCGCCTTGTGAATTTATTTTTACATTATCAGAATATTTCATTTTTACTTGTGAAATATCTGCTCCCGGATGGAGTATGATCGTGTATTTTACTCCGTTCTTAGGATGAAAAACGTATTCAACATCGATATGCGGATATAATTCTTTGTAAGTGATCTTGTTAAATCCATTGATGTGATTTACATTTTTTTCAATATTGTTTTCTTTGAATGTGTAGCTGTGGTAATCAGCTGTTTTTTCTGAACCGACAACTTGCACATTCGGATTGGAGTTCTCCCAAACCATATTTACAACATCTGTTTTATATTCTACCTTGCCTTCTTCCGCTTCATGTTTTTTCCAATCCTCACTATTCTTTATTTCTCCTTCTTTCTCTTTTTCCTTTTCAGCTTCTTCGTTTTTCCATCTTTTTAAAAAGCTGTAAGTAGCTCCGTTTGGAGTGAAATAGATCATTGTAGATCCGCCATCGTAGGCATATACAACACTTGATTTTTCCGAATTTACATCGCTCGCAATTTTAAATTGACCTTTATTTTCAATAAATGATCGTTGTTTCTCAAAGTTGATACTCCAAGGACTGTTTTCGCCATAAGAATTTAAAACAAGAGATAAAGAAATCAGAATTGTAAGGAGAAGTGATAAAATTTTAATTCGTTTCATGGGAGTTGATTTATTATTAATTGCGGATATTTAATAATATGAATACAGAAACAAAATTAATTCAAAAAACGCTTTTTCGGCAAGGGGGCTGCCCCCCTAAAATAATAACCAATATTTTAGTTTGCTGGAGACCCTTCATTTGAAATTGAAAGGAAGATTAGGAATACTGTTCAATGAAAAAGCTCAAATGGGCTGAATGAAGGATAACTTGAGGGACAAAAATTTGCGAAATAGGTGCTTTATTCAAAAGCGGGCTCTGAAATACATGGTACCTCTAACGAAGAAATTGAAATTATAAAGGAAGCATAAAACAAATTTATGATTAGATCGATAGTTAGCCTTCACTTTAGAAAAAATCTGCTTTAGCATTTTGTAATTTTGATACTGCATTATCTGGTTCTTCTTCCGGTGGTTTGTTGTAGTATTTATCTTTCCATTTATTAAACTCATAGAAGTCGATCCACACCAAAATGTCTTTGATCGCTCCTGCCCAATAGTTTCGCAATCCAAAACCGACAGGGTTTCCTGACATAAATTCGCTGATCAAAACTTTTTTGGTAGCGAGGTCAAAAAACGTAACATATAGTCCTGCAGTCTTGGTATTTTTATTAAAATTTTCTATAACAAAGACAAGGCCTATTCCATCTACTTTTTCATAATTGGAATATTTTTTCACCATTCCACGAATTGTTCCGATACCAATTTTCGTCTCCTTATAATTCAACAACTCCTCCGGGTCTATGGTCTTGTTTAGTTGACTTACAGAGGCGAGGTCATAATAAACATGTCTTTTTCTGAAACTGCGCTTTAAATTAAAGTTTTGTGGCTCCGCTATTACAAGGTTATTCCATGCCGGGATCCATTTATCACGCAGTTCTATGCCATCTGCCGGATCAGCACCCATGCCTTGATCGAATGTTCCCACGCAATGTGCTTTAGTAAAATCTAAACCATACCACACAACCTCATCGGTGGAAAAAACCCGCCTTGCGTCTGATTCTTTATTTCCGAATAAACCAAAGTATAATAATAATGAAGATCCTGAGATCGCTGAACACAATATGATGAATCGTAACATGACTGTTTGAATTAAATTAGAATACAATATTAGAAATTGGATGATTTTAAGTAAATGATAGGCATCTGTTTTGCCTTGATAGAAATCATTGCAATTAAATTGTTGTGACTGATAGAAAGGAAATGGTTCGAAAAAAATGAAATTCTGATTGTCAAAACTTGAAGAATTTTTGGGTATTCGTGCGGATTTATTTCATGGATCTCACATTTGTCGCTTAACAAACAGAATTCCTTCTTCTGAAAAATAGCAGAAGCGGGATTTTTTATTTCGTAAATCCTTCAATCCTTCGACTTCACTAAATAAAAAATTCCCTCTTTGTTTCACAAAGAAGGAATCTTTTGAGGTCCCGTGCGGATTTGAACCGCAGTAGGAGCTTTTGCAGAGCTCAGCCTAACCGCTCGGCCACAGGACCTTTTGATTTTAATCGGTTACAAAAGTACGAAAAATCAGTAAACCAACACTAATTTTTTATGTCTTTCAGCGAATATTCCTTTAAACACTTAGGACACAAACAATTGTTGAATTCTGATTTTAATTTATTAAGGGTTTCTAAATCAATAAACAGGTCTTCACACCAACAACCCATTTTGTCGCTACCACACTCAAATGAGGCTTCACATTTTGAACATTTTTTGCCGGGCATTTTATTCGGTAATAACAATACTCACACGTTCAACATTCCCGTTCATTGGAGGATTGAGTTTTGTGACTTTCAATTCAACATTATGTAATCCGGAAATTGTTTTTTTTAGTTCATTTATGATCCGTTGTCCCACATGTTCAATTAGCTTGGAACGAATTGCCATTTGGGCTTTTACAATATTGTAAACAACAACATAGTCGATTGTTTTGGTCAGGTCATCATTAGCAGCCGCTTCCGAAAAATCGGTTTCCATTATTACATCAACAATATAATTACAGCCGATCTTGCCTTCTTCTTCCAGGCAACCGTGATAAGCATAAACTTTAATTCCTTCTACTACTATTTTATTCATGGGCCCCTCCCAACCTCCCCAAAGGGGAGGAGTTGCTGTGCATATTAAAACGATCAAACATAATTTTCGACATGTAACGCATTCGGTTTGTTTCCTTAACTGGGTTTTACCCCTTCTCCATTGGAGAAGGGATTAAGATAAGAGGCCGCTGTTTCCAGTCTTTTCACCACTTCATCTTTTCCTAACAACTCTACCATTTCAAATAACATCGGTCCACCGCCAACACCGCTTAAACAAACTCGGAACAACTGCATTACTTGTCCGGCTCCAATACCTTGTGCTTCTGCAGTAGCTTTAAATGCCGCTTCTGTTTCTAATGCAGTGAAGGTGTTGAGGCCTTTGAATGTTTCGGTAACTGTTTTAATAAAATTTGCAGTTTGTTCATTCCATCGCTTTTTAATTACATCCGCATCAAAGGTTGTTGGAGCAATAAAAAAATAACTTCCACCTACCCAAAATTCAGAAACGAAATGCGCTTTCTCTTTTACCAATCTGCATACTTCTTCCACAAATTTTTGCTCCGCTACAATATTTTTGTCTTTCAGGATCGGAAAGAATAACTCTGCTAGCTCCTTATCGCTCTTCATTCTCAAATACTGCTGATTGAACCATTTCGTTTTTTCAGGGTCAAATTTTGCTCCCGATTTATTTACGCGTTCAAACGAAAATGCTTGTACCAATTCTTCCAGGGAAAAAATTTCCTGGGTTGTACCCGGGTTCCAGCCTAACAATGCAAGCATATTGATAAATGCTTCCGGAAAAAATCCGCTTTCACGATATCCTACATAGCTTTCTCCTGTGCGCTCGTCATGCCAATTTAATGGAAACATAGGGATTCCTGATTTGTCACGTTTCGACAATTTTCCATTTCCATCTGTTTTTAAGATCAGTGGCAGATGCGCTAATAAGGGCATCTTTTCTTCTAATCCTAAATATTTATAAATTAAAATATGTGAAGGAGCCGATGGCAACCACTCTTCACCACGAACAGCGTGTGACACTTCCATTTCAATATCGTCTACAATGTGCGCCAAATGGTAGGTTGGCATACCGTCTGATTTTAATAAAACTTTATCGTCAACTTGAGTTGAGTTAACAACGATCCATCCTCGGATGATATCGTGAAACCGGACCTCTTCGTTGCGAGGCACTTTCAGCCGGATGACGTGTGGTGTGTTTTCTGCCAATAATTTTTTAACCTCATCTTCCGATAAGGTCAATGAGTTGCGCATATTTTGTCGGCTCACCGAATTGTATTGGGGAGCCGCAACTTTAGCGGCTTCCAAGCGTTTGCGCATAGCGTCTAACTCTTCGGATGTGTCAAATGCATAATAGGCATGACCACTATCGATCAGTTGTTTTGCATATTTTGCATAGATACCTAATTCCTTTCGCTCACTTTGACGATAAGGAGCATATGGGCCGTCACCAAAACCTACACCTTCGTTGGGTTCGATCCCGCACCATTTTAATGAATTGATAATATACTCCTCTGCACCGTTTACATAGCGTGTTTGGTCAGTATCTTCAATACGAAGGATAAAGTCTCCGCCGTGTTTCTTAGCAAACAAATAACTGAATAATGCTGTACGAATGCCGCCCATGTGCAAGCCCCCTGTTGGGCTTGGTGCAAAACGCAACCTAACTCTCCTGTTTTCCATAGTTTTTTTTAGTTTTGCAAAGATAATGGTATATTTAAATCCTAATCAAAGAATTAATAGGCGCTTTGAAAAATTTTTGTAACTCCTGGATCTTAGTAGTGCTGTTTTTCTTTCTAGGGAGAGATTCCTTTTCGCAAGAAGATTCTTTACTTTATTATTATAGCCAACCAACAAAACCTCTCCCAGAAAAGGTGAAACCGCTGATTAAAAAGTTGACGGCAAAAGACACTCTGAAGATCACCTGGATAGCATCTAAAATATACAATAAGGAAAACAAGGTTGATTATTATGATCGGGTGGCGAATCGATTTTACATGGTGGATGATTATGATAACGCAAAACGCTATTATATAAGATCACTTGATGTAGCAAAAAAAACACTGGACAAAAAATTGATCGCTCAGGAGTTAAGCTCCCTTGGCGATATCTATCGTTTGCAGGACCAAAATTCCATTGCCCTCAATTATCTTTTACAAGCTGTTTATTTGTATAAAGATCTGAAAGATCCAGAAAAGATGGCGCATAATATTGCTTTGATCGGTGATATTAACCGGTGTGTTGAGCATTATCAGGATGCGCTGAAATATCTGAATGAGGCCTTAGCAATTTGTTTAGAGTATAAATTGAAAAAAGACGAAGGCTTTTGCTACAGCTCAATTGGCGGGGTGTACCAAATTCAAAAAAATTATGATGAAGCCCTATCCTATTATAACAAGGGTATTGAATTGTCCGAGTCGATAGGAGATACGATGCGAATTATTGATTTTTATTATTCAATTGGAGACCTATTGATCGAGAAAGGAAATTATCCGGAGGCACATGTAAATTTTAATAAAGCGATCGAATTAGATAAGATTGTAAAAGATCAATATCATATTGGTTTCTGTTATATGGGTGTGGCGAAGTCTTTTCTACAGGAGAAAAAATTTGAAAGTTCGATTGAGGAAGGACTTAGAGCCTACCAAATTGGAGTCTCAATGAGTTCGCCGGGACTTCGTGCCGACGTTGCTCAAATATTATATCAGGCTTATTCCGCGAAAGGGGATTTCAAAAATGGATTCAAATACCTGAAGATAAATTATGACCTGTATGATAGTGTTATTAATACGGATAAGATTAAAGAGCAAACACAAATTGAATTGAATTTTAAAAATTCATATAGAGAAAAACAAGACAGTTTATTGCGTTCTGCTCAGCAAAAACAGAAAGACATTTTACATGAGGCGGAACTGAATCAGCAGCGAACATGGGCTGTTGCCGGAGCTGTAGGACTCCTTATGGCGATTGTAGTAGTAGTAATTGTTTTCAGGTTCTACCAAAAAGAAAAACATTCCAAAGAAATCATTAATCGTCAGAAGGTTTTGGTTGACAGCAAAAATAAGGAGATCGTTGATAGTATAAATTATGCAAGAAAAATTCAGCAGGCAATTATTCCAACTGTTGCCGAGGTGAAAAATGTTTTTCCGAATACTTTTGTAATGTTACTTCCTAAAGATATTGTGAGTGGCGATTTTTACTGGGTAACAAAATCCGGTCAGCAAGCATTTTTCGCTGTTGCAGATTGCACAGGACACGGTGTTCCCGGAGGTTTTATGAGTATGCTTGGAACAGCACTCTTGAATGAAATTATTAATGAAAAGAACATTTATGAGCCGGCCGATATTTTAGATATGCTGAAGCTGAAGATAATCATGGCTTTGCGCCAATCCGAAAATCCAAATGAAAATAAGGACGGTATGGACATTGCACTCATTCAAGTTAATCTGAATACCCAAGAGCTTAAATTTGCAGGTGCAAATAACTCATTGTATTTGTTGCGAAATAATAATTTACGTGAAATAAAAGGAGATAAATTCCCTATTGGTTTTGACGGAAGAAACGACAAACAATTTTCTCAACAAACAATCCAGCTTGAGCCAAACGACATGTTGTACATGTTCACTGATGGCTATCCTGATCAGTTTGGCGGGCCTCAAGGTAAAAAATTCAAGTATAAACCTTTAGAATTACAATTAGCTCAAATTGCCTCACTGTCGATGGATGAACAACAACAAACGCTTTTTAAAACACACGAGGAGTGGAAAGGCGACATGGAACAGGTGGATGACATTTGTGTAGCGGGAATAAGAATAATATAAGGTGCATAGTTTGTAATTTAATCCTCACAGTTTATTTAATATCTTTGTCTTCATTAAATTTTCAAATCATATTATGCAGTTACTTACACCACAAAATTTTACTGATTACGAATTAATTGATGTTGGCAATTTCGAAAAACTCGAACGATTTGGTCAGTATATAACCATTCGTCCTGAACCCCAGGCTGTATGGGATAAAACCTTAAGTAACTCTGAATGGGAAAAAAGAGCACACATTAAATTTATTCCCCGCTCCAGTTCTTCCGGTGAATGGAAAAAATTAAAACAAATGCCGGATCAATGGCAGATCAAATACACGATAAACAATTCCGAGGCATTCATAAAATTCCGATTAGGATTAACCGCATTTAAGCATGTTGGTATTTTTCCTGAGCAGGCCTCCAACTGGGATTATATTTTTGAAACGGTTAAAAAAATGAATACTCCTCAACCGAAAGTGTTGAATTTATTTGCATATACCGGAGGAGCATCACTGGCTGCAAAGGCTGCTGGGGCAGATGTCACACACGTTGATTCGATTAAGCAAGTGGTTACCTGGAGCAAAGAAAACATGGATATTTCTGCCTTAGACAATATTCGTTGGGTGGTAGAAGATGCTTTAAAATTTGTCAAGCGGGAGGAAAAAAGGGGAAACAAATACAATGGAATTATTTTGGATCCACCTGCTTTTGGCCATGGTCCGAATGGAGAGAAATGGAAATTGGAGGACAATATTAACGAAATGATAAAAGGTGTTTTGAATTTGTTGGATGATAAAGAGCATTTTTTAATCTTAAACGCCTATTCATTAGGATTTTCATCGCTCATCATTGAAAATTTACTCAAAGTAAAAGCGGGAGAAAATTTAAATGTTGGTGAACTATATCTACAAGCAACAGAAGGGAATAAACTGCCATTGGGAGTTTTTGGAAGATGGAAAAATTTTTAATGTTGGAAGCGAACTATTTTTCTAGGTATCTGGCCAGTTCCGAAACATCTATAATTTCTTTTATAGGTTTATTGTAAAGCACAGAATCGATTTTGTAATTATAAACTGTTAGTAAAGAAAGGGTGATTTCTTTTTTTACGGATGTCGACAGATTTATTTTTTGAAATAAATTTTTATCCCATAAAATAGTTTTATACAGCCCCTCTTTTAAATCAATTTTTGTTGTCGATTTTATTAATGCCCTTTTTTCTATTTCTCGTTCTACTGAAACAATAATTATTTTTTGTGTTGACAAATCAGTTAATTGCTCATTAATAGAAATCAAGCCCTTTAGGCAGTTTATACAATCGTTTGGGTTGATTGTATAGATGAGTATATTCTTTGATTTATCAATAGCCAAACTGCCAATAAAAGCATGTAAAAAAGACTCCTTGGGAGCGCTGTTTTTATGCGTGCAATGACAGAAAAGAAGACAACAAAATAAAAAATGAAAAACAACCTTAGTTTTCATTGTAATGAATGTATTTAAAGTAGTAGTGCTCTTTATCCTTATCAAAATAAATTACTTTTGATGCGCTTACTAAAAAGGGGAAATGAAAAAGAGCCGGTAATTTTTTTTCAGTAACCCAAGCGAGTGTTTTTGTATCAAAAACTTTTATACTTGCTGAATGAAGGCTGTCAAGTGCGTATTTCACATCAAATTCAGTAGGATGTTTTTTTTTGTCTACCCTGTAATTCACCAGAATGATTTTATCATTGACATCTTGATAAAAACGAGCAATCCATTCATTAGAAGCAATATTATATTTAGCAAAAATTTTCTTCCCGCTTTCTACCTCGCAAATTTCCTTACTATTGCTATACACAATCCTGTTATTAGATCGCATTAACTTTATGGGAGCCGCATAATAGTCATGAATTGTAAAACCAGAAAAATCAATTTCATTTTTTCCTAAAAAATAGTGAACATCATTTTCATCATCCGTATTTATTTTTGCGATATAACGTTCTTGTAATTGTTTTTTTGAAAGCATTGTTTCATACGCTTCATCATCTTTGGTAAGGTATACGTAAATGTTTTTCTTATCTATATAAAAAGCGCGTTCATAAATTGGGAAATAGTTTTTTGCTTTTAATTTAGGAGACTCGTATATAGGAATCACTTTTTCCAAATTAAAATGCTCATCTGTAACAAACAAAAAATTTATATAATCCATTACCGACAAGCTGACAGCCCCATATTTTTCTTTTAATTGTTTTACTTGTTCCGTATCTGTTTTTTTTGATAGAGCTGAGCTGTCTTTCAAGTATTTAACTTCCGCCATTGTGCTGATGTGGATATAAAAAGTATGATTCGAATATTGAAATGATTTTACTTGTCCCCCTTCACCAGAAATCCCCTCAGAATACTTGTTATAAGTATATTTTCTTGTGTCGCTGTATTTTTTTTGAAATGTACACAGCAGTAGTGAATCAAATCGTATGTTTTTTGTTGAAAAATTAAGTAGGTTGACCCCTGAATAGATGTTATATAACGAAACGCTTTGATAGGCATTTACAGTTGCAACAATAGAATCGTTGATTTCTTCTATTTGAGAAGGATATCGCGTTAAAACTAATTTTGATTCATCAATTTTTACTGCATTTATTTTTTCAAAAGTATAAGAATCGGTTTTGTGAGTACAAGCACTCACAAAACCGATTAGCAAGAAGAATAAAAAAGACTTTAAATTCATATTAGTTTACAACCGTTACATCAATATTACCATTTGAATTCATTTGCGTTGTTAACCTTGACGGTTTTTGCACAACTGGGGTTGATGTGTTTGCGATCACACTTGCTTCGTCTTCCTCAGCAAATTCTACCACTTGATTTCCAGTAATTACACCAATACCATTAAAAGTTGGTGTGTTGCTTGCAAATTTTCCTGAAACAATTATCATACAAGGATTTGTTGGGTGTGGCAAACAAGTTCCACTCGCAATATCACCCTGTTGCGCAACAAAAATACCATGAATAATTTTGACATCCACAATTGGCGATCTTTTGTTGTGATTATAAATCTTATTATACAAGTTTTTGTCTGCTTTAAAAATAACCTCAGCAACTTGTGTTTCTAATGAGTTGTTTTCTGTTAACGTTGGTGTTAAAGGTGTTTCTTTTTTACAGCTAACCAGCACAAGTGCCGTCCAAGCCAATACTAGCATTTTTTTCATATTGCAATTGATTTTAAAGATTGCCTACTCTGAAAGGTTTTCGGCATCGCCTATTTTAATTCGGTTGCAAGGTATAGTCTGTAGCGGACAGATTTTGACCGTGAAAAAAATATTAATTCTTCGATGTAAGAATTTCTTTAATGCAAAATATAATGGACGCTACTTCTTTTTGCACGGCAAATGTAGGTGCTCTCGCGGACACATTTTGTCCGCGGAGAATTTTTTAACTTTTTATTACATACGACTTCGACCTTCTGCAAAAGTGAATTGTAGTGTTTTTTGCCTTTAGCTTTTCTACAATTCTTCTTAAGGTCCGCTCAGAAATATTCCACTTTTTTGCTAAATCTCCTGGCGTTCCAGTGTTTGAATGTTGAATAAGCTGATGGATTTGTCCAAGCTTCTCCTGGTAGTCATCAAATTTCATATAGCAGAGTTTTTAAAAAACTGAGTTATTTGAAAATTTCTGAGGAGTAGGCAGAAATACAATTTTAAAGGTGTATTATTTGTCTGTTTGTTTCGTAAACACCAGTCGCCCTTTATTTTTTATACGTGGACCGTTTGTATTGTAATGTGGTGCGCATTATATGCAAAAAGAAGAATGTGAACAACAAAATAGTGCTTAAATGAGCTATAATATTGTAAAAGACTCGTGTTTTAAAAAAATAGAAACATTACAAAGACTATTTGTGAGAGTCGCTTTTGCATTTGAATTTATTTCCAGAAAGGTAAAAAGAAAAAACGAAAAGGGCTATAATTAATGGATTGTAAGAGTAATCAAGCTGCAAAAAAAGTTTCAGATCTTAAGTTTGTTTATTGCTTTTAATGGGCCCGGACAATGATCTGTGTGGCAATTAGCACAAGCAGTGATTAAGGCGTTGTAATGTTTTGTTAAGTCTGCTTTTGGTGAGTTATAAAGTGCATGAAGATTATCTATATAGTTATTTGCAAATCCATCGAACGAAGCTTTTTTGGTTTCAGAATCTGTTGGTTTAGCAGAATGAATTTTTAAAAATGCTTCCGGAAATTCTTTCGGAAGATCCCCTTTTTTGATCAACTCTTTCATGCTTTCTGATGAGTGCAACATGGTGCGCATAAGAACAGATAGCTCACTGTCGCCATTCGGATTTACGGGTTTTTTTGTGCAACTGGCGCTGTCACCAACTATCTTTTCTGCGGATTGTTGCTCGCTCTTGTTCGAACATTGTTCAAGAAAGAAAACAAAAAACAGAAGAAAGGTGGGGATAAAAAACTTATTTCTTAATGATAACCCCATGTGCTTCAAATCCGATATTTATTTCAGGTTCTGTTATCTGTGCGATCTCTTCTTTTGTTTTGCCGCCATCTTCTGCATAGTGCTTTAAGTCGGCAACAGAAGTTGTATCATTGAATGCAACGCCTTCAATAGTGACAGTTTTATTGGCAGCATCTTTAGGAACAAAAAAAGAATAATCTTTAAAAGTAACTTTCATGGATTGATTGTTTCCGATGTTCATGTTCATCCAACAGCCCTTTTTCTGGCAAACTTCGGCAATTGTACCGGTCAGTTTAACGGAGATCGAATCTTTACCTTTCATCTGAGTAGCAAGCTGGTCAGAAGCGATAGCGCCATCCTGTGAGATTGTATCGCCAAAAAACAGAAGGGATGTATCAACTGAAGTAGTTTCAGTTTTCGCTTCTTCTTTATTGTTTCCGCAACTTGCAAGCATTGTCATTCCGACAACAGATAGTAATAGTAGTTTTTTCATTCGTAGTTTCTTTGAAAGGTTTATGATTACACAAAGTAACAAAAATTAATGCAATCAGGCCTGCCTTATAAAACTAAAATGTTTAAGTTTTTCAATTTACGTTGAAAGGAATTGAATTAAATATTTAAAGCCTTATTTCAAGTGCTTTTTTAATCTCATGGTCGTCTGCAACTTCTCGGATCTGTTTATAATAAAGTACGGTATCTTTTTCAAAGTTATACACTGCCACCAGAGAAATTGGCAGGGTTACATTTAATGCTTTGTTTATTGCGTTGAACGCCTCTTGATTCCATACTACGGATTTGTTGTTGTGTTCTTTAAGGTCGATGCCGTTAATTTTTTTTGATAACTCTTGTTTTTCAATTTCACGTGCTACAGATATAATAAAGAGTTCCCCGTTTTCACCGTTTGAAACTCCATCACTCATGCTGCGGAAACCATTCATACAGCTAATGCAATCATTCGGGTTGATGGTATAAATCAGAATATTTTTCGATTTATCGATAGGAAGAGAATCTACCAAGCGATATAGTGATGAATGGGTTTCATTGAGTACCTTTTCTTTACAGCTTGAAAGAATAAAAACAGGTATACAACACAGAAAAAATTTACTTTTCATAATAATATATTCTTTTGAAATAGTAGTTTTCTTTACCTTTTTCAATGCACAATATATGCTCCTTTTCAGGTTGGTAAAGTATGTTCTCCTTTCCTGTCAGTTGTTTTTTTGAAAGCCATAAACCTGTATTGATGTCATATACTTTAATGTTGATGTCGGCAATGCTGTCGATATTATATTGTATTTCTATTTCGTTGGGCTGTTTCTTTTTGTATTTACAATACGTTATGAATACCAGCCTTTTGTCTTTTCCGATATTGAAATCCTGGATCCATTCGTTTTCAGCCAGAGACTTGCGTTGAAATCGCTTACCCCCTTTTTCGACTGAAACAACTTCTTTTCCATTACAGAATAGCAATTCTTCAGCGGATTTTCTGAAGACGCAGCAAGAAGAAATAAAATCGTTTGTTGAAAATCCTGAGAAATCTATCTGTGAATAATTCAGTTTTGGTTCTGCAGCTTCGGAATTGTTGAGTTTAAGTTTTGCAACAGAATACTTTTCAGGACTCTTGTTTTCTTCCGTTTTAGCCGTTCCAGTGATAAATGAATCATTGATAAGAGGCACATACAGAGTGTTGTTTTCTATCACAAAATTTTTCTGAAAGAACCAGGAGTAGTTTTTTGAAGTCAGATTTTCCTGTAAATACATTGGGAGGACCTTTATAATATGAAACTGTTGGTCTGTTACAAAAATGAATTCCAGATAATCCTGAACAATCATCTCAAAGTTCCCGTTGGCTGCGATCAATTCTTTTATTTGCGGATCATTTTCAAGTTTTTTCATCTGGTCTGCATCTGCGGAGTAATTCACATCAGTTAGTGTGTTGACATATATATAGAACATATCCTCGGTAGGAAAGAAACCAAGCACCTGAGAATTACCTCCGGAAAGCCCACCTGCAGTTAATGAGTCGTAAGTATATATTCGCTTGCCGCTATACCGCTTCTGATAGGTTTCTTTTATCAGGGAATCAAAGTTGATGTTTTTTGTATTGAAATTTAGAATGTTCTGACCTGAATTTAAATTGTACAATCCTATTTGATGTTGGTTTGTTACCATCCCGGCAATAGAATCATTAATCTCTTTCAGTCCCGATGGGAACCGCGTTAGCACAACTTTTGATTCATCGATTTTTGTTGAATCAGTTCTTGTAAAGGAATAAGAAACACTCTCTTCCCGGCCGCAACTGCCAAGGAAGAGAGTGATCATAACAAAACAAATTATTTTTTGAATCATGGTTTAAAATACTGAATAATGGAATGTTGATTGACCAATTATTTGCTGGCTGAACGCCACACTCATCGATTTTAGATGCTCAATCGTTGTGGTTTGCCCATTGTTATTGATGATAAGTTCACCATCACTAAATGTTGCAAAAGAATTACTGAAACTACTTGTCACGATTGTTTCAGGAGTTTCAGGTGTTACTAATGCAGGGAAAACGATAGTGATATGGCAAACTGATGTCCCAGGTAAACAATACCCATCAGCCGGACCATAAGGTGGTGGCGGAATATGAAAAACACCATGTGTGATTTTGATTGAAGGTTTAGGTGCTTTTAAAGAAGCCCCTGTTCCATATAATTGTTCATACAATTCCAGATCTCCTTTTTGAATAAGGTCTGCAACTTCTTTTTTCATATTTAATTCCGTTGAAAGGGGCAATTGTTTTTCTTTTTCGCATGCTGCAAAAGTCATCGCAAACACTACGAACGGTAAAAATAGTTTTTTCATTTTTTATTTCGTTTTAGTTGATTTTTCGTATCGTTCTCGTGACGATACGTTTGCAAAACAGCTAGCATGTTTTGCGTTACAAACGTAATTCGGCTCGCGCTCAAATTTTGACCGTGGGAATTTATTTTAATTTTTTTGAATATATGATTTCGCTTTTCTGCAAAAAGCGATATCTCTGTTTTTTGATTTTAACTTTTCAATGATTCGCCTCACTGTTCGTTCAGAGATGTTCAGCTTTTGCGCAAGCTCTTCGGGAGATCCAGTGTTGGCCCGGTCTATCAACTTCATAATCTGTTCAATCTTTTCCTGATAGTCGTCAAATTTCATTTTGGCTGAGTTTTAAATAATTTGATTATTCTAAACGTCTGTGGAGTAGCCAGAGGTATTAAAAATGATTGTAATATAAATGTTCAATTAATTATCCGGTTCGGAGTATTACCGGCTTTGGGCTTGATGTTTCAGTAACTGAAAATGTTTGACGTGTTTTTTTAAAGATAGCGGTTGTACTGAAAGCCAATACAAATGTAATTCAATTTTTTGTTATGCCAAACAAAATAGTACAAAAGCGTATTATTATATGTTACATGCTGAAAAAGAATCGTTTATCATTCCTCTTACCTTTGGATATGGCTATTCACATTGGTAAAAAGATAAAGGAAGAATTATATCGTCAGGATATTTCTGTCAGCGCTTTTGCCAAAAAAATCAATCGCAGCAGAAATGTTGTCTATGATATTTTTGAAAGAGAAAGTATCGATACTGCTTTATTGAATAAGATTGGTATGATCCTCCGCCTTGATTTTTTTTCTATCTATTCGGGACAAAAAGAATATAAAAAAGAAGGTGTGCAGGTGCTTTGTGTTCGGGATGAGCATCAGCCTTATACAGCAATTTCTGAGCAGTTGAAAATGCTGGAAAAGCAAAATGAACTTTTATTGAGTGAAATTGCTTATTTGAAGAAGATTATAGCATTGCTGGAAGATAGTGAGAAGCGCCCCGCAAAAAAGAAATAATTTATTCGGCCAATAATTTTTCTACAAAACGTTTTGTTTCATCCACATAGTTGGTATACAAATCACCTGTTGCCGGGCCATAAAACCCTGTATAGATCTTCCTTACAACGCCTTTCTTATCAATGTAAATTGCGGTAGGAAAAGCCATTACGGCATTCAGCATTGGCAATGCTTCCGATGCTTGTACCGCTCCGGTTTTGCCGGTAATTAAAAATTCGTAATGTGCATTGAATCTGTTTTTGAGTTTGTTAACGTTGCTCACAGCCTTGTTGAAATCACCAGTCCGCTCAAAGGCTAATCCGACAACTTCCAATCCTTTTGATCTGTATTTATCATAAAACGAGGCAAGAAATTTTGTTTCATCCATGCAGTTTGGACACCAAGAACCCATTATTTGCACGATGACAACTTTATTTTTAAATTTTTCATCTTGAAGGGACACTGTTTTTCCTTCAAGATTCTTAAAACTGAAATCTATTTTTGTAAAACCTTTTTTCAGAAAAGTAAGTGAGTCAGGATTGCGTAATTCGAAATTCAGATCTTCTCTAGCTACCCAATTTTCATGACCGGCTATGCCCGAATAAAATTGTCCGTTGATTAAACTGTCGTTGCTTCGTTTCGCTGTAAATAGAAAAGCATGAGCACCGTCAAAGCAAGAGACCATGAATTTCCCATAGGCCGAATAACCTTCCAAATATCGATAGTCACCTGTTTCTGTATTGAATGTTCCTTTTGTTTTGCCCCTTTCGGTTTCAAATGTTCCAACCGATAAATATTCATCTTTAGTGCCCGGTTCAAAAATTACTTTATACCGTTCTTTTAAAACAAGTGGTTTTGTTGGAGGGAAAAGAAATCGTTTGGATTCATTATATTTTGCAGTAAACGGAATGACGTTTTTATTTTTTCTTGCATGATTTATCCAAATACCTTTTAATGAATCACCCGTATTTACGCAACGGAATTCAGAATCAAAGAGGGGCATTCTGATAAAAACAGAATCATTTTGAAGAGCTATTTCATTTGCCATAATACGCTCATCGGCATTATGAAAAACGATTGAATAGAGATCCATATCATATTTCACATCAAAATTAAAGGGCAGTTGTGTAGAATCATTTAATTGCAATACTCCCCGCCAAATACCAACACGAAGGCTATTTTTTTGTGCCACAGAAGCGTTCACAAAAAACAAAAGCGAAACAACTAATGTTATTCCGCTTTTGAAATTTTTTTTTGATTTCATTTTATAAGATTGTTTTTTCTTCCCCCAATCTCTTCACAGGTGAGATGTACTCCGAAACTTTATAACGTCTTTCAACTATTGGCCCCTCTCTTGAGGAGAGAGGATTAAGGGGTGAGGCCTAAATCGAAAAATTAATTCCTTGCGCCAACGGTAAACTTGTTCCGTAATTAATAGTGTTTGTCTGTCTGCGCATATATGCTTTCCAAGCGTCAGAGCCGGATTCACGACCGCCACCTGTTTCTTTTTCACCGCCAAAAGCACCACCAATTTCTGCTCCTGATGTACCAATATTTATGTTTGCAATTCCGCAATCAGAACCTGCATGTGATAAGAACAATTCCATTTCACGCATACTGTTTGTGAATATGGAAGATGATAAACCTTGAGGAACGCCATTTTGCATAGCAATAGCCTCTTCGATGGTTTTATATTTCATCACATACAAGATCGGAGCAAACGTTTCTTCCTGCACAATATGATATTCATTTTTTGCTTCAATAACGCAAGGTTTCACATAACATCCGCTTTCATAGCCATTTCCGGTCAATACACCTCCTTCAACAATTACTTTAGCGCCCTCTTGTTTTGCTTTTTCAATCGCATTCAAATAATCTTTTGTAGCATTTTGATCAATCAACGGACCAACGTGATTGTTTGAATCCAGAGGGTTTCCTATCTTCAATTGACCATATGCATTTTTAATTACATCAATTGTTTTGTCGTAAACACTTTCGTGGATGATCAATCTTCGTGTAGATGTACAACGTTGTCCTGCTGTTCCAACTGCACCAAAAACTGCGCCTACAAGCACCATTGAAAGGTCTGAGTGTTCAGAAACGATGATCGCATTGTTTCCGCCTAATTCTAAGATGGTATTTCCAAAACGTTCTGCAACAGTTTTTGAAACGTGTCGTCCGATACGCGTGGAGCCGGTGAAAGAAATTAAAGGAATTCGTTTATCATTATTTATAAGATCTCCTGATTCGTTTCCGATAACAAGACAGCTAACACCTTCAGGAACATTATTCTTTTTAAGAACATCTGCAATTATATTCTGACAAGCGATCGCGCACAAAGGTGTTTTTGAGCTTGGTTTCCAGATACAAACATCTCCACATACCCATGCTAATGCAGCATTCCAGCTCCATACAGCAACAGGAAAGTTAAATGCAGAAATAATTCCAACAACTCCGAATGGGTGCCATTGTTCATACATGCGATGCATCGGACGTTCACTATGCATTGTTAATCCGTATAGTTGACGGGATAAACCGACAGCGAAATCACAGATATCGATCATCTCTTGTACTTCTCCTAATCCTTCCTGCAAACTTTTCCCCATTTCATAGGAAACTAATTTTCCAAGTGGATCTTTATATTTACGAAGCTGGTCACCCATTTGACGAACGATCTCTCCGCGTTTCGGAGCAGGCATCAATCGCCACACCTTAAAAGCCTCATCTGCAGTTTTCATCACGTTAGCGTAATCTTCTGCAGTGGCAGCATTTATGCTTCCGATCAATTGCCCATCCACGGGTGAATAAGAGTCAATTTTTTTTCCTTTTGTAAGTGTATGTTTTAATCCGGTAGATGCTCCGTAATTAGTTGAGTTGATACCTAATTCTTTTAGAACAGTTTCTATTCCGAAAGATTTTGTTGTTAATGTTTCTGACATATGATTTCTTTTATTGGGAAAACAAATTTAATCAAAAACGGTCAAAGGAAAGTGTTTATTCTGATAAAATTCGACTAGTTTTTTTGCGGTGCAGGTTTGAGGTCTACAATAGCTGTGTACTTAGCGTAAATGTAGGTAGCGATTGGAGAGAAGCACAGTGTTACAATTTTCTTAGGGTTGTTTTCCTTCGATGAAAAACGGGAGGTTGCAACACCTGCATTAATTGTTTTTCCGGATTTATCTAAAATAGAATAATGAACGGTTACTTCCCGCTGGTAGGTATCGGTATTGATATCATACGAGTCTATATCATTTTTGATATCCAGTTCATTGATAAAAACAAAATATTCGCTAAGGTATTTTTTATTAAGATATGTAAGAACCTCCGTATTGGAGAGTTTAGTGTTCATGAATTTTTTGTCGTTATTTTCTTGAACAGTCACTTGCCCGTTTGTAATTCCTTTAGGCGTTTTCCCTGCTGTAGTCGCATCAGTTGGTTTGCTTACTAGGTCATACGACAAAGTTGTTGAATTGTAGATGTATTCAAGATCTTTCGACATTTTAGCTGAATCAGCATAAAAAGAAACAACAGTAGAAGTGCTTTGAAATTTTAATTTTAATTGTGTGTCAAGTTGATGTCTGAAATTTTCTCGAATGGTTTCCCAATTCCATTTCGTTTGTTGGTTGACTTTCTGGTCGATCTCACTCATGTATAACTTGGGCTCGAATGGGACGATACAAACTTTTCCACTTACAGTTTTACCTGTCGTTTCAGTTTTTCTTGTTCCTTCCTGTGCATATGAAAGGGAACAAAAAGTAATAAAAAGTAAAAACAAGAAATTTTTTGTCAGAGAGATCATTTACTAATTTACGAAATATTATTTGAAAAATGCTTTTATGACATCGTTCCCGTTAGCATACAACAACAATGCCAGCAACAAGATCATGCCTGCATATTGGGCGTATTCCATAAATTTTTCGTTAGGTTTTCTTCGTGTGATTATTTCATATAACAGGAACATCACGTGTCCGCCATCTAACGCAGGAATAGGTAAAATATTCATTATTGCAAGAACGATACTTAAAAATGCCGTGAAGGCCCAGAAATTTTCCCAGTCCCAGCTTTTGCTATACGCACTTGCAATTGTGCCGAAACCGCCTAATTGTTTATGGGCATCTTTTACTGTGAAGATTACCGAAAATTGTTTTATATAATCATCAAATGTCCTTTTTGCTTTTGAGATGCCGGCAGGGAAAGCTTCTAAAAATGTGAAGTTGATCGTTTCATATTTCAAAAGTTTGTCGTCCATTTTTGTTTGAAACCCAATTGTTCCGTCCGCACCTACAGGTGTGCGCATAACAATTGTATCGCTATTTCTTTGGACAGCTATTGTGGCTAAAGAAATTGGCATACTCTTCAAAGCGCTAGTTACTTCATTGAAAAACTGAGTTGACTTATTGTTGATTGAAATAATTTTATCACCTTTTTTAAACCCGGCTTTTGCAGCATAAAGATTAGGAACAACGGAGTCAACGATACAAGGGAAACGGGGGGAAATGAAGCGGCTTTTGCTATTTTTGATCATTTCACTGATATCATTTTCTGTAATTGCGATATCCATTTTGTTTCCATCGCGCTCTACCTGTATGCTTTTCGATTTGTTGAGAATGATCTCTCCCGGTACTCTGTAAAAGCTCTCTATAAATCGATTGTCGACAGATAAAATTTTATCACCATCGCGCAATCCCATTTTATAGGCGGTTGAATCGCAAGCAATTCCGTAGGTTGCATTCTTTGTAGGTAAATGTTCTTCGCCCCAAGTAAACAACACCATTGCATAAATTAAAATGCCAAGGATTACATTTACGGTAACACCGCCAACCATAATGATCAGACGCTGCCAAGCCGGTTTCGCACGGAATTCCCAATCCTGAGCGGGTAGCTTCATTTGTTCTTTATCCATCGATTCGTCAATCATTCCGGAGATTTTAACATAACCACCCAATGGCAACCATCCGATACCATATTCGGTATCCCCTTTTTTAACTTTGAATAAAGAAAAGTAGGGGTCGAAGAATAAATAAAATTTTTCTACGCGTGTTTTAAAAATGCGGGCCGGAATAAAATGTCCTAATTCGTGTAATACGATGAGGATAGATAAACTCAAAATAAACTGTGCTACTTGTATTAACATTTGTGATATAGTTATGGATAACGACCTTTTAATAGGCTCAGGCAGAAACCTGAATTATGCATTTTTGGATGTTATCTTTTAGTTGTTATTAAATATTTTCTTCTGCAATTCTTCTTGTTTCTTTATCTGTATCCACATAATCTTCATAACTTGGTTTTGCGATGTAAGCGATAGTTTGTATACACTTTTCAACCAAATCACTCATTTGTAAAAATCCGATCTTGTCTTTCAAAAATGCAGTAACTGCAATTTCGTTTGCTGCATTCAGAACGCAAGGAGCATTTCCTCCTTTATTCATCGCTTCGAAAGCGAGTGCAAGATTACGAAATGTTTTTGTATCTGCGGGTTCAAATGTAAGTTGAGGATATTTCATAAAATCAAAACGGGGAAAATCAGACCTCATTCTGTTTGGATAACCAAGAGCATATTGGATCGGTAATTTCATGTCTGGAAGACCCATTTGGGCTTTCATGCTACCATCAGTAAACTGGACAAGGGAGTGAACAATACTTTGTGGATGCACGATCACATCAATTTGTTCGGGTTTTAAGCCGAACAACCATTTTGCTTCGATCACTTCCAGGCCTTTATTCATCAATGATGCGGAGTCGATGGTGATCTTTGCTCCCATTTCCCAATTCGGATGTTTGAGCGCCTGTTCTTTTTTTACTGAACTTAAAAAGGTTTTATCTTTTCCTCTGAATGGTCCACCTGAAGCAGTCAAATATATTTTCTCGATAGGATTATGAAACTCTCCCGCGAGGCATTGGAAGATAGCTGAATGCTCGGAATCGACCGGATAAAGATTTACCCCTTTTTCTTTTGCAAGTGCTGTGACAAGATCGCCCGCAACAACAAGTGTTTCCTTGTTTGCCAATGCAATTTGTTTTCCTGCCTTTATAGCGGAAAGAGTTGATTCCAATCCTGCATACCCAACAATAGCTGCTAACACAATGTCAATGCTGTCCATTTGTACCACTTCTGCAATTGCTTTGTTTCCTGAAAATACTTTTATGTCATGTGAAGCCAAAGCCTCTTTAACATATTTGTATTTGCTTTCGTCAGCGATCACAACCGTATTCGGATTGAACTCAGTAGCCTGCTTGATAAGCAGATCAGCGTTTCCGTTCCCTGTTAGCACCTCAACAATAAATGCATCCGGGTTTGCTCGGATCACATCTAAGGTTTGTGTCCCAATAGAACCGGTTGAACCAAGTATAGCTATGTTTTTTTTATCGCTCACTTATTTTAATTAAAAAACCATATATCCTTGTGGATCTATTGCATTTCCGTTATACCACAATTCGAAATGCAAATGCGGTCCTGATGTTTGTTCTCCTGAATTTCCTATGATAGCAATAGGTTCTCCGGCTTTTACGTAATCACCTATTTTTTTTAACAGAACAGAATTGTGTTTATATACCGAGATCAAATTGTTTGAATGCTGAACAGTTATTGTATATCCAGTTTCTGATGACCATGTGGCTAAAACCACTGTTCCGTCCAGTGTCGCCTTAATTGGCTCATTTTCTGGTCCGACAATATCCACACCATAATGCTGCTCTTTACTTTTGAATTGTTCAGAAACAACACCTTTTATCGGAGAGAAAAAGAAAAAATTACTGATCCCGTTTTTATTACTCTCGGCCCCGTATGCTAAGCTGTATTTGTCTTGTGTTTCAATTGCTTTTTTTAGCGCAATTTCTTTTGGTGAAGCATTGAGAGCTAATTTTTCATACTCTTTACTTTTATAAGGTTTGTTTTGTGTCGTATCTTGTTTAATGTTTCCCTTTAAAACATTATTGATATTTTCGTTAAATACATTTTGCTCCTTTATGGCTTGATCTAATGAGTCGGAGCGCAAAGCCATGCTTACAAGTTCTCTGCGCATTCCGACATCTGCATAACCAGGAATATATTCCCGCAGAGGTGTAAATGCGATAAGGGATGTAACCAACATCACCATTACAATTGTGACTGAACCCAACAAAACAACCAATCCCAGAGGAGTAAGACGAAGTGAAAAGTTTTCTTCAAACGTGTCGTCATTCATCACTACCAAACGGTAACGGTGGCGTAAACGCTGCAAAAAATTCTTCTTATTTTCCTTTTGGTCAATCATATAAGCGACAAATATCGCAAAATAATTTGGTTAAAGAGGGCATTAATTTGTAGTGGTATTGCGGAATAATTACTATTTTGTGGTGTTTTTCACTAAAAATAAAATATTTTTGTGTTTCTGAAGTTATATAGTGTTGAGGCAACATCATGGAGCCCGGTTTTTTGATATCGAATTTGAAATTATAGCATGAAAAATAAGAATCACTATTATATTAAATTGAGTTTATTTGTTTTTGTAACGCTTCTGTTTAGTGCTTGCAAAACAAACAAGAATACCTTTATCCATCGTGGCTGGCATAACATGACAGCCCGGTATAATGGGTATTATTATTCAAATGAGAACATAAAAGAAACTGTAAAAAAAATTGAGAAAGCCAATAAGGATGATTTCTCGAGAATAATTCCTCTTTTTATTTATACAAATAATGTCAGCTCCAAAAGTTATTATAGTGATTTTGACAAGACGATAAAAAAATCATCAGTAGTAATTCAGCGCCACACCATCACCGAAAAAAAATCTAAAAAAGAAATTCCAAACGCATGTAAATGGATAGATGAAAATTATATGCTTATCGGTAAAGCGCATTTTTATAAACGCGATCTTTTTTCTGCACTTGAGGCGTTTGAATATGTGGCAAAAATATATCCTAATCCGGAATCAAAATACAATGGAATGCTTTGGTCGATCCGCACAAACAACGAGATAGGCAGTTTTTCCCTTTCTGAAGCAAGTATTGATGAGATTAGGAATGCAACAGATTTCCCGACAGATCGTTCATTCCAGCGTGAGTTGTCAGCAGTTACCGCTGATTATTATTTGAAACGCGCAGATTATTCCCCATCTATCCGCTACCTTACAAAAGCAATTGCACTGACACGGAATAAGCCCACAAAAGCAAGATATACTTATGTTTTGGCGCAAGTGTATGAAAAACTGGGTGACAAGCAAAAAGCATCACAGTATTATGCAATGGTTCCTGGACTGCATCCATCCTACGACATGGCATTTAGCGCGCAGATCAATCGTGCTAAACTTTATGATATCAGCTCCGGTGGGAGTAAAGGCATCAAAAAAGAATTGAATAAAATGCTTCATGATGATAAAAATATTGAGTTTCAGGATCAGATCTTTTATGCCCTTGCTGATATTGCTCAAAAGGAAAATGACGTGCCATTGGCTTTAACTTATTTAGGAAAATCGCTGAAAGCAAGTACCTCTAACAATACTCAAAAGGCGTTGTCGTATTTGAAACGCGCAGATATTTATTTTGAAAAACCTGACTATAAAAATGCACAGGCTAACTACGACAGCACAATGACATTTTTACCAAAGGATTATGTTGATTATGCTGTGATTGATGAAAAGAAACGCAGCCTAACAGCTTTAGTGACAAATTTAAACGTTATCACGCTTGAGGATAGTTTGCAACGAATGGGGAAAATGACAGAGAAGGAGCGAAATGCTATGGTTGAAAAAATGATCTCGAAAATTGAAGAGGACGAAAAAGCAAAGGAAGAAGAGCGGTTGAATCAGAATAATAAGATTCAACTTGCTAATACAAATACCACAAATACAAATGCCGGAGAAGCATCTTCTGCCTGGTACTTTTACAATCCCGCAACTGTCAGTTTTGGCATAGGTGCATTTAATAAAAAGTGGGGGCCACGAAAGTTAGAAGATAATTGGAGAAGGAGTGAAAAAGACATGGTGGGCAGCGCGATCAATGAAGATAATAACAGCGACCTTACCGATTCTGCGCAAACTTTGGGTGCCGGCACGTCTTTGGTTTCAAAAACAAAGAACAAAAAGGATAAGAATTATTATTTAAAAAATGTTCCGCTTACTTCAGACGCATTTGCAAAATCAAATTTAAGAATTGTAGAAGCGTATTACAATGTTGGCTCCATATATAAAGAACAGTTGCTTAACAATCTAAAATCAGTGGAAACCTTTGAGGAGTTATTGCATCGTTATCCTGAAAACAAGTACAAACTCAATTCGTATTATCAATTGTATCGCACCTATTTGGCGATGAACAATCAGGTTAAATCAGATTATTATAAAAATATGTTGTTGAAGGATTACCCGGATTCAGATTATGCAACCATCATCAAAAATCCTTCCTATGGTGCAGATGTGGCAGCCAGCAAGAGTCAGGTTGAAAATTTTTATGCGGAGACATATCAGCTTTATGCGGAATCGAATTACCTCCAAGCGCTGGAGAATTGTAAAAAAGCGGATTCTAGTTATTCTAAAAACAGTTTAATGCCCAAATTTGGTTTCCTGAAAGCCCTTTGTATTGGAAGAACACAGGATATTGGTGCTTTTGAAACCGCTTTAACACAGGTCGTAGTTAAGTATCCAAAAGACCCTGTAAAAGAGAGGGCAATGGAAATGTTGGATATTATCAAAAAGCAAAAAAATCCTGAAAAGATTGAAGTTTCTGATACGGCAGTTGCTGTAAAAGAAAAGACAAAATTTGTTTTTAAGGAGGACGGAGAATATTATTGCATAATTTTAATAGAAAATGGCAAAGGAGATCTGAATAAATTCAAAACAAAACTTTCGGATTGTAATGCAGAATCATTCAGTACGGCCGACATAGCTATTTCCAGTATCTTTCTTGACATCACACATCAAATGGTTAGTGTAAAGTCATTTGATGGAAAACTAAAAGCGATGGATTATTTTAACGTTATAAACACCAAAAAAGACTTATTTGCAGATCTGGAAACAGGGACCTACCAGAAATTTGTAATATCAGCAGAAAATTATA
This sequence comes from Bacteroidota bacterium, assembly GCA_947476185.1. Lineage (GTDB taxonomy): Bacteria > Bacteroidota > Bacteroidia > 2-12-FULL-35-15 > 2-12-FULL-35-15 > 2-12-FULL-35-15. The sequence goes on from CANJPX010000001.1 coordinate 25,112, forward strand.
CCATTTTTTATAAGGATAAGAACATTTCTGATTACGAAAAATTTTTTAGTCAGAACTTTAAATAAGTTGGCTTTTTTATTAAAAAAGTACTATTTTTACAGAAAAACAGACAAAAAACCATAAAATGTTCGATAAAATGGCAAAAAACAATATAGCAGATAACCAGTCGGTAAATCTTATTGGCGTAGGTACAACTATTGAAGGCGATATTACCACAAATGGTGATATGCGCATTGATGGTTCTCTGACCGGGTCTATTAATGTAAAAGGCAAATTGGTGATTGGTGTTTCGGGATTTGTAGAGGGAGAAATCATATGCCAGAATGCGGATGTTTCAGGAACAATTAAAGGGAAAATAGGGGTTTCAGAATTATTATCATTAAAAGCTTCCGCAAAATTAAGCGGGGATATTATTACCAATAAAATTGCTATTGAACCTGGGGCAGCATTCTCCGGTTCTTGCAGCATGGGTGGAGTAATTAAAGATATTAAAGGTGGAACAGCAGAAAAACAACAACTTGCCGAAAAAACTGCCTAACAGTTATGTAAAGTATTCGGGCATGGGAATAAAAATGGCTACAATAATGATTGGCGGCACATTTGCAGGTATCGAACTTGACAAATGGCTGCAATTAAAGTTCCCGGTTTTCACACTTATTTTTTCAATGCTTTCTGTCTTTCTGGCCATTTATTATTTCATTAAGGACTTCATTAAAAAATAGTATGGACGATTCTTTCAGAGCCTTTTTTGTTAAACTCACTTTGTTTTCTGTTTTTACTTTAGGCCTACTTTTCCTTTGGCAGCATTACGCATCTCCAAATTTTCAATCAACTATTTTCTGGGTAGTATGGCTGTTTTTTATTTTCACAACGGCAATTATACATGTTGTTTTAATTAAGGCCGCCCGTAAAGATCCCAAAAAATTTATCACCTACTTTATGGGAATCACTGGCATTAAATTATTTGCTTATTTGATCATTATTTTGATATACGGATTATTGAATCGGGATACCGCCCAAGGGTTCATCATTTGTTTTTTGATCTCCTATTTTTTATATAGTGGATTTGAAGTAGTTACCTTGACAAAACATTTCAAAAAGTAGTTTTTGTCGTTCATATTTTGGTCTTTATATTCCACTTTTTTCCATTGACAGAAATCAAAAAAAAAACACTTTAAAACTTTTATAATATAGGTTTAATTAACTAGATTTGCACCCGAAATTAGAAAACCGAATACGAAATTACGTGCAATGACCAATAATAACAATATTTTCAAGCCTTTTTCAGTCTCATTATTTCTGTTTTTTGCCAGTCTGTTCATTTCAAGTGCAATTTATGCATATGACCCGGATAATAAATCCACAGAAAAACAAGCTGTTGGCGCAGCAAAAGAGTCTGCTTCAGAAGACAAAAAATTCAATGCCGGAGAACTGATCATCAACCACATTACCGATTCTCACGAGTGGCACGTTATGGGAGAAGGCGAACACGCCATCGCATTGCCGCTTCCAGTAATAATTTATTCTTCAGAAACAGGATTGACAGCATTTCTTTCAAATAAATTGGAGGACGGTGAGGTATACAAAGGTTTTAAGCTTATCAAAAATGACATTGTTGCAGTTGATGGCGAAGGGCAGCTGGATGAAAAAGCAAGTGCTAAACTTTGGGATTTTTCAATAACAAAAAATGTAGCATCACTGATGGTTAGTATTTTCCTGATGTTGTGGATGTTCCTCTCTGTTGCTAAAGCATATGCAAGAAACCCGGGAAAAGCTCCAAAAGGAATGCAATCTTTATTAGAGCCGTTGATAATTTTCGTAAGAGATGATATTGCAAAATCTTCTATTGGCGAAAAAAAATACAAAAGATATCTTCCTTTTCTACTTACTGTTTTCTTCTTTATCTGGATAAATAATTTGATGGGATTAATTCCATTTTTACCCGGTGGAGCAAATGTTACAGGAAATATTGCCATCGGTTTAACGTTGGCCGTAATTGTTTTTGTTATCACTGTAATCAGTGCCAACAAAAATTATTGGAGACATATTATTGCAATGCCAGGTGTTCCGATTGGTGTGTTGGTATTATTAACGCCAATTGAAATTTTCGGAATGTTCCTGAAGCCTTTTGTATTGATGATTCGATTGTTCGCGAACATGTTGGCAGGTCACATCATTGCATTATCATTTTTCAGTTTGATATTTATTTTCGCTGAAATGAATACAGCAGTGGGTTGGGGAGTATCAATATTCTCTGTTGCCTTTACAATATTTATGGGTATGCTTGAGCTGCTTGTTGCATTTCTTCAGGCATATGTATTTACATTGTTGGCAGCGATGTATTTTGGAACCGCAGTGGAAGAACATCATCACGCAGAAGAACATCATTAAAAATATTAAAGCTGAATTCCTTTGGCAGCTTATTAAATCAGAGGAGAACAAAAACAAAACAATATGTTATCATCAATTTTATTAGATGCAGCAGTTTCAGGTGCCAATGTTGGTATCGGTTATGGTATTGCAGCTCTTGGTGCAGGATTAGCTGCAGTAGGTGCAGGACTTGGTATCGGTCGTATCGGTGGAAGTGCATTGGAATCAATTGCTCGTCAACCTGAGGCGATCAACGACATCCGTTCAAACATGATCTTGACGGCTGCTCTTGTTGAAGGTGCTGCGTTTTTCGCAATGGTAATCGGACTTCTTGTAATTTTCTTGAAGTAATCCGAAAACAAATTTTCTGTATTGCAACGGTTGGTTGCAATACAGATTTTTAAACTGAAAAAATTTATAATTTATAATTTTTAAACAAATGGAATTAGTAAAACCCGCCTTTGGTCTGATATTTTGGATGTGCGTTTCTTTCGGACTTATTTTATTTATCCTTAAGAAATTTGCTTGGACCCCTATCCTTAACATGTTGCATGAAAGAGAAGAATCTATTCAAAATGCGTTGGATTCTGCTGAAAAAGCAAAAGAAGAAATGAAGGCATTGCAATCAAACAATGAGAAAATATTGGCTGATGCAAGAACAGAGCGTGATTTGTTATTAAAAGATGCACGCGATATCAGAGAAAAAATGATCTCGGATGCAAAAGGTATCGCTTCGAAAGAAGGTGAGCGTATGTTGACGATTGCACGTGAAAATATTCAAAATGAAAAAATGGCTGCGATCACTGAGTTGAAAAACCAGGTAGCTACTTTATCAATTGAGATCGCAGAAAAGATTTTAAAATCTGAATTGTCATCTGACGAAAAGCAAAAAACGTTGGTGAATACATTATTAAAAGACGTTAATTTAAACTAGTTTTTAGTCGTTGGTTGTTAGTTGATGGAACACTAACAACTAATAACCAATTACCAACAACAACATAAAATGCAAGGAACAAGAGTAGCATCGCGATACGCAAAATCATTCATCGATCTGACGATGGAGCAAGGTGTATTTGAGCAGGCTTTTAGTGATATGAAAACGATTTCTGATTTGTGTCATTCAAATCACGATTTTGTTACATTTTTGAAAAGTCCGGTCATTAAAACAGATAAAAAGCAAGCTGTTCTGAAAGAAATATTTAGTGGAAAATTAAATAAAGTAACAGACGCTTATATCCAATTGATCACTGCGAAAAAAAGAGAGATCTATTTGTACGAAATTGCCCTGGAGTTTGTAAATCAATACAAAGAGAAAAAGAAAATATTGACGGCTGTCGTTACAACAGCAAATGGTATTGATGACATTATCCGTAAAAAAGTAATGGAAATTGTAAAAGGGGTTAGCTCCAGTGAAGTTGTATTGGAAGAAAAAATTGATAAGAATATCATCGGTGGCTTTATTATCCGCGTTGGCGATAAACAGGTAGATGCCAGTATTGCAAGAAAGATCAACAGCTTAAAACGCACATTCAAAGAGAATCCGTTCATTAAAGAATTTTAGGCCCCTCCTGCCTCCCAAAACGGGGAGGAGAAGAGAGCCCATTAGAGTATTTAAATAAATAATTTTTAACTAAATAAAAATGGCAGAAGTAAAACCGGCAGAAGTATCTGCAATATTAAGACAACAATTATCAGGATTTAAATCTGAGCAAGAATTGGAAGAAGTGGGTACCGTATTGCAAGTTGGTGATGGTATCGCTCGTATCTATGGACTTTCAAAAGTTCAATCCGGTGAGTTGATCGAATTTACCAGTGGATTAAAAGGAATTGTATTGAACCTGGAGGAAGATAACGTTGGTGCTGTTGTATTGGGTTCATCAAATGATATTAAAGAAGGTGATGTTGTAAAACGTACTGGTAAAATTGCTTCTATCCAGGTTGGTGAAGGCATGTTAGGCCGTGTTGTTGATACAATGGGTAATGCAATTGACGGTAAAGGTCCTATCACAGGAACGTTATATGAAATGCCTTTGGAGCGTAAAGCACCGGGTGTTATCTATCGTCAGCCCGTTACGGAGCCATTACAAACAGGTTTGAAAGCGATCGATGCGATGATTCCTATCGGTCGTGGACAACGTGAGTTGATCATTGGTGACCGTCAAACAGGAAAAACAGCTGTTGCGATCGACACGATCATTAACCAAAAAGAATTTTACGAAGCAGGTCAACCTGTATTTTGTATCTATGTAGCGATCGGACAAAAAGGTTCTACAGTAGCGAATATTCAACGTGTATTAGAAGAAAACGGTGCAATGGCATATACAGTAATTGTAGCTGCAACAGCATCTGACCCTGCTCCAATGCAATTTTATGCTCCTTTCGCAGGTGCTGCAATTGGTGAGTTCTTCCGCGATTCAGGTCGTCCTGCATTAATTGTTTATGATGATTTGTCAAAACAAGCAGTTGCTTACCGTGAGGTTTCATTGCTATTGCGTAGACCTCCGGGACGTGAGGCTTATCCGGGTGACGTATTCTACTTGCACAGTCGTTTATTAGAGCGTGCTGCAAAGATCAACTCAAATGATGAGATCGCAAAAAATATGAATGACCTTCCTGATTCTTTAAAAGGAATTGTAAAAGGTGGTGGATCATTAACAGCATTACCGATCATTGAAACACAAGCAGGTGACGTTTCTGCATACATTCCTACAAACGTTATTTCTATTACTGATGGTCAGATCTTCCTTGAGTTGAACTTGTTCAACGCCGGTGTTCGTCCTGCTATCAACGTTGGTATCTCTGTATCACGCGTAGGTGGTAATGCGCAGATCAAATCAATGAAAAAAGTTGCCGGTACTTTGAAATTAGATCAGGCACAATACCGCGAGTTAGAGGCGTTCTCTAAATTCGGTTCTGATTTAGATGCTGCAACAAAATCAGTATTGGATAAAGGTGCTCGCAACGTGGAGATCCTTAAACAAGCTCAATTTTCACCGGCGCGTGTTGAACAGCAAATTGCGATCATCTATTGTGGTACAAAAGGGTTGTTACGTAATGTTCCAATCAATAAAGTAAAAGAATTTGAAGCTGAATTCATTGCATTTTTAGAGGCAAAACATAAAAATATTTTGAATGATCTTAAGGCAGGTAAATTTACCGATGAGATCACAAATGTATTGGAAGCAGTAGCAAAAGATCTATCTGCAAACTATAAATAATTAAACAATTTGAAGATTTGAAAATGGGGCAATTTGTCACATTTTCAAATTACCAAATTTTCAAATTAAAAAATGGCAAATTTAAAAGAGGTTCGTAATAGAATAGTTTCTGTAAGTTCTACACAGCAAATTACCAGCGCCATGAAAATGGTTAGTGCTGCGAAGTTGCGTAGAGCACAAGATGCTATTACTCAAATGCGCCCATATGCAAAAAAACTAAAAGATATTTTAGAAAATCTTAGCGCAAGTTTAGATAGTTCAGAAGGAGCATATTCAAAACAACGCCCTGTGAAAAATGTGTTGTTGGTCGTGATAACGTCTAACCGTGGATTGTGTGGAGGGTTTAATGCTAACGTATTAAAAGCGGCCACCAAATTAGCCCGTGAAGATTACAAAGGATCGAAAGTAAGTGTATTGTGTATTGGTAAAAAAGCTTCTGATTTCTTCAAAAAAACAGAGTATGGAATTATTGGTTCAGATATGCCACGTGGCTTAAATGAATTATATGACGCTCTTACATTTGTGAATGTTGCCCCAGTAGCAGATAAGATTATGCAAGTTTTTGTAGACGGACAATTTGATAAAGTAGAACTGATCTATAATCAATTCAAAAATGCAGCGGTACAAATTACGACTACAGAACAATATTTACCTGTTCAAGCGCCTGCAGTAACCGAGAAAAAGAAGACATCTGAATATATTTTTGAACCGAACAAAGCATTCATCGTTGCCGATCTTATCCCTCGTTCATTGAAGACTCAACTTTTCAAAGCTTTATTAGATTCACATGCTGCTGAACATGGTGCGCGTATGACATCAATGCACAAGGCGACTGATAATGCAGGGTCATTGATAAAAGAATTGAAATTGACATATAACAAAGCCCGTCAGGCTGCTATCACGAATGAGATCCTGGAGATCGTTGGTGGAGCAGAAGCGTTGGCCGGATAGGCTGCCCCACTCCTTAATCCTCTCCCCCAAGAGGAGAGGGCTAGACTCAAAATAAAAAGGCTCCGAAATTAATTTCGGAGCCTTTTTATTTTAAGTTACATGCAAACTTTCGAAGACGTTCCTTTCCTTCTCCTTTTGGAGAAGGTGTCCGAAGGGCGGATGAGGCGAGGATAAGGGCGGCTGTGAATCACTCTTTCAACTTCACTTTCACATCTACGTTCACATCTTTTGCTTTTGGCATCATTGCGGCCATTTTGCTTTTATTAAGTGAAGGAATAAGCATAGGGGCTATTTTTCCAACGGGTTTATAAAGTAAAGATTCTTCTTTTGTTTGGAAGGAGATTGTTGGGTAGCTTTCTTCTAAAGCATCGATCATAAAAATGATGACACTCATGACCAAAGCAAATTTTAAAACACCAAAAACCGCTCCGCCAATTTTATTGAAGGCGCTTAATGCCATTCCGTCCACCATGCGTTGAACCATTTTTGCAATGAAATAAACGAGAATGATTATTCCTAAAAAGGTGATGGCAAAAGAAACAATTGGTAAATATGGAGAGTGCCAGTTAAATCCATTCGCAATTTTAGAAGCAACATAATTAGAAAATGTTATTCCACCCCAAACTCCCAAACCAAATGCGACCATTGTTGCTGCTTCAATGATGAGTCCTTTTGTAAAGCCTTTGTAAAGGCCCCAAACAAGAGGAATGCAAAGAAGGATATCTAAATAGTTCATGTTTCATTTTTTTATTCCCCCTTTTCAAAGGGGGAAAGCGTTTGCAAAAGCGATGGAAAGGGGATTGGTTCAATGCAACTATTCCCCTTAAATAAACATCTTTAAGCAAAGAACGCATATACTCCAATTCTCTTGAAGCGTTTATTCAAAACTTATTAATAGATCATTGTTCAATTATATATTTTCAACATGAAAAAAGTCTACTCTCTTATACTGACACTGTTTCTTAGTGCATCGGTTTTCGCGGTAGGACATACAGTTACAGGAACAACAACAAACGCGACCTGCAATGGATCCTGTAACGGAACAGCTTCATCTTCGGTTTCAGGAGGAGTTGGTCCTTTCGGATACTCATGGGCAGGCCCTTCCTCATTTTCATCAAACGCTCAAAATGTTGTTGGACTTTGTGCCGGTACATATACTATTACTGTTATCGATAGTGCCGATATGAGTACAGCGAATTATATTCAAACGGTTTTGCAACCGGCCGCTTTAACAATGAGCGTTGGTTCACCTACAGTTTGTTCTGGATCTTGCACAACCTTAACTCCAACAGTTACTGGAGGAACACTTCCATATACGTTTATTTGGTCTGGTGGATTGTTTGGTGTTAGTCCAAGTGCTTGTCCTTCCTCAACAATAAGTTACACAGTAACAGTATCCGACGCAAATGGATGTACAACTTCTGCTGTTTCAACAGTTGCTACAACTTCGGCACCAACAGTAACAGTTCCTGCAAGCGCTACATATTGCCCCGGGGCAATAGTTCCTTCAGGGGTCTTTTCAAGCACACCAGCTGGGGCAACATTTGTTTGGACAAATTCCAATGTTGCTATAGGTCTTGCAGTAAGCGGAATAAGTAGTATTCCATCTTTTACCGCGATAAATGCAGGTCCAAGTTCTATTACTTCAACAATAACAGTAACACCAACATATGCTGGATGTGTTGGAACACCGAACACTTATACTATTACAGTTAATCCAATACCAACAGTAACAGTATCTCCTAGTTCTACTATTTGTTCTGGTGCATGTGTTACTTTGTCGGCAACAACTACTCCAGGACCTTCAACATACTCATGGATAGGACCGGCCGCTTTTGTAGCAACTATTGCTAGTCCGATTATTTGTCCCGCCATTGCGGGAACCTATACCGTTACAGCATCGTATGCCGGATGTACAGCAACAGCAATTACTACTGTTAATATTGATGGACCAATCACTCCAAACCTTTCTTCAACTAATACAACAGGATGTGTAACGTGTGATGGAACAGCAACAGCAACGCCAACAGGCGGAACAGCACCTTACGCCTACGTGTGGTCAAATGGGACTACCACAATACCTGTCCCTTCTATGTGTGCAGGAACCTATTCGGTAACTATTACAGATATAGCGGGTTGTACTGCGACAGATTCAACAACCATTTTTGCAAACAATTCTGCAATAACTAATTTCACAATGGTTCCGGATTCTACAGATCCGTATAACTTTTTTGCTTTTAATACTTCAACAGGTATCGGAAATTCATACTCCTGGGATTGGGGCGATGGAACAGCTTTTTCAACTACAGCAAACCCTGCACATACTTGGGGTTCAACAGGAGTAATGACAGTTTGTTTAACTGTGTCCAACTTTTTATGTGGTGCTGATACACTTTGTCAAACAGTTAATGTAACCGGAGTTCCTGTGTCTTGTTTAGCACTTTTTAATATTGCTGACGACACAATTAACCCGGATCCGAATGCACATTACGTTTACAATTTGTCGTATGGAGCTACATTAAGCTATTTTTGGGATTTCGGTGATGGAACAACTTCTTCTTCTATGACACCTTCGCATGTTTATTCAGGAACCGGTCCGTACTTGCTTTGTTTAAGTGTTGATAACGGAGCGGGATGTACCGATATGTTTTGTGATTCGCTGATCTCGGCTGATTCACTAAATCGTTCAAGCGGAACGATGCAAATTATTGTTCATAATGGTCCTTCATTTCAAGGCTTAACCACCGGAATAGTTGATCAAGAAAGCATCACAACAGTTTCTGTTTCTCCAAACCCCTTTTCAGAAAACACCACCTTTATAATACAATCGGATAAAATAAATGAAAAATATTCATTTGAATTGTTGGATGTTTTAGGCAAAAAAGTAAAAACCTTGAATGGAATTTCAGAAAAACAATTTGAAATATCACGGAACGGGCTACAAAATGGCGTCTATTTTTATAAAATTTATAGCGCTGAAAGTATTGTAGGTATTGGAAAATTAGTAATAGAGTAAAATTATTTTTAAAATAAATTAGGAATTATAAAATTTCCTTACTTATATTTGCGGCAGAATTAGAAACAATGAACAACAACTTTACATATACATTACTTACGATCAACAGCCCAATGATGTGCTGTATGATGTGTATTTAATTATGGAAAGCCTGTTGTAACAACATATATTTTAAATTTCATTTAAAAGGCTTTCCGAAAACGGGAAGCCTTTTTTAATTATCGTCTCCTTAAAAAGACAACAATAAAACAAAAAAATGATGACAACTTTAAATCTTGGATGGCGCGGCAAACTTGCCATCGCGAGTGAAACCTCGAGACTTTATACTTTGAACATATTTATAATGTGTATGTGTTGTATGGAATACCTGCGAATGCGGAGCAAGATAAAAATGCACTATTGTAAAAAATAAAAACAATAAAAAGCAAAATTTAAAGCCCTTCCGCAAAAGCAGAAGGGCTTTTTTTATTTGATCAACATACTATTTAACTGAAATCATGAAAAATATACTTACAGCAATTAAAGATCCATTGGAAGAAAAAGATATTCTGGAATTGGACAAGAAAATAAAAGACTTTCGGGGAGGAAGTCTAAATGAAGATAGTTTCCGTTCCTTTCGTTTATCGCGCGGAGTATACGGTCAGCGCCAACCGGGAGTCCAGATGATCCGGATGAAATTGCCTTTTGGAAAAATTACAACCAAACAATTGTTGGGTATTGCAGATGTTGCAGATGAATTTTCAAATGGAAATTTACATTTGACAACCCGCCAGGATGTGCAGATCTATTATGTGAGTTTGGACAGAACACCTGATCTGTGGACTAGATTGGAACAAGATGATATTACATTGCGAGGATCTTGCGGGAATACAGTGCGGAATATCACAGCATCAGCAATAGCGGGAATAGATCCTAAAGAACCTTTTGATGTGTCGCCATATGCCCAAGAACTGTTTAAATATTTTTTACGGACACCATTCAGCCAGGAGTTAGGAAGAAAATTTAAAATTGCTTTTTCATCCAATGACGATGATACGGCATATACATTTATGCACGACCTGGGTTTTATCCCTAAAGTAAAAATTGTGGATGGAAAAATTGTAAGAGGCTTTAAGGTGCTTGTCGGTGGCGGCTTAGGAGCACAACCTTTTTTAGCGAAAATAGCCTTTGATTTTTTAGAGGAAGATAAAATTGTCCCCTTTACGGAGGCTTTGATACGTGTATATGACCGGTATGGTGAGCGTACAAGCCGACATAAAGCGCGGATAAAATATTTGGTGAACAAGATTGGAATAGAACAAATTTTGAAATATGTTGAGGAAGAGCAATTGGCATTGGGGTATTCAACTTTTCCAATTGATCACAATGCTGTGCCGGTAAAGCAAAGGGTTTCCGGAACATCATTCACCACATTTAAAGTAAGTCATAATAAAAAGTATCAGGATTGGTTAGTTAGTAATGTATTTGAGCAAAAGCAGCAGGGCTTCTATGGCGTGAACATCCGTGTTTTGTTGGGGAACATCAATTCACGCACAGCTCGTTTGTTGGCCGGGTTAGTTAATACCTATGCCGCGGACGACATTCGGATAACGATAAATCAAGGTTTATTGTTAAAGTTTGTTTCGAAAGAAGCTTTGCCTGCCTTGTTCAGAGCATTGGATAATTTAAATCTAGCTGAACCCGGATTTGACAGTGTCGCCGATATAACAGCTTGTCCGGGTACAGACACCTGTAATCTCGGCATATCAAGTAGTACAGGCATCGCAAAGGAATTAGAACGGGTTGTAAAAGAAGAATTTCCGGAGCTGATCTTTAATAACGATATCAAAATAAAGATAAGCGGATGTATGAATTCATGTGGTCAACATAGTTTGGCTCAGATAGGTTTTCATGGAAGCTCTTTTAAGATTGGAACTTCTGTTGTGCCTGCCTTGCAACTTGTATTAGGAGGTGGTGTTGTTGGAAACGGGGAAGGACGAATATCAGAGAAAATAATTAAGGTGCCCAGCAAACGCGCACCGGCATTGCTACGCACCTTGTTAAATGATTATGAAAGAAATGCTGTTGAAGGCGACTATTTCAATGATTATTATGATAAACAAGGGAAAGATTATTTTTATCAATTGTTAAGGTCGCATGCCGACGAACACAATTTGCTACCCGAAGAGTATATTGATTGGGGGCATACAACGGAATTTAAAACGGAGATAGGAGTCGGGGAATGTGCCGGAGTGATGATAGACCTGGTGGCAACATTAATTTTTGAAGCAGAAGAAAAATTGGAATGGGCTGCACAGGCGTTTAAAGAACGATTGTATGCAGATAGTGTTTACCATAGCTATGCTACTATTATTGGTGTCGCGAAAGCGTTATTGTTAGGAAAAAATCTACGAACCAATACTCAAAATGATATCATCAATGATTTTGATAAACATTTTGTGGAAACGTCAGAAGTAAATATTGATGGGGTATTCAGGGATTTCGTATTACAGATCAATAAAAATGAACCATCAGAACAGTTTGCGGAACACTATTTAAAAGACGCTGAGGAAATTATAAAGCAAGCTTCAATATTCAGAGAAAGAGAAACTTTAGCTTCGCTCAATTTGACAAACATATAAAACAATGAAAACACAATTTAAGCATCATATAAAATTCGGAAGTTGCTGGTACGATAATTTTTTTAAAATAAGTACCAGACAGATTCAAAACAAAAAAGTAAAACAATTAAAAATTAAAGAAGATGAACGAAAAAGATAATATAATTCCAAAACTAACGCTAGTGGGTGCAGGGCCCGGAGACGTTGACCTGATCACAGTAAAAGGCATAGAAGCCATTGGTTCTGCCGATGTGATCTTGTACGATGCATTGGTAAATCCTGAGCTGTTAAAATATGCTCCTATTGACGCAATAAAAATTTATGTTGGTAAACGCAGTAACAAGCACGAGTATACACAAGATCAGATCAATTCATTGATCGTAGACCACTCTTTTTCACACGGACATGTCGTTCGCTTAAAAGGGGGCGATCCATTTGTGTTTGGCCGAGGTTATGAAGAATTAGCGCACGCTCAATTATTTAATATTGAAACCGCTGTTGTGCCCGGCATCTCGAGCTCTATAGCCGTTGCTGCGCTGCAGGGGATTCCTGTAACAAACAGAGGAACAAGCGAGAGTTTTTGGGCAATCACCGGAACAAAGAGTAATGGCGCACTTTCAGAAGATATTAAATTGGCCGCAAAGTCGACAGCTACAGTTGTTATTTTGATGGGCTTGAATAAGCTGAAGGAGATAGCGGCAATTTTTATAGCAGAAGGAAGAAGCGAAACAGCCATCGCTATTATTCAAAACGGGTCCTTGCCAACAGAGAACATTGCATTAGGAACGATAGAGACGATCGTTCAAATAGTTGAAGAGGAAAAAATTGGAGCACCTGCTATCATTGTTATAGGCGATGTTGTAAAGTTGCACGAATCTTTTCCAATAAGTTTAACCGATTGGAAGTACTTATTAAATTAAAATGTATATTTAATTGGTTGGTTATCAACAAGGGCCTTGATTTGAACGTGTTTTGAAATATACATGGCAAAGGGGGGTTAAACACTTAATAAAGTGTTGATAAACGCCAGATGGTGTTTAAAAGCGATAATTAAGCAAGAGTTAAACAATAAAAAAAATAGAAACTAACATAGTTTTAACAGGTAGCTAACAAAAACGCTAATTTCGTATTGTTATGAATAAGAACGCATCAACAAATCCTTTATTTCCCATCTTTTTAAAATTAGAACATATGCATGTTTTAATTATTGGTGGCGGAAAGATCGGTTTGGAGAAAATTTCTGCAGTTTTAAATAATAGTCCGGATACCCAGGTAACATTGGTTGCAAAAGAGGTGTTGCCAGAAATAAAAGAGTTTCAAGAGAGATCAAAAAAACTGAACATCATTGAAAGAGCTTTTGAGAAAAGTGATCTGGAGGGTAAAGATCTTATAATAGCTGCAACGGGTGATAAGGCGATCAGTGAAATGATTCGCGAAGAAGCATCAAAACGTAAAATACTGATCAATGTAGCGGACACTCCCGATATGTGTGATTTTTATTTGGGGTCCATTGTTCAGAAAGGTGATTTAAAAATTGCAATTTCTACGAATGGAAAATCACCTACTCTGGCAAAACGGCTGAAAGAAATTTTTAATGATGCATTACCTTTTGATACACAGCAAAGCATTGACAACCTAAACACATTACGTAATCAGTTAAAAGGCGATTTTACAAAAAAAGTAAAAGAGTTGAATAAGGTCACCGCGATATTGGTTGAACAAAAAGAAGCCGTGAAAAAACAATTGAACAAACAAATTTTGTTTGTGGCATTATATGCTATGTCGGTGATCGCCTTAATGCTAGTGGGGCATTTGTTTTTTACCCTACTGCCATTGAAAACAATTGGAGGGTATTTTACTGATCTGGCTTCAAGTGTTGATTCTTCTATTCTTCTTTATATTTTAGGTGGATTTGTTGCCCAAATGATTGATGGCGCTTTGGGAATGGCTTATGGAGTAAGTGTTACTACTTTCCTAATGAGTCTTGGGATACCATCGATCACGCCTGCCGTAGCGAGTGCGAGTATGCATGCATCCGAAATTTTTACAACAGGCACATCTTCATTAGTGTATATGCGATATAAAAATGTAAATAATAAATTATTCCGGACCCTTTTGATTCCGGGGGCTATTGGAGCTATTGTCGGAGCTTTTACAATCTCCTATATCAGTAAAGATTATGTAAGTTATGTTAAACCATTTGTTTCAGTTTACACGCTAATTCTTGGGGTGATGATTGTCCGAAAAGCATTAAACCTTCATATTAAAACACGAAAAAAAATAAAGAGAATTAAACCTGTTGCATTAATTGGAGGATTCTTGGATTCAGTTGGAGGCGGTGGTTGGGGGCCTATCGTAACCACTACCTTAATTGCAGGAGGAAGGAATTTTAGATATGCTATCGGTTCCTCGCATGTCGCCAAATTTTTTGTAGCAGTAATAAGTACAGTTACCTTTATTTCCGTGATAGGATTGAGTCATTGGCATATTATTTTTGGATTGGTGATTGGAAGTATGATCGCGGCACCAATTTCTATTTATATGTCGACAAAGATCTCAAATAAATGGGGCTTGATTTTGGTTGGGATGTTAGTTATAATTGTGAGTTTTAAAACATTGATTTTCGCTTTCTTAAAATAGTAATGAAGCTAGAAGAATTAAATATAAAATATTTATTGTTGAGTCCGGAAGAACGCATTCGCGAGCTTTACAAGGATTTTGATAAGGTGTTGTTTACTTCCTCTTTCGGAACAACAGCGGCTTACCTTTTGCATCTTTTCCACAAAGTGAATCCGAATGAAACAATTTATTTTTTGGATACAACCTATCATTTTAATGAAACAATTGAATACAAGGAAACATTAACCCGGCTTTTAAATCTAAATGTGGTTGACGTGAAGCCGGAAGACTGGAAAAACAATTTTACTCAAAAGGATAAAACCTGGAATACCGACCCCGACCTGTGTTGTTCAATAAATAAGGTGGAACCCATCGATAAGATAAAAGTAAATTACGATGTTTGGGTATCGGGCTTAATGTCGGCACAAAGTGTCCATCGCCAAAATTTAAAAGTGTTTGAGCAAAAGGACGACATCATTAAATTTTATCCGTTGATAGATCAAAATGAAGCTAATGCTAAGGATCATATGAAAGCAAATGCTCTTCCCCAACACCCTTTGCTTTCACAAGGTTACAGTTCAGTAGGCTGTTTTCATTGCACTGTAGCAGGAAAAGGTAGAAGTGGCCGCTGGGTAAACAAATCCAAGACAGAGTGCGGTTTGCATCTGTAATACCATCAATTACTAATAGTATTTAATAGTTGTTTATCTGATAAAAGAGATAAGGACTAACATTGCAAAAAAATTTTAAAATAGAAAAATAAGTTATGGGAAATAAGAATATTACAATAGGATTATTTGGTTTTGGCTGTGTTGGTCAAGGGTTATACGATGTATTAAATCATTCGCAAGGATTAAAAGCAACAATCGAAAAGATTTGTGTAAAAGATAAAAACAAAAAACGAAAAATTGATGCTGACTTTTTTACCTACGACAGAGAAGAAATTCTGAAACGCAAAAGCTTGAATGTGATCGTTGAGCTAATTGACAATGCTGATGAAGCGTTTGCTATTGTGCGTGATGCCATGAACAACGGTGTGAATGTTGTTTCTGCGAATAAAAAAATGTTGGCAGAAAACTTCAAAGAGTTGTATCAGCTACAGGTAAAGAACAATGTTGCTTTGATCTATGAAGGCTCTGCAGGTGGCAGTATTCCTATCATCCGCAATCTGGAAGAATATTACGATAACGAATTATTAAGTAGTGTAAAAGGAATCTTGAACGGTACCTGTAACTACATTTTAACACGTATGGAGTTGGAGAACAAAGATTACCTTGATGTGCTGAAAGATGCGCAGTTGAATGGCTTTGCAGAAAGTGACCCATGGCTGGATGTTGCAGGTTTTGACACAAAATTTAAAACATTATTATTGACTGTTCATGCTTTTGGTATCGTGTTGAAACCGGATAATATTTTTAATACCGGCATTCAAAACATCAGTTACGATGATATTCTATATGCTAAACAAAGAGGGTTGCGGATAAAAATGTTGGGTGTTTCACAAAAGGTGGGTGATAAATACAGGGCTTACTCTATGCCACATTTTGTTGATAGGGAAAGTGAATTATTCAATGTCCTTTACGAATACAACGCGGTAGAGGTAGAAGGGGCTTTTTCTTGTAAACAAACCTTTGTCGGTAAAGGTGCCGGAAGTCATCCTACTGGAAGTGCTGTTTTATCGGACATCTCAGCATTAACGTATGATTATAAATACGCGTACAAAAAATTAAAAAAGGCGCTGAATGGCAATATAAAGATCGAGGATGGGATCAAGCAGATCGAGTATGATTTCCCGATCAAATTATATATCCGCTTTCAAAGTCGTGAGGAACTGAAGGATCTGGAGATCTTGTCGATAGAGGAAGAATACAAATCGGCGAATACGAATTATATTATTGCCAATGTGAATTTCAATTCTTTGTTTAATATTTTCAATAAGCGCGATAATAAATTATTTGTTTGTGCTATATAAATTCTAAATAATTAACAATATTGCATACAGAATCGGTTATTCTGCATGCGTTTTAATTCGTATTTTTGCGGACATTAATTTGTTTACGCATGTCATTAAAAAAAGCTTTACTATTTATTAGTCTCTGTTTCTTTTCGGTGTTTGCATTTTCTCAGAACAGACAATTTCCGCAAGACGGAAATGCACCTCCTATTGGAAAAATTAAGGGAATTATCACAGATAGCAAGACAAAACAAGCTGTAGAGTTTGCCACAGTAGCATTGTATAAGTTGAAGGACTCAAGTTTAATAAATGGTGTTGTTGCAGGAAGTAAAGGTGAGTTTTTACTTTCGGAATTGCCCTTCGGACGATATTTCATGAAAATTAATTTTATCGGATATAAACAACTTGTGATTGATACGATTGCTATTCGCCCAAGAACAGTGGAAATAGATCTTGGACAGATAAAATTGAAAAGCAATACAGAACAATTAAATGAGGTGGAGGTGAGTTCGGATAAGAATACCTTTCAAATGGGGATCGACAGAAAAATATTCAATGTTGAGAAAAGTATCGTAAGTGAGGGAGGTTCGGCAACTGATGTTTTACAGAGTATACCAAGCGTTTCTGTCGACATTGATGGAAATATTAGTTTGCGTGGAAGTGGAAACGTAACTGTTTTGATCGATGGAAAGCCTTCCGGAATCACAGGCTCTAGCCGGGCTGCCATACTGCAACAAATCCCTGCAAGTAGTATTGAAAATATCGAATTGATCACAAACCCTTCTGCCAAATACGATCCGGATGGAATGTCAGGGATCATTAATATCATTACCAAGAAAAATAAATTGAATGGTTTTAACGGTTCTGTTAGTGTTGGTGCCGGAACTGGCGACAAATACAATGCTTCAGGGAATATCAGTTACCGGAACTCCAAGATCAATGTGTATGCAAATTATGGATTCCGTTCTAATAATAGGACCGGCAGCGGTTTGACCATGAGAAAAAATCTGATGACTGATACAACATTCTTTTTGCGACAAAATTCCAGCCAACTGAACAAGAATATTTCTCATAATGTGAAGGCGGGAATGGATTTTTATTTGAACGACAAAAACACATTAGGTTTTTCTGTTTTGTATAACACGGGAACTGAAAAGAGCAATGAGGTTGTAAATTTTTATGAAGCAGATAATAATGATGTTACTTCCGCCAGTTATTCCCGCGATAATACCAAAAGTGAAGTTCCAACCAGCATGGACTACAACATTAATTATAGAAAAACATTTACAAAGCCAAAGCAGGAATTAGTGTTTGATGGTACTTATTCAGATGCTTCAGGAAAATCTCTTGAGAATTTTTCTGAACGTGATTATGCATTAAAGTATTATCCGAAAAATTCAGCACCATTTAGACAAAATACAGACACAAAAACAAAAAATAATATTACTTCTGCTCAGGTCGACTATGTTCAACCCTTGAAAAATCAAATGAAATTGGAACTCGGGGCAAAAACAACATTGAGAATGATAGGCAGTGACTTTGTTTCTGAGGTTTATAATTACACAAGCGACAATTTCGTTGTAGACTCCAATTTGAGCAATAACTTTATTTATACCGAAAATATTTATGCAGCGTATTCAACATTTGCAGGAACAATAAAAGGCTTCGGATATCAATTAGGATTGAGGGCCGAGGACGCGAATACTATTTCAAATTCTGTCACCGCAAAGGAAAAATATACCTATAATTATTTTAACCTCTTTCCTTCTGTGCATTTGGCGCAGAAACTTAAAAAGGAACAAGAGCTTCAAATTAGCTATAGCAGAAGGATAAATAGACCAAATACAAGATCGCTGAATCCTTTCAGAGATTATTCTGACCCATATAACGTGCGTTTTGGTAATCCATATTTAAAACCGGAATATATTAATTCTTATGAATTGAGTTATTTGAAATATTTTACAAAAGGTGTTCTTACATCAACTGTTTATTTCCGTCAGACAGACGGCGTTATGCAGCGCTACAAAATCATTTCGGATAGTACCACTTCGTTTAATACGTTCATCAACCTTGATAAATCACAATCTTATGGGGTGGAACTGATCTTAAAGGAAGATATTACCAAGTGGTGGAATATCACTTTCAGTGCCAACGGATTTGAAACAAAAATTGATGGAAGCAATGTGCAGGGTGATCTTCAAAATGAAAATTTAAGTTATATCATTAAGCTATTGTCTAATATGCGTGTTTGGAAAAACATGGACATTCAGTTTACGGCAAATTATAATGGACCTACAGCTACATTGCAGGGAGAAGTGAACGCAATGTTTTCAATGGATCTTGGTTTGAAAAAAGAAATATTCAAAAATGCAACCTTAAGTTTAAATATCAACGATCTAACCGATTCTCGCAAAATGAAGATCATCGGAAATAATGATCCTTCCTTTTATTTAGAAATGACAAGAAAGAGAGAGTCGCGCGTAGCAACACTTACCTTTAGTTATCGATTTGGAAAAATATCAGAGACCAAAAAATCGAGACCCGATAAACAAAATAATGGCGGTGGTGATGGTGGTGGTGACATCGGGATGTAAACAATAAGAAACGAAATGGTTCATATAGCACATCTTGCCTGCAATTTACTTCAATTCATTTTTCAGCAAAAAATTACACTAATTGAAATACACAATATTATTTGTTAGTCTTGGATGGACAGGTGGATTCTCATTGCCATGCCCCAAAGCAATGGCAAGTATAATTTTTTCCGTTTCTGGAATTTGTAATTCCTTATAAACAGATGTTTTTTCTATCGCTTTTGCAAGACCAATCGGACAGGAATCGTAGCCAAATGATTTTGCAGCAAGCATAATATTTTGTGAACACATTCCAATATCCAGTGGTGCCCATTCATTTCCTTCCTCCGCAGTTATAAATATCACAGTTGGAGCACCATGAAAAATCGGATCTTCTTCTTTGTGCAACGATTTCAAAGATAAATGAAGAATATTCTCTGCAACTTTACTGATCTCTGTGGAATAGGATCTTATTTTTTCTGAATCATTCAAAACATAAAACTTCCAAGGTTGTTTATTCATGGCTGATGGAGCCATTCTTCCAGCATTAATAATTTGTTCGAGGTGTTTCTTTTCAACAGATTCTTTTTTATATTTTCTAACAGATCTTCTGTTATTGATGATATTTATAACCTCGCTTGTGTTTTTAAAATTCACTAATTTAAATAATTCGAAAACGCTTTTTTTGCAGATTGCCATCTGTTTTTCAAAATCTGAAAAGTCATTGCCCAATAATTTGTGTTGATGGCGGTATTCAACATCACTTGAACTTTCCTTGATAAGTTCGATCAGTTTTTTTTCATGCTGTCTTATATCTTTTTCAATTTTATTTAAGCGATCTCCTAATATCAAATTGATCAGATCCGCAACATCACGCTTGTCATTGAGAGCAATATTCTGAAACATACTGTTGTTGATGAAATCGGTGTAAAACATGCTCTCCTCTTTCCAGAATGAGATAGTTCTCAGCCATTCTAAACTCTCACGATGAACATTTTCAATCCCTGGCTCTAACAAGCGTTTCTCTTTTACTGCGGACAATGTTTTCATTTTTCTTTTTTAAGGATGTTTATACGATTGATGCCCAAAATTACCTATTGAGTAAATGCGGTACAGTGATTTAAATCAATTTGATGAGTGATATTCTTCCTAAAAGATATCATTGTCTAATTGAAAAATGAAACAGTTCTTTGAGAAGGGAACGAATTCGGAAGAAGAGGGAGTTGTGAAAAAATTAGGATGCGGCTGTTTTAATTCAACAGTCCGCTTTTCCTAATTATAAATATATTCAACTATTCAAAGAAAATGGGCTTACCATTTTTGATTTTTTTTCTTTAAGCTTATTATCATTGTTATAATGCTTGCGACTAAAATAATAGACATCCTTATTAAGCCGGTATCGTTGATCTTTTCACTTGTAAAAAAACCTACAAAGATCATTGCAGCAATGTAGATCAAAAGAGAGGCAATGATAAATACTTTCCAGCCTCTGGAAATAACTTCTTTTTCTGGTTGATTTTGTTGTTCCATTAAATTAAATTTTTGATTATCCTACTCGTATGGCTTTTCGGTAACGCCTTTTTTATAGTGCTTACGGTTCCACTTTTGTTAATTTATCAATATGTTTCTCGATTAATTTTATTATACCCTAACCCCGATAACCAACATGTCATCCACTTGTTGCAATACACCTCTCCATTCTTCAATAGACCGTGCCAGTGCAATTTTCTGCTGATCCATGGACACACCATTCAAATTCATTAACATGGTTTTGAACTGTGTCAATTTAAACTTCTTGCCATCCGGTCCACCGAACTGATCGGCAAAACCGTCAGAGAAAATATATATTGTATCTCCTTTTTGAATAGGAATGATGTGGTTAGTATAATGTTGCTGTTGCGCAGCTGTATAGCTACCAATTGCAATGTTGTCTGCTTTTACTTCAATTAATTCCTTGCCACGAATAATAAATAGAGGGTTATATGCTCCAGCATATTGCAATTCCATAGATTTAAAATTGATGGAACACAAAGCAATATCCATTCCGTCTCGCAATTTTGTGTCTTCAGAAGTTTGATTAAGTGTTTCACTTACTCCTTTGTTTAATTTATCCAGCAGTCGGGCAGGAATAATAGCGATGTTATCATGTACCGCTTGATTTAATATATTTGAACCGACAATACTCATCAATGCACCTGGAACACCGTGTCCTGTGCAATCGACAGCGGCAAATAAAATCTCATCTTCCTTTTTTTCTAACCAATAAAAATCACCACTTACAATATCTTTTGGTTTCGAAAAAACAAATGAATTTGGAAAGGCATCTTTGATCACATATTCAGGAGGCAGGATAGCTTCTTGAATTCTTTTTGCATATCGGATACTATCAGTGATGTCTTTATTCTTTTCAGCTAATTCAGCATTTTTTATTGCAAGTTCTTCAGTGCGTTCTTCAACTTTTTCTTCCAATATTTTCTTCACAATCTTTAATTTATGCGTACGCATTTTATCAAAAACATACAATCCGAAAATTGCGAACAGAACAGCAAAAACATAGAATGCCATTGTTTGCCAAAACGGAGGAGTGATGTAAAACTTATATTCTGTTGCTCTAATGTTTCCTGTTCCATCATTATTAAATGCACGAATCTGAAAAGTATAGGTTCCAGGAGGTAAGTTTGTGTAAACCGCTTCATTGGCTCCTGTAAAACCCGGTAACCAGTCTTTGTCGAAGCCTTCCAATTTATATTGATATTTAACTTTTTCCGGATTATTTAAACTTATACCGATAAAATTAAAGGTCAAGTGGTTTTCGTTGTACTTAAAACGGGCATCGTCAGGAAATTCACGATCCTTCATAAATAATTTTAATCCCGTAATGAATGTCTGTGGTTCAACCGTATTTATTTTGTCTTCCTTTGGTGAATACCTTACAGCACCCATAATACTTCCATACCAAAGATTTCCTTGTTTGTCGAGACAAACTGCATTCGGATTTGTTTCCACTCCTAAAAACCCTTCTGCTTTTCCGTAGTGCACAAATGAATTTGTTTTCTCATCAAAACGGTCAATTCCTCTGGTGCTTCCTATCCAAATATGATTTTCATTATCTGCAATTATTGAGTAAGGAGAATCGGTTGTTAGACCTTCTTTTACTGTAAAATTAGTGAACGTTTTTCCATCATATTTATATAATCCTCCGCCATAAGCGCCAAACCACAGGTTGTGTTTTTTATCCTCGTTGATACATAAAATAAAGCGGTGGTACATTCCATCTTCTTCATCAAATGTTTTGAAGCTGGCTCCGTCATACATTGATAAACTTCCTCCCAATGCACCAAACCATAAATTTCCTTTCGAATCTTTGAATATCCTGTATACATTGTTACCGCCAAGCCCGTCAGCAATTGAATAGTTTCTGAATGTTTTTGTAACAGGATCAAATTTTGAAGCCCCCTCTTTGGTGCCAAACCATAAATCACCCTTGTTGTCGTCGCTAATAGCATAGACAACATCGCCTGCAAGACCATTTTCTTTTGTATACGATTCGAAACGATTTGTTGCTTTATTGAATTTACATACTCCGCCGAAACCTGTTCCAAACCAAATATTTCCTTCTTTATCTTCGAAGGAGGAAAGAATTACATTACTTGATAAACCGTCCTTTGTAGAATAATTTTGGATCGTATGGTTTTCTTTTTTGTTGATGGCAGAATAGCTGAAGGTGATCTTTGAAACTCCCTCATTTGTTCCAAGCCAGATACTTCCGTCTTTATCGCACAGCGTGGTCCATACAAGGTTGTTAATAATCTGATCCCCTTCATCATATATTTGAAAACGTTCTCCTCTGTATTGGTTCAATCCAATATCGGTACCGATCCAGATAGTTCCTTCACGGTCCTGGAAAATTGCATTTACATTAAAATAATTTAAGCCTTGTTTTGTATTGTAATTATAAACAATAGCTTTGGAAATTGCCTCAATTCTTTCTTTTGCAGGGAATGGAGTGACTTTTGCAACGCCTCCTCCGGTTGTGCCTATCCAAACATTATGAGTTTTATCTTCGAAAATACAGTTGATAAAATTGGACTCCAATCCATTTTTCATATCAATGCGAATGCCACCATTTTCAATTGCTTTACTGGGAACTTTTACATCAAAATCATCTTTTATCTTCAGGGTAATAACACCTGCATCCGCACTTCCAACCCAAATTTCATTGTAGTTTACTAGTGCAAGTGTTGTAATTCTATCGCTAAATAAACCATTACCTGTATTTAAAATACTGTATGATCTTGGGGATGAAATATCTGTTTTTGTATCGTAGATTGTTATTCCAATATCAGTTGCGATCCAAACATTTCCTTTTTGATCCAAACAAACCGCATAAACATTATCACTGCTTAATCCGTCTTTTTTATTTATGGAGATCATTGTTTTATTAGTTGGATCGTAAACAAAAATGCCGGCCCCTTCGGTAGCGATCCAAAAACGTTTATTCACGTCTTGAGTGATTGCAGTTACAGTTTTAAACCGTGTGTATTCTTCTAAATTTAAATTCTCAATTTTTTTTGTTTTGAAATTATACATCGAAACGCCTCCCGCCCAATGTCCCATCCAAATGTTTCCTGCCTTATCTTTACACATGGCTGTGACCCAATCTTCGGCGAGTGAATCTTTTCTGGAGAATGTTTTGAATTCACGTCCATTGTATTTTGTTAGTCCCGATAAAGTTCCGACCCACAAGTTCCCGTCGTCATCTTGAGTTATATCTTGAACTTGTGATTGAGATAACCCTTGCTCGACACCGTAATAAATAAAACTAGTGGTTTGTGCATGAATAGGGCTGATAAAAAGTATCAAGCACAGAAAGAGCAATTTAAAGGATACGAGGTAAATTTTTTTCATTCGTGTCATTATTTATTTTGATAAGCAGAGAAAAATGAAATCTCTTTGCTATATAATTTTTCGTCAATTTCGACATTGTTTTTGTAGCAATATACGGTGCCCCAGAAATAAGTTTCTTTCCTGTAGGTATCCATTTTTTTACCTTGTGTAACTGTTGTTGTTCGGGTGGTTTTTGTCACTCCTTCATTAACTGTAACAGTAAAATTGGGTGTTTCTTTTTGCACGTACCCTTTTACATCCGGAAGTGTTTTTTGTTTACTGATACGTACGGATCGCTCTGCAAAGGCTGCAGCTTCAACCAATTTACGTATTTCATTTTTTTTCAGTTGCTGATTAGCAAGAAGTTCTCTTTTCTTTTCTTTTTGTTCTTCAATCAAATTGTTGGATTTTGCTTTCACTTCCGCTTCTTTTCTCATTTGAGTGATAACAGTATTAGTACGCACTTCTTGTTTTTCTTTGCCGAATGCTTTTTGTTTTGCGATGCGTTCGTTTTCGGCAACCATTTTCAAGAGATCATTTTCGTAATTGGTTTTAATTTCTTTATTTTTTTTGGCCATTAAATTTTTTGATTCTTTTTCACGTTGTAATCGAATAGCTTCGGTTTCCATTGTTTCGTTGGCCGGCTCAGAAACTTTCGCTGCCTGGGCTTTTAGTCTCGCTAGTTCTTCTGCATCTTGTTTTGCCTTTGCTTCTGCTAACAGTTTATCTTCAGCATCTTTTTTTAGTTTGTCTTCAGCATCTTTTTTTGCTTTTTCCGCTGCCAGTAATTTATCTTTTTCTGCTTTTGCTTTCGCCTCTTTTTCAGCAAGTAATTTTGCCTGTTCTTCTTGATCAATAAGAAGGTCTTTCATGAAGAGCGCTAAATAGGCTTCGTCATCCATGAATGCTTTTTTCCCGTCATAAATAACCTTAGTAAACGGATTTTTATACTTACTTATTCTTACGGATGTATTTGTTGTTTCAAAAAATGGCACTTCCGTTAAATATAATGGGTAAATGTTGTTTTTTTCTTTTGGTAATTTACTGGTATATACCATCAGAAACATGTCCACACAACCTGCGTAGGAGAATGCGATCTTATAATCTACTCCAAAGACCAATGAAAAGGAAAATTTTCCATTCTTTCCGGTTTTAATTTTTTCTTGCTCAATAGTTCCACTTCGGTAAACCGTGACCGTTGCTCCTGATAAAGTTTTTCCATCTTTTACAGTTTTCCCTTCAAATTCTAACATTCCGGGAGCCTGAGCAGAGGCCGTATTTAATCCAAATGCAAATAGAAGCCAAAGCAAAGCCATCCCCGAAAAGGTAACTCTCAATTTATAGAAATAATTTGTGCTTAGAACGTGCATATGAGTTCATTTATCCGAAAACGAAAATACGCAATAAATTGCCAAATTTCAAGACCTGTTCAGAGATAAAAAATTGATTTATTAGTGTTATAATTGAATATTCAAACGTTTAAAGATAGCTTCTCTTTTTAGTTCTCTGACATCTCCCGGTTGCATATTTTCTATGCGAAGATCTTCTATCGCAATACGGATCAATCGCAAACACGGGAATCCAACTCCTGCTGTCATTTTTCTTACCTGATGAAATTTACCTTCGGTTAATGTTAATTCGATCCAGGATGTTGGTAGCGTTTCTTTAATCGGGTGTTCCCTAGGTGCAAGGCTTTCAGGTTTTTTGACTTGTTTTGCCTTACAGGGTTTTGTGAGATAAGGAGCCGTATCCAAAGCGATTGTTACACCTGATTCAAGTTGTTTTAAGGCTTCATTTGTAATGATGCCTTGGAGCTGAACCAGATAAACGCGTTTATGTTCAAATTCCGGATTTAGCAATTTGTGGTTCAGCTTTTTATCATTACTTAAAATTAACAAACCTTCACTGTTTTCGTCCAGCCTGCCAAGCGAATAAACATCCTTAGGAAAGGTAAATCCAAGATCGCCTAAACACTTTTTCTTTTTTATATCAGAAGTGAATTGGGAAATAGTTTTGTATGGCTTGTATATGATGTAGTAGTTCACAGTGTCTTTAGAAAATCAATATAATTCACATTCAAATAATTCCATGAAATGCTTTTTTAATTTTTGTTTTACCTCTTCCTCATCAACTTTTCTTCCAAGCTCTTTATCTAAAGATGTAACAGCTTTATCAACTATCCCGCAAGGGATGATGTTTCCAAAATATGCCAGATCGGTATTTACGTTTAAAGCAAAGCCGTGCATGGTAACCCATCTGCTTGCCCTTACACCCATGGCACAAATTTTTCTTGCTTTTAGCGGATTGTCGGCATCTAGCCAAACTCCTGTTTCGCCCTTGCTTCTTTCGGATTCAATGTTAAATTCTTTAAGAGTACGGATGACCATTTCTTCCAGGAAACGAAGATATTTATGGATATCAGTAAAAAAATTATCAAGATCTAAAATAGGATATCCAACAATTTGTCCGGGGCCATGATACGTAATATCTCCACCTCGGTTGATCTTATAATAAGTTGCGTTTTTTTCTTTGAGTTGATTTTCGCTGATAAGCAAATGCTCTTTATCCCCTGTATTTCCAAGTGTATATACGTGAGGGTGTTCGCAAAACAAGAGGTAATTATCTGTGGTTATTTGATCGTTATCTGGAAGGGTGCGGTTATTTATTTTTGTGGCGACCACTTCTGCAAAAAGCTTTTCCTGGTAATCCCAGCCTTGTTTGTAATCGATAAGGCCTAGATCTATAAATTTTACTTTTTGCATAGAATGAATTACGAATCGGAGTTTATTTTAAAATCCAAGAATTGAGTCGTGTCTATTTTCCGGTTGAGAGGAGTTTTTCTCTGCTTGAAAGACCAACGAAACAAATTGCAGAACGTTCAATTTTTAAACTACAGCTCCGAAAGTTTCGATTTCAAATGATTTATCACATTTACTTCCATCAGGTCTACGCCGCGTAATTCGCCTAGTGCAACAGAAATCCAATCTCCTAAATGAATAAAATAGATCGCTTTTTCAATAATTGAATTCCCTTTAGAATAAATTTCAGTGATACCGGAAGCGTATTTTTTTATTATTTCTTTATTAATATCTACACGTGCAATATTGCGTGAATAATCGTCTTTATCTAAGAAAAACAGAACACTCAGATTGTCATTTTTTTCAGTCCAGCCAACTAATTCATTGTGATTCATTTCCGGAACGATGTGGTGCCAGCAAAGGATCTTTGAATTCTCGTTTAATTGTTGACGGAAGCGTATGGCAATTCCTTCGTTATATGTTGTAGCATAAATTACAGGAATTTTCCCTTTCAGTTTTTCCGCAATCGTTGTTGCTTCAGCAATAATATTGTTTTCTTCCGAATCAATTAATTTTACTGCCGCTTCCAGCTCCGATTCATAATTAGTATTAATGATCTTATGAAAACCAAGTACGAAAAATAATTGAGTTAAAGAATAACCAAGGCAAGAGCGGGGAGGCATTCCACCCGGAACAACGATATGGTCAAAACCCTTTGCTTTCGACATCTCCAAGACTTTACCACCGGAGGTAATTCCAACAATTTTAGCGTTTTTTGCAATTGCCAGGTTCATGCAATTCAATGTTTCTTCAGTATTTCCTGAGTAGGAAGAGATGATCACCAAAGTGTTTTCATTCACATAAGAAGGAATAAAATAACCTTTTGTGACATTGATCGGCACGTTGGCATTGCCAACAACTAGTTCCGCAACAACGCTTCCACCGATACCGGAACCACCCAAACCACATATCAATACGTTGGAGATCTTATTTTGAGAAGCACTGAGTTTTGCATTTTTGCCAATAGCAATAGCTTCTGTTAACTGTTTTGAAAAATTCGCAACTAATGTTTTCATATCTTTTTATCTACAAGGGTTGTAAAAATACGATTTTTCATTAAATAAAAGCGTAAAAAAAGACAAATATCGCATCAATTAAAGGCCCATTGCGTGTATATTTGCAAATATTAAAAATCAAGAAATAAACTATAATGAGTATTGAATTAAGTGAACAAGAATTATTAAGAAGAGCAAAATTAGAAGAGATCACCAAAATGGGCATCGATGCTTATCCTGCCGCATTGGTGGAGATCAACGCTACAGCAAAAGGTATTTTGGAGAATTTTACTCCTGAAAAAGCGGAAGAATTTAAAAACATTTCTATTGCCGGACGAATCATGAGTAATCGTGATATGGGAAAAGCCTGTTTTGTGAGTTTGCAAGATGCTACCGGTCGTATCCAGGTTTATATTCGCAGAGATGATATAGGAACAGAAGAGGACAGAAGTACATTCGATCTATTATTTAAGAAACATACCGATCTTGGAGATATTGTAGGAATAACGGGTTATGTATTCGTTACAAAAGTTGGAGAGATTTCTATTCACGCTACATCTTTTAAAATGTTGAGCAAATCATTACGTCCCTTACCTTCCGTTAAGCGGGATGATGAAGGAAATGTTTTTGATGAAGTAACGGATCCTGAATTTCGTTACCGTCAGCGATATGTTGATCTGATCGTTAACCCAACCGTTAAAGAGACATTTATCAAGCGCACAAAAATGGTGAATA
This sequence comes from Bacteroidota bacterium, assembly GCA_947476185.1. Taxonomy (GTDB): domain Bacteria; phylum Bacteroidota; class Bacteroidia; order 2-12-FULL-35-15; family 2-12-FULL-35-15; genus 2-12-FULL-35-15. Next base: position 53,888 of record CANJPX010000001.1, read on the forward strand.
CCATTCGCGATTTTTATAATGCAAAAGGTTATTTAGAAGTTGATACTCCTGTTTTACAAGCTATTCCTGGTGGAGCAGCTGCCCGTCCTTTCACTACTCATCACAACACATTGAATATTCCTATGTATTTGCGTATTGCAAATGAGTTATATCTGAAGCGATTGATCGTTGGCGGATTCGATGGGGTGTATGAATTTTCCCGCAACTTTCGAAACGAAGGAATGGACAGAACTCACAATCCTGAATTTACGGTGATGGAATTGTATGTTGCTTACAAAGATTATAATTGGATGATGGATGTGACGGAAGAGTTGCTTGAAAAAATAGCCTTGGATGTAAATGGAACGACAGCTGTTCCTGTTGGAGACAAAGTTATTGATTTTAAACGTCCTTTCAAGCGTATCACAATGTTCGATTCTATAAAGGATTTTACAGGAATTGATATCAGCAATATGGATGAAGCACAGTTGCGTGAAACATGTAAAACATTGCACATTGATGTAGCCAACAATATTGGGAAAGGAAAATTGATCGATGAAATTTTCGGAGCGAAATGCGAAGGCAATTATATTCAACCCACATTTATCACAGATTACCCTGTGGAGATGAGTCCGCTTACTAAAAAGCATCGTAGCAAGCCGGGATTGGTTGAACGGTTTGAATTAATGGTAAACGGAAAAGAATTGGCAAATGCTTATTCCGAGTTAAACGATCCGATCGATCAACGCGAACGATTTGAAGAACAAATAGAATTGATGGCGCGTGGCGACGATGAAGCAATGTTCATTGATCATGATTTTTTACGTGCCTTGGAATATGGAATGCCGCCAACATCCGGTATCGGTATCGGTATCGATCGTTTAGCGATGATCATGACAAACAATGTATCCATTCAGGATGTTTTATTTTTTCCTCAAATGAAGCCGGAAGGTGGAGGCGCAGCGGTAGAGGCGGAATTACCGAACACCGAAATAAATGCTAGTGATGTGAAGGAAATGAGAACGGAAGACACTTCGACTACGCTCAGTGTGACAAAGAAGGAAGTCGCATTAACGGAAGACGAGCACAAGGTGTTTAATGAAGTGAAAAAGCAAGGACAATCAACGGTTGTAAGTATTAGTGAAGCAACCGGACTTTCAAAAAATCAATTGAACAAAATATTGACTTCCTTAACAGAGAAAAATATTGTGAAGAGAGAAGGACCGATTTTTCAATCCGTTTAGTTCGTTAAAATATAAAAACCATTGCATGTTGCTTCCACAACGAAAAGCAAAAGAGAATCATTTCATCTATATTGCCTTATTGCTTTTAATTGCAATTGTGGCGTACTGGCAGATTTCATTTTTGAAATATTCAGTAACACACGACATGGTCAATTGCTGGATTCCTTGGAGGCATTATATATCGGAATCTCTGCAAGCACACGCCTTTCCATTTTGGGATCCCTACCAACAATTGGGTTATCCAATTCATGCCGATCTGCAAGGACCTTCATGGTATATCGAATCTTTTTTGCTGGGAAGTACGATCGGAGAATCAAATTATGTTGTGCAGCTGCTCTTTATTTTTTATGTATTTCTTGCCGGTGTAGGAATGTATTTTCTTTCACTTTGTTTTCATGAAAATAAAAATGTAGCATTTATTACAGCTATTTGTTACATGTTGAGCGGATTTTTTGTTGCACACGTTCAACATTTTTATGCCGTGATTGGTGCCGCCTGGTTGCCATTTATTATTCTGAATTATTATAGGATGCATACGGAGCGCTCGTATAAGCGTGCGATCTATGCTTCATTATTTTTATTCTTTAACCTCACAGGTGGAAATCATACCTTCACTTTCATACTTTCTTATTTATTTATTTTGGTTGGAGGATATTTTTTAATAACTGCCCTGAAAGAAAAAAAGAAGGAGATTGTTTTTCAATTATTGAAACTGAATGCATTATTCATTGGTTTAACAGCAGTTCTTTCCACCGTTGTGTTCGTTGTTTTCATTCAGGTGAAACCGTACATTGGACGGTTGAGCGGAATGAGCTATAAAGATGCCTCTCTTAATCCATTATCGCCACAATCATTGCTTTCATTAGTTGTTCCTTTTTCAACAATAAACAATACAGATTTTTATAATACCGATCCTTCGATGTGCAATATTTACATTGGAGTGATGCTATTCCCATTTATTTTATTGGCACTCTTTCGTAGTAAAACAACCCTGGAAAAGATCCTTCTCATTTTTGCAGGCATATGTTTATTAGCCTCTTTCGGCTCCTACACCCCTGTACACAAAATCCTTTTTAGTTTTTTTCCGTTCATGAATCTGTTCCGCTTCCCAAGTTATTTTAGTCTGTTTACTTTAATAATATTACTTGTATTAGGAGGAAAACAATTAGCATTTACCTTGTCATCATTTGTTATCAGTAAAGATAAATTAGTGAAGATCATAGGAGCATTAATTTTGCTGATACTTCTATTGGTTATTTTCGCATTTATTAAAAACAACAGTGCTGCTTATTTCTTTTTCAATCACTTTGATACAGTTTTTGATTTTATTAAAGCAGGAAATTTTTATCAGAACATTGTTCTACAAGGTGGTATTCAAGTATTATTTTTGCTTGCACTTTTGGTGACGATATTAAAGGCATCAGAGAAATATCGGTTAAAGATCATTACGGTTTTTGTTGTTCTTGATATGCTTTTTGCAGTTCAATTGAACCTTGCATATGTTGGTTTTTCCTCTGCTTCACCGAAAGAGTTACATGATTATATCGCAACGTTGCCGAAAGGATTTCCTATTCCTGCAATGAATAATATTTCTGAGAATACAGAAGAACTTGGACAGAAGCATGGGCTGTACCGTAACACGAGTGTTTTTCATAAACGTATTTCTGCGGATGTTTTTAATTCGTTTTGTTTTAAGAACCAAGTAATGATGATTGATTCTTTTCCGGTTTTATATGATTCGATGCAACACAATCCATTGGTGTATTTTTCTGATGACATTTTCTCTGAGAAAGAGTTGAAAAACAAAAGCATAAAAATTACCAATAAAACAATCGTGTTCAATGATGAAGATTATCGGATAATTTCTTCACAGATCAAGCCCTCAGAAAATGATTCAATCGCTGCAAAGATTATTGAATATCGGCCGGATAGGATTGTGATTTCTGCCAAGTCTTCTACACCGGAGCTATTGACTTTTTTGCAAAATCAGTATACCGGTTGGAAAGTATTTGTTGATGGTCAAGAAAGTAAGATATTGCTTTCAAATTTTATGACGATGTCGGTGGTCTTTCCAAAAGGGGAACATACAATCACATTTACATATTATAACAAACCGGTTATTATTGGAGCGATCATTTCCTATTCTTTTTTCATACTTATTTTAATAATTTTAAGTGTGATCTGGATCAAAGAAAATAAAATGTATGTGCTTGTCGGGTTGATGTGGCTCGTGTTGTTAGGAAGTGCAGGACACTATTTTTTGTAATAATTGATATAAAAAACATAAATTAGAACATTATTTATACGGGAAAATGAGTTCGACAAATAAAATAGCTGTAATAGGAGGAGGAAGTTGGGCAACAGCATTGGTAAAGATGTTGTGCAACAACTCTTCAGAAATTCACTGGTGGGTGCGTAATCAATCGGTTGTTGATCACATCAATAAGTTTAAGCACAATCCAAATTATTTGACATCTGTCGAATTTGAAACATCTAAACTATTGTTAAATCCCAACTTAAAGGAGGTTATTTCAAAAGCAGATTTTTTAATTATGGCAGTTCCTTCTGCATTTTTGAAAGAGGCGCTGAAAGAATTATCGGAGGAGGATTTTAAAAATAAAAAAGTTTTTTCAGCTATCAAAGGGATCGTTCCGGAGCACAATTTGATCGTTGGTGAGTTTTTCAATACGCAGTATAATATTCCTATGCAAAATATAGGTGTTATCACGGGGCCCTGTCATGCCGAAGAAGTTGCAATGGAAAAGTTATCCTATCTCACAATTGCATCTCAAAATGCTGATAGCGCAGCCTATGTTGCATCGCAATTGAATTGTCGATATATTAAAACGACTGTTTCTGATGATATTTTTGGAACGGAATATTCTGCAGTGCTAAAAAATGTATTTGCAATTGCCAGCGGTATTTGTCACGGTTTAGGTTATGGCGATAATTTTCAGGCAGTATTAATTTCAAATGCGATTCAGGAAATAAAAGCTTTTGTGGATGTGGTTCACCCTATCGATCGCGATATAAAAAGTTCAGCATATTTGGGAGATCTTCTGGTGACGGCCTATTCGCAGTTTAGCCGCAACAGGATGTTTGGGAATATGATCGGAAAAGGATATTCGGTTCGTTATGCACAGCTGGAGATGAATATGGTTGCAGAAGGTTATTATGGCGTAAAATGCATCTACGAGATCAATAAAAAATACAAAGTTGAAATGCCTATTACAGATGCTGTATATAATATTGTCTATGAAAAAATTTCGCCTACTATCGAAATGAAATTACTTTCAGATAAATTATCTTAAATTTAAGGAATGAACATCTCCAATAAAAGATCAATACCTTTTCTTGTGTTGTTTTTATTGGCTACAAGCGTCTTATTGTATCGGTCAACAATAGTCCTTTACCCTTCTTTTATACACGCCTGGACACAAAGCGAGCGTTACGCGATTTCTCTTCAGTTTTTGAATAATGGCTTTGACATTTTTCATCCTGCAACGTTTAATCTTCAGACAGTTGACGGAATAACCCGTATGGACCTCCCTTTGAATGAATTCATTGTTGCTATTCTGATGAAAATTTTGGGTACAACATCTCCATTGATCTTTAGGATCTATACGCTTACTGTCAGTATCATAGGATTGGTATTCTTGTTCCTGCTTTCAAAAAAGATAACCTCTTCTGTTCTAAAATCATGGATGGTTATTCTGTTTGTTTTTTTATCGCCTTTGTATACCTATTATCAGGCTGGCTTTGTGCCTTGTGTACCCGCCATTTCATTTGTTTTTATTGGATATTATTATTTTTATAATTACAAAACAGAAGGCAAAAAGAAACATTTTTTTTGGAGCATATTTTTCTTTTTTTTAGCCACAATGATCCGGCTTCCATTTTTAATTTTTCTGTTTGCTGCTTTTCTTCAACAATCGTATTTGTATTTGAAGGAGAAAAAGTTTCTGAAATATGAATTAATCGGATTTCTTTTAGCCTTTGGAACGTTTATCGGTTACTATCGTTATAATGTGCATCTGGGAACAGTGTATGGTAATATGTTTTTGGACACATTTCTTCCTGCGAAAAGCTTTTCGGAATTCAAAGACATACTACACGAGGTTTATGACCATTGGGTGTTACAGTACTTTACTGTTTGGCATTATTACCTGCTCTTACTGGTGGCATTTTGTTCGCTTCTTTCTTTCAGAAAATCAAAACGAATAGAGAATAAGGCAATGTGGTTTAACTTGTTTCTTTGTGGAGGAGGTTCCAGTCTTTATTTTTTACTCATGTCTGGACAATTTTTTGATCATGATTATTATTTTCTTGATTCTCTTTTTATTCCTGTCGTTTTACTTTTTCTGCTGTGCATTCGGGATATTCCTGCGGAAACTGAACGAAGTCAGCTGATCCTTTTCTCTGCTTTTAGTGTTTCTGTGATGTTTATGTTCGCAGATTCGAAATGGAATCAGAGAGAACGATACTTGTTTCGGACTTGGGACAGAGTGGAAATTACTCAAAGGAATTTTATGTTGGCTGATAAATATCTTGATCTAGTGGGTATTCCAAAAGATGCAAAAATGCTTGTCATCGATTCTTATTCGACAAACATTCCATTGTATATGATGAACAGGAAAGGGTATACTGTTTATCAAACATCACGTGATAACGCAGCTGTTGCATTATTGTCGCCTAAATGGGATTATGTGGTCATTCAGGATGTCTTTTTATTTACTGATGTATTGAGATATTATCCTATTGTGTCATCTCTCATCGAGCCGGTAGCAGATAATGGAAAAATAACAATTTATAAAAGGAGTCCAAAGAAAAAAGCTAAAACGTTAAAGGAATTTTTAGACCTTGACTCAAAAAAAATAATTTATAAAGCCAACGCTTCTTTTGAGAATGAACCAATAGATAAACATTTCCAAGGTGAAGAAATCTTAGAGCCCAATGAATTGTCTGACTCAACGGTTTGTGCTATTGACTCTTCAACGGAATTCGGCTCTTCATTTATTTTGCATGCAAATGAGATTAACAAATCCCCGAATTCGAAAATTTATATTAGTGCGGATATTCTGGATCAGAATATCGGAAGCAATTTGCAGCTCGTTGTTTCAGTTTCCGACGGGAAGGAGACCTCGTACTACCAAAGTTATAAATTACAAGATTACTTTAAGGCATCCAAAAATTTTCAAAAGGAGGAGTTTCAATTTGTTCTACCCCCTTTTGGAGAGGCAAAAGATGAATTGAAAATTTATTTTTGGAATCCTGGAAAGGCCAATTTATATTACGACAACCTAGAAATAATTATTTATAAAAATCAATAAGGAGCTTCGCTTTTGCTTTTCCGATAATCTTTTCTAAGTCACCTTCACTTGCTTCTTTTATCCGCTTTACCGATTTAAAATGTGATAATAATTTTTGTGAAGTGCTTGTGCTGATCCCTTTTATTTCTGTCAATTCTGTTTTAAGTGTCCCCTTGTCGCGTTTGCTGCGATGGTGCGTGATCCCAAAGCGGTGTGCCTCATCACGGATCTGCTGAATTATTTTTAGGGTTTCGCTTCTTTTATCCAAATACAAAGGAATTGAGTCTCCCGGAAAATAGATCTCTTCTAATTTTTTTGCGATCCCGATAATGGCCACTTTTCCTCTTAAGCCTAATTTATCTAAACTTTCTAATGCAGCACTCAATTGTCCCTTTCCTCCGTCAATGACTATTAACTGGGGCATTGATTGATCTTCTTCCAAAACACGTTTGTATCTTCTGTAGATTATTTCTTCCATCGATGCAAAATCGTCAGGCCCTTCAACTGTTTTAATGTTAAAATGCCGGTAGTCTTTTTTACTTGGTTTGCAATCTTTAAAAACAGTCATAGCCGCAACAGGGTATGCGCCCTGAAAATTTGAATTATCAAAACATTCAATGTGTCTAGGTTCCTCTGTTAGATGCAGATCCTTTTTCATTTGCTCTAAAATCCGTTTTGTATGTCGCTCGGGATCTACCAGATTTTCTTGTTTTATTTTTTCTCTGCGATAGTATTCAACATTTCGTTCAGAGAGCTCCAGCAAATGCTTTTTATCTCCACGTTGAGGAACGGTAAATGTGAGCGTTGGAAATTCTGTTTCTATGCTAAAAGGAACGATGATCTCTTTTGAAGTGCTGTTAAATCGTTCACGTAATTCAATTATAGCGAGCGTTAAAAGCTCTTCCGGACTTTCATCCAATTTCTTTTTCAGTTCAATAGTGTGTCCTTGGATGATGGAACCATTTATTACCTTTAAAAAATTAACATAGCCGTTCTTTTCATCTGTTACTATTGAAAACACATCTACGTCAGTAATAGAAGGATTGACTACGGTAGAGCGGCTCTGGAAATTTTCAAGTAGATCAATTTGTGCTTTCACCAATTCGGCTTTTTCAAATTCCAGTTTATCCACGTGTTGTTGTAACTGCTGTTTTAAATGTTTGGCAACAACTGTGCTGTTTCCTTTAATGATCTCTTTTATGGCGAGTATGGTAGTATTATATTCTTCTTCATTTTCTTTTCCGATACAAGGAGCTTTGCAATTTCCGATGTGATACTCCAGGCACACTTTAAATTTATTTGCCGTAACATTTTTATCGCTTAAATTCAAATTGCAATTGCGGAGTTTGAAAAGTTTCCGGATAAGGTCCAACACCATGTGCATTACCTTCACGGAAGCATAAGGTCCGTAATAGCTGGACCCGTCTTTTACAACATATCTTGTTGTGATAACACGCGGGAATCGTTCATTTTTGATGCAGATCCAGGGATATGTTTTGTCGTCCTTTAAAAGAACATTATAACGCGGTTGGTATTTTTTAATAAGGTTGTTTTCGAGAAGAAGGGCGTCTAATTCAGTTTCAACAATTATAAATTTAATATCGACAATTTTTTTTACGAGTATTTGTGTCTTCCCATTTTCGGATTGATCTTTATTAAAGTAGGAGGAAACCCGCTTTTTTAAATTCTTTGCTTTGCCAACATAAATTATTTTGCCTTCAGAATCATAATACTGGTATACTCCCGGGTTGTCGGGAAGCGATTTAACGATTGCGCTAATATGTTCTGTTTTTTCCAAGGATTATACAAATATAAAAACAAAAACGCCAAGAGTTTTGTTCTTGGCGTTTCTGATGAGAAGAAAAATATTATTTATTAATAATTATTTTTTTTGTTATGCTTTCTTTATCGTTTTTTATAGTGACAAAATAAACACCATTCGTTTGATTAGACAGATCAATATGTTGTTTAGTGTTCCCATCAATTTCTTTTGTAAAAACTATTTTGCCGATGACGTTATGGATTGTAATTGAGCTTTGGTTGTTTGTGTTGCCAAAATCTATATTAAACAAACCATTATTGCTTGGGTTTGGTGCAATTAAAACTTCTGATGAAATTATCTTGTTAACTCCAGTCGCAAGAATTGTGAATGAAGTGCAGCTTGTATCAAGGCAACCTTGACTGTCATATGTGATAAGACAAGCTGTATAATTTCCAGGAATACTGTATGTATAAATATAATTAGGAGAGGTGATTGCAAATCCGCCTCCATCATCTACATCTAATAGATAAGAATATGAACCGCTTCCATTGGAACCGAACCCTGTGAAAGTAACAACATTACCTACAATTGATGATGAAATAGTTGAAACGACAGAGTCGACAGAAACGGATCCATTCACAGTATCTAAATGTGAAAGATTGTCCGAAACAATTAAAGTAATCGGAAATGTTCCGCTTGTCAGGTACAAATGTGTTGGGTTGGCTGTGTTATTTATTGGGCTTCCGTCTCCAAAATTCCAAGACCATGAATTTACGATTCCGGAGTCACTCACAGAAATATCAGAAAAGGCAGTTGTTGTTCCAAAACAAACTGTGGCAGCATTAAATGCGGCAGTTATCGGAGGACCAACAGCATTGCGGGTTAGTTTGAAATCATCAAAAGCACAGTTTCCAATGGATTTTTTATATACAAATCGAACATAATGTGTAGCATTCAATAAAGCATATTTAAAACTTTGTCCTGTTAAATTTGTTGGTAATTTATATAGTTTTGCTACCGTGTCCCAAACAATATTGTCCGCAGATTCAACTAAAACTAAGTTACTTAAAGAATCAGTACCATTTCCTTTTACCCAAAAAGAAACGGTATCTGCATTGGTAAATGCAGGTGCGGAAATTGTAGCATTGTTAACTCCAAATTTATAAGAGTTAGGGCCACTTATTCCGGATGAAGCTGTTGTAGTATAGTTACCGTTGTATGAAAATGTCCATCCAACAGGAATTGTGCCTGCTGTTCCTAAATAAGTTGTAAAATCTTCAGTCTGAAGAGTTGTTTGTGCTGTTGCAGAAAGTGCAACAAATGCAATTATAATACTAAGTATAGCGGAATATTTTTTCATGATTGTTTTAATTAATTTTATAAATCTATTTATTATTATATGCACTCATTGTTCTTTGTAATCCAATTGAAGCAAAACCTTGTATCATTTCTATGGCCAGTTTTATTCTTGGTTCTAATGCCTTTTTTTCATCTTCATTCCATTTCCCAAGAACATAATCTACCTGTTTCCCCTTCGAAAATTCGTTGCCCACCCCAAAACGTAAGCGGGCATATTCTGTTGTCATTAGTGTTTCCTGTATGCTTTTTAATCCGTTGTGACCACCGTCGCTCCCCTTGCCTTTCATCCGAATGGAACCGAAAGGTAATGCTAGGTCATCCGTTAGTACAAGCAAATTTTCAGTATTAATTTTTTCCAGCTGCAACCAATAGTTAACTGCTTTTCCACTCAGATTCATATAGGTGGAGGGTTTTATTAAGAGCAAGGTTTTTCCCTTGAACTTGTATGTTGCAACCGAAGCAAGCTTATCCACTGTAAATTTGATATTGTTCTCTTCTGAAAGTGCATCTAAGATCGTAAATCCAATATTGTGGCGAGTGTTTTCATACTCCTCCCCAATATTTCCCAATCCAACAATTAAAAATTTACTCATTTATCAAAAATACGAAATCTCACCAATAGGTCAAAAATAAAAAACCCCGCAAATATGCAGGGTTTTTTAATGTTAAGAAAAAATTATTTTTTAGCAGCAGGTTTAGCCGCAGCCGCAGCAGGTTTAGCCGCAGCCGCAGTAGCAGCCTTAGGTTCTTCAATAGCAGCACGTGTTGTTTGAACACTTACTACAGTTACGTTTGAAGCATTCAAAAATGTTATCCCCGGAATTTTGATATCACTTACACGTACACCTTGTCCGATTTCTAAGGTATCTATTGCAATATCAATTGTATCAGGCATTTTTTCAACCAAGCCTTTTGCTTTTAGTGTTTTTAATTTTTTATTTAGTTTACCACCATTTCTAACACCAGGAGAAGTTCCTGTAGTTTTTATCGGGATATTCATTGTTACAGGTTTTCCTGCAATGATCTCTAAAAAGTCAACGTGTAAAAGAGAGTCTTTTACTGTGTGGAATTGCGCTTCCTGTAAAATTGCTTTATACTTTTTACCTGCAATGTCAAGTTCAACTGTGTTTGCGTGTGGTGTGTAGATCAAGTCTTTGAAGTCTGCTGCCAATACAGCAAAGTGAACTTGTTCTTTTCCGCCATAAAGTACACATGGAACTTTTTTTGCATTTCTCAAGATGGTTGCATCTGCTTTCCCTACGTTCGCACGTGGCGAACCGCTAATAGATACTGATTTCATTTTTATTTGTTTTTTTTGTTGATTGTTGCGCTTGCCAACCAACGTTTATATAAATTATTTGCGCAATGTCTTTAATGCTAGGATACAATAAAATTGGAACTGATCGATTCAAAGCTATGCACGCTATGTAGTACTTTAGCGAAAAGATCGGCAACCGATAATACTTTTATTTTACTGGATTGTTGAGTTAATGGAATGGTATCCGTTACCACTAATTCTAATATTCTTGATTTTTCAATGTTTTCATATGCTTTACCCGATAATACAGCGTGTGTGCAAAATGCTCTAACGCTGTTGGCTCCTCTATCTAACATCATATCGGCTGCTTTCGTGAGGGTTCCTCCGGTATCAATTAAGTCGTCCACCAAAACAATGTCTTTTCCCTCCACATCACCAATAACAGTCATGCTTTCAATTACATTTGCCTTTGCACGCTGCTTATAGCAAATAACGATATCTGATTTTAAAAATTTTGCATATGCATTTGCTCTTTTTGAGCCACCCATATCAGGCGCAGCCATCGTTAAATTTGGCAAATTTAAATTTTGTATGTACGGCAAAAAGATAGACGAAGCGTATAAATGATCAACCGGGAAATCAAAAAAACCTTGAATTTGATCAGCATGTAAGTCCATTGTAACAATGCGAGTAGCACCGGCAGCCGATAGTAAATTAGCTACCATTTTTGCTCCGATAGCAACACGTGGTTGGTCTTTACGATCCTGACGGGCATATCCAAAATAGGGAAGAACAGCAATGATTTGGTGAGCAGAAGCACGTTTTGCAGCATCGATCATCAATAAAAGTTCAAATAAATTTTCGGTAGGCGGCATAGTAGATTGGATGATAAACACATCGCTACCACGAACAGTTTCTTCGTAGGAAGTTTGGATCTCTCCATCGCTAAAGCGAAGAAGCGAAACCTTTCCTAACTCTTGTCCATAACCTTTACAGATCTTTTCAGACAAGCTACGTGTAGAAGAACCCGAAAATATTTTTACCTTATAGTCCATAGCCAAATTTATAGGGCTGCAAATATAGTCAAAAATGCAGGTTTGACAAAAGAAATTTGACGGTTTAAGTCATATTTTTTTGCGAATCCAAAACAAATGAATAGTTTTGCATCCCTGATTCAGCTTTTTGCTCAAGGATTTTGGTTTTTGCGGGTTTCCTCAAGATCAATATAAAATGAGACAAGTAAGGAAAATTGCCCAGTTGGCGGAATTGGTAGACGCGCTGGTCTCAAACACCAGTGAGAAATCGTGCCGGTTCGACTCCGGCACTGGGTACTTAACCGAAAAACCCCTGATAAAACCTTATTTATCAGGGGTTTTTGGTTCGATAAAGAACCGTCAAAATTCAAAATCATTTATTTTAAATTAGGTACGTGTTCGAGTTTTTTCAGGTTAAATATAAAAATTGTATTTTCGAGATAACCAATAAAATAAAAAATTGAACTGCTTAAAAAATACTTGTTCAAAATAATATGACGATAGAATTATTAAATCAAGAATTCGAAACGAATCTCGGACAACTTAAATCGTATCTTTTAAGAATTACTGCAAGTGCTATTGATGCAGAAGACATAGCACAAGACACGTATATAAAAGCTACTGAAAAATTAGAAACATTTAGGGGAGAATCTTCTTTAAAGACTTGGTTTTTTACTATAGCTTCAAATCTAGCGAAAGATAATTTACGCGCACAAAAACGATGGGTTGAAAACGTAACCGATATAACAAAAGATGCTGCCTTATCCAACCAAAATTTTTTTCAGGAAGCGATGGATATACGCATGACCTCTCCAAATGGACAGTATGAAGCCAAAGAACACATAGCCTTTTGTTTCACCTGTATTTCAAAATCATTACCATTAGAGCAACAACTTTGCATTTTCTTAAAAGAAGTGTATGAATTTAAAGTTTCTGAAATCGCTACTATACTGAATACTTCTGAAGCAATGGTGAAATATTATCTTCATACAGGGAGATCAAAAATGATTACTATTTTTGGAGGAAGATGTGCGTTAATCAATAAGAATGGAGTGTGTCATCAGTGTTCTGAACTCAACGGGATCTTCAATCCAAAGCAAAACACACAAGAGGAATTAATGAAAATTAATTTAGTTAAGGAAGCTGAAAAAGGGAATAAAGAACATTTATTCGATTTAAGAATGCAGATTTTAAGGGAAATTGACCCTTATAAATCGAAAGCATCAGAGCTGCAACTCCATCATTTAGAACACAATAGGAGAGTGATGGAAAATTATTTGTAAAAAATTGTTGATTAAACTATCGTTTTGTTTTGCTCAATCGTCAAAAGAGTATAAACCCCCAAATGAAACGTTTAATAACATTCTTTACAGTATTAACCATTATGCCAACCATCGCAACATCCTCACAAACCGGAAAAGCCGCAACCGTAAAAACTGCATTTCATCGGGAAACAACCGTAAGTATTGAAATTAATGCAGAGCCACCTATTCTTTGGGCATTATTAACCAAAGCATCCGATTACCCAAGGTGGAATTCAACGATAACTTCAATAGAAGGAAACATCGCTTTGGGTGAGAAAATTAAATTAAAATCGAAACTTGATGCAAAACGAACGTTCAAATTAAAAGTAAAAGAATTTGATCCCGAAAAAAAATTAGGCTGGGGAGACGGCCAAGGAAAACGTATTTACACTATTGCCAAAAACGGAAATGGAACAGTTACATTTTCAATGACCGAAAAAATTGGAGGGCCTATGTTTCCACTATACGCTAAAATGATTCCTTCTTTTGATCAGTCGTTTGAGCAATTTGCCAATGACCTGAAAAAAGAATCAGAAACTATAATGAATCTTAAATAATCAAATAACTATAAAATCAAATAAAATGAAAATCGTAAAAGTAACTTACACAACTAAAGCCGAATATGTGGAACAAAATAAAGGCAACATTAAAAATGTAATGACTGATTTACAAAAAGTAAATCATCCAGGTATCAATTACAATGCTTGTCTTTCTTCCGATAACAAAACATTTATTCATACGGCATTTTTTAACTCGGATGATGACCAAAAGATTTTAAATGAACTTCCTTCTTTCAAAAATTTTCAAGAACAGCTCAAAGCTAGTGGACTTGAAGTTCCTCCAAAGCAAGAACTACTAACATTAATAGGTGTTTCAAAAGAAGTTTTTAACTAAATACATTTCACATGAAAAACAAAATTGGGACAAAAGAAAACCCTTTGGTTTTAAAAACACCACCATTAACAAGTGAGTATACAATGCACGTTGATGAAAAGGAAGGCAAAGAGGTTTTGGTTTGTACAGTTGGCAAAACGGTATTACTATATGACATTCGTTGTTTAAATGACCTTTATGCCATGCTAAAGAAACATGGCGACTGGATGGATCTTGGCAGTGCTGATGAACAAAAGCCTGCAAAAGAAGGCACGGTGGAAGCATGGGGGCGTTCAGAAAAAAATCCGGTAAAAGGTTGGTATGGATTAAAGAAAGGGCTTCGAGGTCGCTTTGGAATGTATATTCCACCTTTAATGGAAAAACTAGGGCTTGCCGAAGTAACACATGATGCAAGAGGAAATAAAATGAAAGTAACGTAATATTCCTTGTCTCTGAAAAGGTTTACTCCTTGTTCTGCAGATGTCCGTACAAGTCCCAAATTCGAGCTAAATCCCTTGTATATTCAAGGATCTCGTTCATACTTGGAATGGAAGGAGTGCAACCAAAATGATTAATACCCTTGTAAATTAATACTTTGCGAGGGTGTTTTTGTTTTCAATGACACAGGAGCGGACACCTTTTGACACAAAAGATGTATTCGGCAGTAGCATTTTGTGATAAAAATTTCAATTCGATAGGCAATCAGTTTAACTGATTATTACAATAAGTTCATTCATTTTGAAATGATAACAAGCTGAAAAATTAAAACGATTAAAATAAAAATAAAGGTGACGTTTTGTGTTTGACAAGTGTGATTTTCTATTTTGAATAAATGGCGTTGGTTTAATTCTTAATACATCTTATACTTAAGCTGTCTTCCTTGAAATACCACGAACGGCTTACATCTTTGCTATCGTAATAAATTCTGCGTGTCATTACATTCTTCGCATCATACTCAGTAGTTGTCCAAAAATAACCATGTGAGCCTAAGCAATGAAACAATCCCGTTGCATAACGAATGCCGGCAGGCATTACAGAAAAGGCACTTCTATTATCTGCGCCCAAATTAGGACTTTTCCAATATAAAAGCCCAGCTTCCTTCAAAAAACCTCCCTGATTTTTCCCTCGATGCTCTATCAAATTGCAATCATTATCCGTATTGGGTTCTATCGTATTTTCGAGAATACAAAAATCTTCATCCGAAGGAACGCGCCATCCGGTTGGGCACACATTTCTACTGTCTGAAACAACCCACCAAGTATATAGCCGCCCATATGTGGTGCATTTTTTTCATCTCCATTATAGGCCCATTGATATTTTGGAGATTTAAGTTCCACAATATTTAGTGTTTCTGGCCTTAAAGTTCCAATTGAATCACCATTAGCATATCTGGTTACTCTAAGATTTTCTTTCATCCATGTTTGACGCCCGATAGTAATTGTCAAATAAACATTGCCATCAATATCTGTGACGGTGCCCGATGAAGTGGTGTTTACTGAAACACTCTTTGACTTTATTTTTGTTGAATCGATTTTATTATTAACCCCATTTTGGGAAGTGATAATATTTGAGATTATTAATAACACAGATATAATAAGCACTCTTTTCATTTTTTTCAATTAATAATTTGGGGTATAGGTTTTTGATCCTGCATTGTGTGATTTACCATGGCATACAACCACGCAAGAATTTGTTGCTACTCCTGCGGCATGATTAAAAGCAGATTGACTGGTATTGGGCCAAGGAGTTGTATAACAAGACTCATTATTATTAAAATTCATCATATGAAATTGCTCACTACCATGGGAGTCATGACAGACATAGCACTCTGCTTGAGCTGTTCCCGTTGGACTAGTGTGGTATGCGTGTCTATAAAAGCGAGTCGGAGCTGCTGCACCAGATGCATCTGAAGGCGCTGTATGGCATTTTGAACATACTGAATTTGCATTATCCCCTGCACTGCCATGCATTGTGTTATATTGAGCGTTACCCGCAAATCCCTTGTCAAGAATATGGAGATTGTCCGATCCATGCGGTCCGCGTCCGTTTCCTGCAGTTGCAGAATTATTACTATTGTGGCAGCTACTACAATAAATACGCGAGCCTGATGAATATCCAGCCTGGAATCCGGAAGCATTAATACCTGGATTTTTCCCGATAGCCATTACAGGGTGGTAAGAATTGTTATTCGGATTGTATTCACCAGCCATATCACGTGAATCAGCCACTTGATTATTAGCTACAGTTGTTATTTTTTTCAAACCATTAATTGCTAAAACTTGATTTAGAATTCCTCCGGGTGTATAGGAAGGAAGTGTTGTATAACTGGAGTGGCACTTAAAACATACTTGATACTCTTGTGTAACAGAATTTTGCCAAGTAAATCCGGTTGGGGCTCCAGGGCTTGTGTTGGATACTCCATAAATTGGTTCAACTCCTTTGGCTCCAATCATAGTTGGTAATAATGTCGGAGCAGCAGCGGTTCCAGCAACTGCACCGTGAGGATTGTGACAATCTACACATTCAATATGTCTGTTAGCTCCTGCAAAATCTGCACCGCCAGATTCCCCTGGTTTATGTTTCCGGTAAGTATTATTCGGATCGTGCTTGAAAAAATTGGTTAGTGTATTTGTTCCGCTAAAGGCAAGGTGTACCTTAATTGTTGCCAATCCGGCAGCACCATGGCATTTCAAACAGAACCCTTCTTCCTCATTCATTACATCGGTTCCTGTGCCTGGTCCTGCATATGTAGAAGGTTCCAACATAGTACTTTTGTTTGACCCGTGTCCATTATCATGACAACTTAAACAGGTCTCTGTATTTACGTTTCCTTTATGAGCAGAGGCTAGCCACTTAACAGAATCAACTAATGGAACA
Organism: Bacteroidota bacterium; assembly: GCA_947476185.1. Taxonomy (GTDB): domain Bacteria; phylum Bacteroidota; class Bacteroidia; order 2-12-FULL-35-15; family 2-12-FULL-35-15; genus 2-12-FULL-35-15. Next base: position 70,887 of record CANJPX010000001.1, read on the forward strand.
TTAACACCATCACTGAAAGGTGTTAAATCACCATTGGAGCCATCTTGATCGTGACACTTAATACAGAAACGCTCGATACTTTTTTTATTAAGAGGATCATAAGTAATAATATTAAGATACCCTAAATCAGGATCCAATAATTTCACTTGCCCTAATTTATGGTCTCCCATGAAATGGCATTTGATACAATCAGCCACATTTGGGATTGCTCCGGTAACGTGGTGCGATGTTCTTTTGAAATCACCACCCGCCCCTAAACCATCTCCTGTAGCATCAACAATTTGCCTCCTACCACCAGCAGGCCCAACCAAAGGTTTGTCAGCAATTGCATTATGGCAAGCCATACAATCCGTTTGGGCAGCAAACCCTTTGTTATGAGGATGACAAGTAACACAATTTGTTACAGGACTTACAATGTGGCGGGCATCAATAGTTCCCATGGATGCATTGGTATAATGGTCGGTGGTAGTATGGCAAACCTCACAAACGCCATTGAGTGTTCCTGTTCCGTCAGCAAAGTTGGAACCACTTACATCAGCTGTAAATACAGCGGTTTTAAGTCCACTGCTTGGTGTATTTATTATGCCATTTACTAAGTAAATATTATTGGAGCCATTACTATGAGAATAATGACAAGTTGTACAACTCATATTCTTGTGATTAAGCGTGCCAGTAGCGCTCGCATAGGTATGGCAACCGATACAAATGGCGTCACTTGATGAGACTCTTAAAATTGTTCCATTTGTAGAAGTGGCATAATGCGCCTTATGACAGGTGCTACAGGTTACTTTACTTGTTGGGCTCAAAGGAAGAGTTGTAGCAAAGAATCTAGGATCGCTTACATTATACGCAACTCCAACAGGATGCGTTCCTTTATTTGCTGGATTGTCTGCATACCTTTTTACATCACGGGCTGTATGGCAATTGACACACAATCCCCCTTCGGAATTTGATATGCGTAAAAATGTGCCGTAAGTATTCGGATTGTGCTGATTATGACATGTGGAACAAATGATGGAATCGCCGGCCAATCTCGTTAACATATCAGGATCTGTGGTCAAATTTGTTTGATAGGTTGCATTAACAGAAGGTTTACTCCAAGAATGCGAATTGCCACTCACACCCGGTATTGCCTTGTCTGCATTGGACAATGGTTTGGTGCTTGCAATCCCAACAGGATTATGACAGCTGATACACAAGTTAGGGTTCCCATTAACAGCAGTTAAAGCCCCTCCGACGGAAGAGTGTAGCATATGACAATTGCTGCAGGAGTTATGTGGTAAACAGGCTGAAGGGGTAACAACCATGACAGGAGAAGACGGCCCAGCTCCGCAACCATTTACAGCGCTTACTGTAAGATTACCTGCGGTAGCAGCAGCACTGAACGTTCCTGTCATAGTTGCGGTAGGTCCCGAAAAGGTCATCCCTGTTCCTGTATAGGTCCATACATAACTTGTTGCACCGGAAATAATCGGAATGTAAAAGGAATAGGATTGCCCTTGACATGGCCAATCTGTTCCATAAATAGTACTTGCAGAACCAACACTAATATTTACTGTTACTGAAAAGGCGGGAGACACAGTTCCGTTTCCGCAACCATTGACAGCGTAAACAGTGAGGGAGCCGTTTGTAGCCAAGGCATTGAAATCTGCAGTTATAGAATTGGTTCCTGTTCCTGTTGCTATCGAAAAGCCGGAGCCTGTGTACGACCAAACATAACTGGTTGCACCCGTAATTGCCGGAACTGAAAACGCCACTCCGCTTTGAAAGGTACACACCGTTGCGGAACCGCTTATGGAGCCGGCAGCCGCGGGTAAAACAGTTGTGGTAGCACAAGCAGTTGAGGTGGCAGAACCGTTTATATTATTAAATACCGCACGGTATTTATAGTTAGGGATAATTGTTGAAATTGTCAATGTTGTGGTCGTATAATTCGTATAGATGCTTCCATCCATTCCGACAGTAATATCTGCAAATGTTCCTGTATTTGGGTCGCGTTGCCATATTACAGTTGGGGCAGGCAAGGAACTGGAGGTGCTTGAAATGGCAGCCCCCGGTCCCGGACAGCCGAGTGTTCCTGGAGGGTTAGTAGAAACTATGATCGCAGCAGCTTCACCGATCTGATATTTTCCAAAGGTTGTCATCCCAGTTGCTTTTGTCGAGGTTGCAGTTTTTGTGCTTATGGTGGTAGTTGCCCAAGCACTTGCTGCGTATTTGCGGATCACAAAATTTGCTGTATTTGCCCCTACATCAATATCTCCTGCAACAAATGTAAATGTGCCATCATAAGAAGTATATCCTCCAACAGGTGTAGTCCCTTGGTTTATTGTCCAATTGCGGTTTACGCTTAATGTAGGATTGATTCCTGAATTTGCAACATCAGCATCATCACCTGCAGTTGTAGATGCAATTAATGAACCAGAGCCTGATGTTGTTCCTACAAATGTTATTGTAACAGGGTTGTAGGTTGTTGCATCACCAATAATAAAAGTTTTTGATGGGGCAAGCGCGTTAGGTATCAAGATCTCTTCATTGCCATAAATGTATTTCCCGGCCCCGCTGCCTGCTGTAGTTGCTGCAGATCCTAGTGTAACTTTATTGCTCCCGGTAGTGATTTTCCCAGACGTAAAGGTTAATAATCCATTAATGGTTGGAGAAGTGGTGATGTTTAATCCAGACGTACCAGATGTGTTATTTATAGTTACGCCATTAGAAAAAATTGTTGCACTTGAGCCTAAGATAGTTTGTGCAACAGTTCCATTAAAAGTCACGAGACCTGTACCTGAGGTAAAAGTACCACTATTGGAAAAATCACCTCCAATATTTAACACAGGGTTAGCCGCACCATTATAAGTTGCACCGGAATTAATTGTGAAATTTTTTGCAACGGTCACAGTTCCTGCAGTGATTGTTTTTGACAAACCTGTTAGAATTAAATTTCCTGAATAAGTTATGTTGGAAACTGTCTGCACTGCTACTGCGTTATTATATTCTATTGTTGAATTGGCCCCAAGGGTTATGGTTGGTGTGTTAGTTGAATTGATAGCCGCTGTCACAAAACCTGAAAAACCCACAGTATTGGCAGTTTGGAACGATCCGTTTATTGTGATAGTAGCACCTGTTCCGGGTGATATCACAGAGGTTCCGGCATTTATAGTAGCCCCTGCAGTCACTGTGAGGGTCATAGCATTAACCATTCCGATTGCAAGATTATTAGTACGAAACAAACCGCTTTGAACATTAATATTTCTTAAGACATTTGCAGTTGTAATGGCAGCTCCAAGTGTAACTCCAAGTGTTGGGTCTGTATTATTTAAATTGAGATTTCCATAAGCTCCTCCACTAAAATAGTTAATTGTTTGAGGAAGGTTATCGCAATAATTAAAAAAACTTGTTGTCCCTGCTGTTAAAGTAGAAGATAGAGCAGGTACCGTAAGCGCCCCTTTTAGGTTTAATGTTCCTGCACCTCCCGACATATTAATTACTTTTGTCAACGCATCGGATGCAGTAAAAGTGATCCCTCCATTTGCATTCAAAGTTCCTGTCGTTAAAACTATTGTAGCTCTTCTGGTTGTTGTAATATTTGCACCACTAAAGGTAATTAAGCCAGTAACTGTTGCTATACCCGCATTAATATTCCAGGCATTTGTCACGCTTCCGGTGGGTTGAAACATGTTCACTGTTCCATCCACGTTAAGAGTAAAACCGGCATTATTTAAAACAGAAGCCGTTGCTCCGTTTCCTATTGTAAGATTCACACATGTCTCATTTGCAGTAAGCGTAATAGTGTGCCCTGCTGCAATAACAACATCATCTGTAGCTAATGGCGCTACCCCTCCTACCCAAGTTGCTCCAGTACTCCAATTTCCTGTCCCAGCAGAGGTTTTTATTGCCGCTTTTAAATTGTTTCCAGCCAATAAGGAAAGAAAAAGAAGGAATAGGGTAAGACTGTGATTCTTAAATAAGTGCAAAACCTTGAACTTGAAACCTGCAAATCCCCAGCGTATTATATCTTCCTGGGAATATTTTCTTTGAAGTAATGTGTCCATGTTAATTTTAGATTATTAATTTTATCTATTCAGAATAATTTTATCTGTTTTTACAAAATTGCTTGTCAATATTTTTATAGTATACATACCATTTGCAAAAGCACTTAAATTGACTTTTTGATTTTTGTTCTTTGAATCAAAAGTGCTTGTATAAATTTTTTGTCCCGTTACACTAAATATATCAATGGTAATTTCTGATTGAAATGCATTTCCGCATTCAATAGTAATATTTCCACTTGTAGGGTTAGGGTATATTTTGACACTATTTTCATTAAAATTGCTACTAGTTGGTAACGCTAAAAGGTTTACTGTATCACTAAATGTAACGGTACCACAAAATGTATTTGAAGCTGAAAGATCTACAATGTAAAGGCCTGGTGTTCCGTATGTATAAACAGGATTTGGCAATGTACTCGTGTTCCCATCACCAAAATTCCAAGAAAATGTATCTGCATTTAATGTTGAGTTGACAAACGTTACAACTAACCCTGTGGAATTAAAAGTATATTGAGGAACAGGTTCCGCAACCACAGTCAGATCAAGTGTAACTGTTGAATCGCAACCATTTGACGATACAAATAGTTCGTTATAAACCCCTGTAGTTGTTAGGGTTTGAGTCCCGAATACATAGGATGAATTATTACATACTGAGTCGGTAGCATTAATATTTATTGTTGGATAAATAGTGATAACTGCATTTAACGGGTTGGTTGTTCCGATGCAGCCGGCACCTGTAAGGTACGTTAATGCGTATGTTCCGGCTTGGGTCACAGGCAAAATATACGGGTTGTCGCTCACATACGTAATTGTTGCAGGGCTAGTATTATCGATAGTATAGGTAAAATTCCAAGGTGGAACACCTGTAAAATCTATAGAAATATTTGCTGTCCCCCCGGTACAAATATTTTCATTCCCGCTTGAAATAGTTGCTGTTGATAAGGAATTAACATTTAAGTTTAACAAAACAACAGAATCACACCCTGCAGCGGAGGTAAATGTTTCAGTATATGTTCCTGCATTTGATAATGTTTGTGAGCCGAAAGTAAATGGAGAGCCTTCACAAGTTGTAGCGGTAATTTCTTCACTTATTGCCGGAGCAACAATTAAAGTAAGAGTAACCAAAGAATCACAACCGTTTGCCGCGATAAAATTTTCGGTGTAAATACCACCTGATGATAATGTCTGCGTTCCAAATGTAATTGAAGTGGCGTTACAAATTGTGGCTTCCTGAACTTCTGAAATTTGGGGTTTTATATTCAAAGTAAGTGTTACAACAGAATCGCAGCCATTTGAAGAGGTGAAATTTTCGGTATAGATTCCGGAAGTAGTCAGAGTTTGGGTTCCAAGTGTATATGAAGTAGCATCACAAATTGAAGCAGCATAAGCATAAGTGGTACTCGGATTTAAATTGATTGTCGCACTTCCTGTAATAATAGATCCCCTGCAACCTACTCCTGAGATATCTGTTACTTGATATGTTCCGGCTTGCGTCACTGTTAACTGGTAGGGTGTGACTGTAATGTTATCAACTCTTGTCGGATTCAGTCCTCCGATTGTATATGTCAGAGACCAGGGAGCTGTTCCGGTCAAAGAAATTGGGATATTCGTTGAATCCCCTGAACAGATTGTATTCACACCACTTGTCATATTTGAAGAAGGGATAATGCTGTCAACAGTAATGGTAGGAGTTCCGGAAAAACAGGTTCCTGTTTTGCTCGAATCTGACAAAGCCGTAATTTGATAAGTTCCGCCTTGGTTTGCAGATATTATATATGGATTAGAAGTTACATTATTAATAGTTGACGAGCTTAACCCATTAATGGTATAGGTGAATGACCATGGTGGTGTGCCGGTAAAATGAATAGGAATTTCTGTTGAATCACCATTACAAATTTTAACACTACTACTGGTAATATTCGATGTAGGCAAGGAAAAATGGATCTTATAAATTTCAAGAGCGCCATTATTCATGGAAGTCATCCAAATACTATCTTTTGAATTTATTGCTATGTCGAGCGGAATATTCAGCTTACCCAATTCCCCTCCCCAAACACCAAACTTTGAAATAAAAACGCCATTTTCAGAGAATACGCTTACATTTCCTTGAAATGGATCAGGAACATAAATATTTCCGCATCTGTCAACAGACAACCCTTGGATTCTGTAAAACTTTCCATTCGTACTTCCATTAAGTCCAAAACTGCCAATCAAATTACCCGCTAAGCCATACATCCATACTTTTTCAACAACAATACCATAATCGTTTTCTAAGCCCCCATGTTCAGTAATAAGAACCCTGTTGTTTTTCGGGTTATAAGCAATACCCACAGGATAAAACAAATTAGTGCTTCCTATAGTTCGTATTAAATTCCCGGATTCATCAATTACAATTACCTGTTTTAGTTTACTGTCAACAATGTATAGGTTTCCATCAGGACAGCACGTCATATCAGATGGAAATTGTGTCCCTGTATAAATAACAACGGAGCTCCCATCGGGATTGATTTTCAAAATATTTCCTGTTTCGCCATCACCAATAAATATCTTATCTTCAGCATTGATAGCAATTGAAATAGGAGATGCTGAAGGTGAAATTGCATCCATGTAATTTCCATAAACATCATATTTGGTGATAAGTTTCCGCTTGGCATCAGTAACATATACCTTGTCTAATTTGTCAAAAGCGATGCGGACAGGTGTTTTCAAATTTTGAGTTACGCTAGATAAATATGTTGGGTTTTGAGCAAAGCCATTGCCAACATTAACAAGCGTTATCAGAAAAAAGAAACTAAAGAGTTTATTTAATAGTTTCATCGTGGATATAAATTATGTGAATATTTAGAGAAAAAACACAGTCAAATTTCGAGAAATAGCTTTAATTTTAAAATGATAGAAATCATTTAAAAATATGCCGTTAGGCAGATAAAAAAAAGGCTTGTTTTCCACAGTAGCTATTGTTTTTATCTTTATTTGCAATTGGAATTCATAATATAATAAATACTTTATGGCCAGGTAAAAAGGTTAAAAATCTAATCGAATAAAATAAATACAAAAGCCTCTGAAATTCAGGTGCTTTTCTAATTTGATTCCTGTAAGTTTGTATTACTTTTATACCAACTTAATTGTGAAATAGTAAATGAAATATATCACAAAAACCGTTTGGACCTTATCGCTTGTAAGTTTATTTATGGATACAGCCGGTGAAATGCTGTATCCCATTATGCCTATTTATTTAAAAACAATCGGATTTTCTGTTTTATTCATCGGGGTTTTAGAAGGGATGGCTGAGGCAACGGCCGGATTAAGCAAAGGGTATTTTGGAAAACTGTCTGATAATACAGGAAAAAGAGTTCCGTTTGTACAATTTGGGTATGCCCTTAGTGCGATCTCTAAACCTTTGATGGTAATGTTTGCATTTCCATTATGGATTTTCTTTTCAAGATCATTGGACAGGTTAGGAAAGGGCATCCGAACGGGTGCCAGAGATGCTATTTTATCTGATGAAGCCACAGCTGAAACAAAAGGTAAAATATTCGGCTTTCACCGTTCAATGGATACTTTAGGTGCTGTTTTAGGGCCTACACTAGCTATTTGTTACCTTTATTTTTATCCTCAGAATTACAGGGCATTATTTTTTATCGCTTTCTTACCAGGTGTTTTGGCGATTATTGCTTCTCTTTTCATAAAGGAAAAGGCGGAGAAAATAATCAAGGTGAAAAAAACTACCTCCTTTCTTTCATTCCTTAGTTATTGGAAAGAGAGCTCACCTGACTACCGGAAATTAGTTATTGGATTATTGTCATTTACACTTTTTAACAGTTCGGATGTCTTCCTTTTGTTAAAAGCAAAACAAGCTGGATTGACAGATACCATGGTGATTGGAGTATATATATTTTACAACTTGATTTATGCCTTGTTTGCTTTTCCGCTTGGTGGAATTGCCGATAAGATAGGGTTAAAAAAAATGTATTTACTTGGCATCTCCATTTTTGCTATCGTTTATTTTGGGATGGGGATATCAAATAATGAGTATGTTATTGTAGGCTTGTTTTTTCTCTACGGAATATATGCAGCCGCAACAGAAGGCGTTTCCAAAGCATGGATCAGTAACATCAGTGATAAAAAAGATACAGCAACGGCAATTGGTACATATACTGCCTTTCAAAGTGTTTTCACTTTAATAGCGAGTTCCCTTGCCGGATTGATCTGGTTTCAGTTTGGAGCAAATGCAACTTTTCTTATTACCGGTGCAGCGACATTAATTGTGGTCTTTTATTTTATGTTTTCTTTCGAAGACACTTCCGATAAGAATGTCGTTTTAATGTAGCACCAGTAAATATTTCTTTCATTTTTATCTGACGATAAGTTTTGGTTTTATTGATTTCAAAATACTTTAAATGATACTGATGTCAATGCTTCTAGGGTAAATAGTAGTAGATTGACAATTTTTTATTTCGTCGTTTGATAACCCTTTGTTGGGAACTGTAACACCTTTTTACGGAGTTGTGTCTTCTGTTTTTTGACGACTTAAAAAGGTTTTTGTTTATTAAATAAAAAATCACAGAAATACAATTTAATTGATAATTATATTTTTAGGTTATTATATATTATATATGACCGCAATGAAAATTTCAGTTTAATTTTGAACAAACAAGAAGTGTGCTTTTTCGCACCCGTAATACTAGTCTTTACAACGCAAAGTCAAATGTTTTCAATGATGCGTATTACGGACTGTTTTATTGTATAAAAAATGACTCTTATCATTTTTTGATAGTGTTATTATATTGAATTTTGAGAACAAATTTTAATTGCCCTAATGAAAAAAAATAGTATGAAACGCATTTTAGACACTCTTTTCTCATCAAAACTTTCGATTGTTTTGCTTGTTATACTTGCAGTAGCAATGGCTACCGGTACATTTGTCGAGGATAAATATGACACAGAAACAGCCAGAGCCATTATTTATAATACAAAATGGTTTGAGTTTTTGTTTTTGTTGCTGGCCTTTAATTTCATAGGGCATATTAAGATGTACAATATGCTTCGCAGGGAAAAAATAAGCGGCTTAATTTTTCACCTTGCTTTTGTGGTAATGATATTTGGAGCCGGAATCACGCGCTATTTTGGTTTTGAAGGAAGTATGAGTATCCGGGAAGGCGAGTCCTCAAATATTCTGTATAGCTCTGAACCATATTTGAAAATTTCAGCAATAGATAAGGGCAGCAATTTCAGTAAAGATTTTAAGTTAAATTTTGGAGAATATGCAGATAATTCATTTCATACAGAGATCCCTTCTTCTGAGAACGGAAACATTGAAATCAACTGTAAAGATTTTATAAAAAATGCAGCTGAATCGACCGAAGAAAACGTTGCCGGCGGAGTAGATTTGTTGGAGCTAATTGTGGCTACAAATATAGGGAGAGAAAGGTTTTTTGTTGAAAAGGGCGAAATTAAAAGTTTTGGAAATATTACTATTGCTTATGATAACGACAAAGCAGAAGGAGCCCTTCAGGTTTCTGATAAAAGCGGTCAGTTACAATTGATTTCTCCGTATGAAATTATTCGTACTACAATGGCCGAAACTGTCAGCGACACAATACTGAAAGATTCTTTAACAGAGTTTAAAAGTAGATGTGTTTATTCTACGCAAGGTGTCGTGTTTGTGTTTAAGGATTTTCATAAAAGTGCCATTAAAAAAATTGTTTCTTCAACAAAAGAAGAATCAGGGTTTGATGCATTGATGTTTGATGTTACCATCAAAGGTAAAAAACACGAAGTTCCACTGATGTTTTCTCCGGGCCAAGTTGCCGATTTCCGTGAATTTGAATTTGATGGATTAAAAATTAAAATGGCGTATGGGAAAAATCCTATTGAGTTGCCCTTTTCTATTCACCTGAATGATTTTATTTTGGAACGATATGCCGGATCACAAAGCCCTTCCTCTTATGCCAGTGAAGTAACAGTTGTTGATAGTCGCAATGGCACAACTTTAAACCATAGAATTTATATGAATAATATTTTGGATTATGATAATTATAGATTTTTTCAATCATCCTATGACCCTGACGAAAAAGGGACTGTCTTGTCTGTGAATCACGATTTCTGGGGCACATGGGTTTCCTATTTGGGGTATTTTCTTCTTGCAGCAGGATTTATTTTGACATTGTTCAACAAACATTCACGCTTCCTGATGTTACGGAGAGGCATCGTTGACATCAGAAAAGAAAGAAAGGCCGGAATATTGACAATCGCTTTGCTAATGGGATTCAGTTCTTTTGTGAATTCACAAAATCAGAGTCTTCCTATTGTTGATGCAACACATGCCGACAAGTTTGGTCACTTGATCACGCAAACAGTTGATGGACGATTTGAGCCTTTGAATTCTTTGGCGTACGATGTTCTTCACAAAGTTACCCGTAAGGATAATTTTAAAATTGAAGGGAAAGGGGAGGCAGATGCGATGCAGACTTTTCTTGATATGATGGTTGATCCCGAGTTCTGGAAACAACAAAAAATTATTTACATCAAAGAACAATCTGTCAGAGATGTTCTTGGACTCAATACAAAAGAGGCATCATTTCTTGATTTTTTTGACCAGGATGGAAAGTATAAATTACAAAATTATGCTGATGAAGCATTCAGGAAAAAGCCTGTTGAGCAAAATAATTTTGACAAGGAAGTAATTAAACTTGATGAACGTGCAAATGTTTTAATGATGACATTTCAGGGAAGTATTCTGAAAATATTTCCAGAACAAGGCATGCCTACTAGTAAATGGATAAGTTGGGATGAACCTGCTGCTGTTGTGCCATTGGGTGGAGTATTAAATGTAATTAATCAGGATCTACAGTTGCAAACATTGAATTGTGCCGGCATCATGCAAATCTATATGAAAGATGTTTTTGAAGCGAAAACATCTGGCGAATATTCAAAAGCAGACAAGGTGCTAAGATATATTTCAAGTATTCAAAAGCAAAGTGCCTCAGCAAACATTTTACCATCAGAAACAAAAATTAATGCAGAAATATTTTATAATAAAGCTCAAATATTTATTATGCTGAAAAATGTATATGCGGTGTTAAGCATATTTCTTCTTTTGCTTGCTTTTATTGATAATGTGAGAATGAAAAAAAGTAAGATCGTAAGCATGCTGCTTAACATTTGTATTGTGCTTTTGGGAGCGGCATTTCTATATCAAACTTTTGGTATGGCACTTAGAAGCTATTTGCTTGGTTACGCGCCTTGGAGTAATGGCTATGAAGCACTAATATTGGTGTCCTGGGGAACATTATTAGCAGGATTTAGTTTTGTACGGTATTCAAAAATAACCCTGGCAGCTACTGCTTTGCTTGCATTTTTTATTTTAATGACAGCAGGTCACAGCAGTTATGACCCACAGTTGACAAATTTAACGCCGGTTTTAAAATCATATTGGCTCATTATTCACGTTGCCGTTCTCACTATCAGTTACGGATTTTTAGGATTAGGTTTTATTCTCGGCATCATGAATTTGTTTATCTACTTATTCAAAACAAAGAAAAATCATGAACGACTCGATCTGCTGATCTTTGAACTGACCTATATTAACGAAATGAATTTAACAATTGGACTTGTTTTGGCAACTGTAGGAACGTTTCTTGGTGGTGTTTGGGCAAACGAGTCTTGGGGAAGATATTGGGGATGGGATGCGAAGGAAACATGGGCACTCGTAATTGTTATTACGTACACTATTTTACTTCACCTGAGGTTTATTCCTAAGCTAAATAGAAAGTATTTTTTCAATGTAGCATCCGTATTTAGTTTTGGTAGTGTGTTGATGACATTTTTTGGTGTGAATTATTTTTTATCAAAAGGAATGCATAGTTATGGTGCAGGCGACCACGCGATATTTCCGCTATGGGCATGGATTCTAATAGGTTCGATTATACTGCTTATGATAGGAGCGAAAATTAAAGAAACAATGATCGATAAATACATCGATTCACAAGAAAAATAAAAAAGTTCATTTTAAGAATTATTAATATCTAACAAAAAAATAATATGAAAAAGTTAATGTTTATTGTAGTAACAGTTGGATTGTTTTCAGCATGTGGATCGAATTCAGATCAAACAGTCCCTGTAGGAGTTCACACAGTTGTGGTTACAGAAGTACTACAAACAACCCAATATACTTATTTGCATGTAAAAGAAGGTAATTTGGAACCTTGGTTGGCTGTAGCTAAAATGCAAGCGAATGTAGGTGATACTTATTATTATGGAAATAGCTTATCAATGCCTGATTTTCAGAGCAAAGAACTAAACAGAACGTTTAAGGAAGTTTTATTCTTAGACAATTTAAGTACTAGTCCAAATATTCCGGTAGCGAACAATGCAGCAACTGAAAATGGAGCTCAGCTGGCAAATGGTGCTCCAAATATGAATGCTGAAATGGGAACAAATTTAGCTCCTCCAAGTGTGGAGCGATCTATTGTTGCTAAAGAAGTATTGCAAACACCTCAATATACATATATCCTAGGAACGGAAGGCAAAACAGAATTTTGGGTTGCTGCAAAAAAATTAGAGGCAAAAGTTGGTGACACCTATTATTTCACGGGAGGTTTACCGATGACAAAATTTGAGAGTAAAGAATTAAAAAGAACTTTTGATGAAGTTTTATTTCTTGATAATATTTTGACTACGCCTTCTGCGAATGCCGCTGTAAGCGACCCAAACTCACAAACGCAATCAACAGGTTCAGCCATCCCGGTTGAGAAAAAGGACGTTACAATTAAACATGATAAAGGGGAATTGACGATTGCTTCTTTATTTCAAAATAAAAAATTACATGTCGGGAAAACAGTCAAAATAAAAGGCCAGGTTGCAAAATTTACACCTGGAATTATGAAAAAGAATTGGATTCACCTTCAGGATGGAACAGACTTTTCTGGCAAATTTGATTTAACCATTACAACTGATCAGGAAGTAAAAGTAGGTGACAACATCACCCTTGAAGGTGTAATTTCTTTGGATAAAGATTTTGGCTATGGCTACTTCTATGATGTTATTATGGAAGATGCAAAACTTATAAAATAACATAAAAAATATAACAACATGTTACATAAAATTTTATTTGGTGTTTTTTGTATAATTGGGCTGACCTTTTTTTCATGCAATGGAGATGAAGGAAAGAAAAACGATGTTTCATCCACTCCAACGAATTCTTCCATTCCGTCTGTTCAAATGACTCCCTCAAATGATCTTGCATTAATTGAAAAAAAGTTTGAACAAGATTCATTAAATTATGAACTAAGGTCTGTGTTAGCCGCTAATTATTATTCCTCTGGCATTTTAGAAAAAGCAGCCTATCATTTTTTAAGGGTCTATGAACATGATAATAAGAACCTAATTGCTTTAAGCGACTTAGGAAATATTTATTATGATAGCCAGCAATTCGATAAGGCTATTAAATTTTATGAAAAGGCGCTTGAACTCGATCCTAAAAACATTAATATGAAATGTGATTTGGCGACTTGTTACATGAATATTAACAAACTTAACAAGGCCATTGAGATATTGAATGAAAATATTAAAGTCGATTATAATCATGCTCAATCACATTATAATCTATCTGTAATTCTGAAGAAAAGTGGTAAAATGTCCGAAGCTGAGGAAGAAATGAAAGTGTATGAAAAATTAAAATTGGGGGTCAATTAGTTTTGCTGCGGATCCATTAATTTATAGCAACGAAATATTTCTTGCTAAAATTATAGTTAACAAAAAGTTTAATGTTAAATTTTACTTCTCATAAAAAAAGCCTACGGTTAAAGATTTTAGAATTATACTATACTTCTAATGCCGGTCATATAGGGTGTTCTCTAAGCTGTATTGATATTCTTATAGCAATTTTCCTTAAACTGAAAAACAAGAATGATGTTTTCATTCTTTCTAAAGGGCATGCAGCAGCAGCCTTGTATTCTTGTTTAAATGAAATAGGAGAAATTTCAACAAAGGAATTAGATACGTATTACAAAGACGGAACGAAACTTCCTGCTCATCCTGCACCAAATACGTTTAAAGAAATACCTTTTGCAACAGGTTCATTAGGACACGGCTTCCCGCTAGCTGCAGGAATTGCAAAAGCAAAAAAAATAAAAAGAGAAAATGATTTTGTTTTTGTATTAATGTCTGATGGCGATACAAATGAAGGAACAACTTGGGAGACCGCCCATTTTTCATCAAAAAATGAATTGAATAATTTAATAGTAATCATTGATAAAAATAAAATACAGGGATTTAATAAAAGTGTTGATGTTATTGGGGATACCGCTCAAAAAGAAAAATGGGAGTTAATGGGTTTTGAAGTTGTTGAGATTATTGACGGGCACGATATTTCTGAAATTGTTAATTCGGTAGAATTGCTTAAATCAAATGATACTATTAAACCTAAGCTTTTAATTGCAAATACCGTTAAAGGTAAAGGAGTTTCTTATATGGAAAACACCATTGATTGGCACTATTGGCCGATGAACAAAGAGCAATATACTCAAGCAGTAAAAGAAATAAACGAAAAATATGCGTAAACTATTTTCTCCATTGGTTAAATCTTTAGTTAATAAGGAGCCTAAGACCGTATTTCTTACTGGAGATCTAGGGTTTAATGCTCTTGAAGAAGTGCGGGAGTTGATGGGAGAACGATTTATTAATGTTGGGGTGGCAGAACAAAGTATGGTGTCTATTGCTGCCGGTATCGCTAAAGAAGGATTTCAGGTGTTTTGTTACAGCATTGCTCCATTTGTTACTTTCAGGTGTTTAGAACAAATCAGGAATGATGTCTGTTTTCATAACCTTCCGGTTTATTTAATTGGTAATGGTGGTGGATATGGATATGGCGTAATGGGTTCTTCACATCATGCTATTGAAGATGTTGCTGTTTTATCGGGTTTGCCGAATATGCATTGCTATATTCCTTCCTTTAGTGAAGATGTAGCAACTTGTTTCAATGATATGACTTCTATGAAAAGACCCGCTTATTTGCGGCTCGGTTTAGCAAAACCTAATGTTTTCCCAAGTAATTTAAATGAGTTTTTTTACAATCTTACAAGTTGCAAAAATCCTAAAATTACAGTAGCTGCTTCCGGACCTGTAATAAGTAATGTATATGAAGCAATCAAAAATTCCGGATTAACCCAACACGTTGAGGTGTTTAACATTTCAAAAATTCCTTATTCAAAACTAACACAGGATTTCATTAATAGCATTCTATCAACAAAAAAATTAGTAATTGCTGAAGAGCATATCAGTATTGGAGGCTTAGGTCAACAAATTGCACACGATATTTTAAAAGCCGGAATCCAACTAGATTATTTCGAAACACTTTTTGCAAAAGGTTATCCTGATGGGCTATACGGCAGCCAACAATTTCATTTGAAACAATCGGGTCTTGATATTGATAATATTTCAACACTACTTAAACAACAACTAGTATAGATGGCAGAAGAATCGACATACGCGAAGCTTACTTTACATGAAAAGATTCAAGATCTGGAAGGGCCAATATTTATTTTTGGAGCAAGTGGGTTTATAGGTGCGAATATGATTGAGGCTTTGATTGAGCATCGTAAAGACTATTATGCAGTAACACATGATTCGAATGTTGCCTGGCGTTTGCGCTTATTAAATGTTCCATTTGATAATATTGTACACTGCGATATTACTTCTAAATATTCTGTAGACTCGGTTTTTGAAAAATACAAACCAAAAACTATATTTAATTTTGCTGCGTATGGAGCCTACTCAAAGCAGAATGATGCTAACCTGATTCATGAAACAAATTACATCGGCACACTCAATATACTTCAGGCATCAACTAATATTAAATGCTATATTCATGCCGGATCAAGCTCTGAATACGGCACCAATTGCACGGCTCCGGATGAAGATGATAGATTGAGCCCGAATAGTCACTATGCTGTTTCAAAAGCATCTACTAATTTTTTAATTGAATACTTTGCAAAGTATAATAACGTTCCTGCCATTAATTTACGCTTATATGCTATTTATGGGAAATGGGAAGAGCCGGATAGGCTTATTTCAAGGCTTATAGAGAGCATCCGAAAAAAAGAATTACCTCCATTGGTTTCACCGGATATTAGCAGAGATTTCATTCATGTTACCGATTGTGTTGAAGCATTTGCGGATGCGGCACTTAATATGAAGCCTGAAATATATGGTCATTCATTTAACATTGCATCCGGCAAAAAAGTAACCATTGGCGAACTGGTAGATTTAAGTGTGAAAGAGTTTAATATTCCTATTGTACCGAAATGGAACACGATGGGAAACCGAAATTGGGATTTGAAGGAATGGTACGGAAATCCAAGTAAAACAAATGCGCAACTAAAATGGACTAATAAAATTAGTTTGCTGGAAGGATTGCAGCAAACGATTGATTGGCAAAATAGTATGAATTACGAAGCTACTATTCTACCATCTTTCGAGAACAAACAGGCGAACAGAAAAATTACGTGTGTAATCGCCTGTTATCTGGATGCTCAAGCCATTCCCTTCATGTACGAGCGGTTGGTGAAAATGTTTAGCGAAATAAAAGTTCGTTACGAAATTATTTTTGTGAATGATTGCTCACCTGATAATACCGAAGATGTAATTGAAAAAATTTGTAACCTCGATTCAAATGTAATTGGGATAACTCATTCTCGGAATTTTGGTTCGCAATCAGCCTTTCTTAGTGGTATGCAAATTGCAACCGGCGATGGAATTGTTTTGATGGATGGTGATTTGCAAGATCCACCGGAAGTAATTCCTAGTTTGTATGAAAAATGGATGGAGGGAAATGATGTAGTTTATGGTGTGAGGATAAAAAGAGAAATGTCATTTTTTAGGGGATTAATCTACAAAGCTTTTTACAGAATTTTCAGTTCCTTATCATACGTAAAAATCCCTGTTGATGCAGGCGATTTTTCTATCATTGATAGAAAGGTAGTGAAGGAGCTAATCAAGTTACCTGAAACAGAGCAGTTTTTGAGGGGTCTCAGAGCATGGGTAGGATTTAAGCAAGTGGGAGTTCCTTATTTGCGACCGGAAAGAATGTTTGGTGTTTCCACAAATAATTGGAGAAAAAATGTAGCATGGGCTAAGAAAGCTATTTTTTCATTTAGCTTTTTGCCATTAGAGCTCCTAAGTTTTATTGGCGTTATACTAACCGGAGTATCATTTCTTGCCTTGATTATACAGGTTATCTTGAGGTTTGTTTTGCCAAATGCTCCTCAAGGATTTACCACTGTAATTGTTTTGGTTTTGTTTTTTGGAGGGGTACAATTGCTGGCAATATCGATCATTGGAGAATATATTAGTAAAATATTTGAAGAGACGAAGAAGCGGCCCAAATTTATAAGAACTGCGATAAGAAAAGGAAGAAAGCTATATAACACAGCTGATAAAATTGAAGAATTTATAAGTGAAAATTAAGAAATAATTATTCAATAAGATGGCATTGATTAAACAAAATGTAACTCAATTCGACTCAGATGTTGAAGAAAATGAAGGATACAAATACACTACAAATGCAAAGTATTCTTCGGTAGTCGCCAATAAAAGAATTATGGAGGAAATGTATAAAACGATTCCTTCAACAACAAAATCATTAATAGATATTGGTTGTGGCGATGGAACGTATACCAATGAAATTAAGCAAAAATATCCCCATATTGAAGTAACCGGAATTGATCCAAGTATTAAGGGAATAGCAATTGCGAAAAAGAAATATTCGAATATTACTTTTTCAGATATCAATATTTATGATGCAGAAAAAATTGCTGAAAAAAAATATGATTTATCAATTTTTAGTGGTGTTTTGCATCATATGAGCGATCAGTTTCTGGCAATAAAAAATGCTAAATTGTTTTCGGATGAAATGTTAATCATTGAACCAAATGGTAATAATTTTATTTTGAAATGGATTGAAAAAAACTCACAGTATCACATTGAACACGAAGAGCAGTCATTCAGCACAAAATTATTATCACAATGGTGTGTTGATAACGGGTGGGAAATAAAATCAGTCAATTACATTGGATTTGTTCCTTTCTTTTTCCCTACGTTACTCTCAAAGATTATTTATTTTTTTCAACCAATTTTAGAGAAATTACCAATAATTAGAAAATATTTAAGTGCACAAATAGTAATTTATTGTAAGAAGAAATAACTATTTGAATTCAAAAGGAATAACTGATTAAAAAAGACATGTTGTATATTGGTAAATAAACATATTTTGCTGTTGGCTAATACAAACGAAATTGTCTGTTCAAAATGGCTACGCAGATTAAAAATAATTTTTTAATAAAATGCAAGAGGAGATGAATGTTGATCAGAGTGTTACTGTAAGACGCACCGTCCTTGTTTTTAAGCAAAAATTACCCCAGTTAATAATTGTTTTATTTTCTGTACTATTAGCACTAGGCATGTATTACCACGAAATGTGGAGAGACGAACTTGATATTTATGGGAGGATTGGTTTAAATGGATATGTTAAATACAGCGAACATGATTATTCTTATTTAGTTTACAATCTTTTAATGAAAGCTTTTCTTTGGGTCAATGGATCTCAAATGATGTACCAGTTTTACCACTATGTCATAATTGTAGCCGCTATATTTCTTTTAAATAAATATTCTCCGTTTAGTTTATTTGAAAAGTTTTTTCTCACGTTTTCATATTTTCTTTTTTTTGAATATGGAATCCTTTCAAGATATTATGGTTTCTTAATTTTGATGTTGTTTCTTATCATGTATCTTTTATCTCGTAAAAGAGTTAATTATTATTTAATTATAATTCCCTTAATTGTCTTGGCAAACCATTCAATAAATTCGTTCATTATTATTTTGCCGCTGTTTGTTTTTATTGTAAATAAGTTGATCGAAAAATTTAAGAAAAACACACTTACCAAGTCCTTGTTAATTTCATATGTTGGTGTATTTCTGTTTTTCATTTTTATGGGAGTTATATATGTCGTTTTCACATATGGTCAAAAATCCCGCTGGGATGGTGTAGCGAACGCTCCTTTTTTTATGACTATTCGGACTATCTGGAACAGTTTTATTCCCCTTCCGGAGTTTACTAGTGGCGCTAGTTTTTGGAATACAAATTATTTTAGTTTCCCCGATATTTATCCAATGAACTATGACGTTTCAAATTATCTAACAACTCAAAATATTGTTTTGTCGATTTCGTCCATATTTATTTTCATAATAATCTTAATTAAATTTTCAAATAAACCTGTTGTTTTTTGGATTTTTTTTGGTAACTGTATTTTGTTGCTGCTTTTCCTTCATACAGCAAAATTTTATTATATTAGGCATCAGGGTTTACTTTTTATTGTTTTTATATACTGCTATTGGCTTTATCATATTGCAGATGAAGGCATTCATATACCCATACTTAATAAAATAAAATTAGACAGATTGCAGAAACTTAAGATTGGAATAATTTTTAAACCAATGATCAGTCTCTTTTTAATTATGCAATTTGTATCCTCCTGCTATGCTTTTTATAAGGATGTAAAATACAAATTCACCTTGTCGCACGAGACGGCAAAATTTATAAAAACAAACAAGCTTGAAACCGATCATGAATTTGTTGGTTTTATAGATTTTGCGGCACAAACAATCGCTATAAATTTGAAAAAGAAGACCTACTTTCCTCAAAGTAATTCTATTGATTATGTCTGGAATCCTTTTGATAAGAACTACAAACAAAATATTTCAATTAGTGAGGTTTTGGATGCTTGTATTAATTACTCAGAGATCCAAAAGACAAAAGTGATTTTAATATTGAATTTTCCATTAATGGATAATCATCAAACAGAATTGAGTAATGCAATGTTAACGGAAAATTCGAGTATTGCACTCTTGAAATCTTTCACCGGAGATATTATTCAAACTGATGAGCAGTTCTGGTTGTATGAAGTAAGAAAAATTGAAAATTGATTTGGTTAAAATAAAAATAATAGTGATGGTCAATATTTGACCTAAATAAAATCTGTTTTACATAGTATTAGGATGAAATTTAATTTTCAAGTATTTAAAATTAAAAGCACCAATAAACTGTTGGTCTTGTCCATATTTTTATTTTGTCTTTTAGCTGTGAGTGTTTTAAAAAATATTTCATACCCGCTTTTTTGGGCTGACGAAAGCATGACAGCAATTGGAGCTGAAAGAGTTCTTGAATATGGGTATCCGAAGGTACATGATGGAAAGAATGTGTTTTATGATTTAAGAAATAGCAATCCAACATTAGGAATTAATGCAAAAGATGACTCATACATTGGAGGAGCTGGATGGGGGCAGTATTACTATGGTGTAATAGGATATATGCTTGCTGATAAAATTGATAATATTTACTTTAAAACAGGCGTTTTTAGAGCAACTTTTGCTTTGGTCGGTTTAATCGGATTGTTATTATTCGCATTTTTTTTATCTAAGTTTTTCCCAGATAAATTTAATAGATATCTTTTTATTTCTCTCTTTTTTCTTTTAGAATTAATGTCTATTTCCTTGGCTTTACTGTTAAGAGAGGTAAGGTATTATTCCTTAGTGATTTTTCTTTCGAGTATAATAATTGGTTTGTATTTGAATTTTAGATTTTATAAACCGTTCAATAAATTTTTATTTGTGAGTATAGAAATTCTTTCGTTGTGTTTGCTTTTTGTAACATTTGCTCCTGTTTTTTTTATTTCGATCCTGACTATAGGTTTATCGGAACTAATTATTGGGGTTTTTCAGTATTCCAAATCAGACTTACGATCATCAATAAAAAAAGTGTTGCCTGTTATGCTTTCCCTAATTATTTCACTTATCATTATTAGTCCACTGGTTTTTTATTTTAAGACTTTTGAGATATCAAATGCAATGAGCGCATTTAATGGTTTTAATAGTAAAATGTATTGGAATAATATGTTCACGTCAATTAGTTATTTTGCAAAACACGAACTTTTATGGCTTGCTTTAATTATGAAATTATTGTTAATTTTAAACAGCAAAAATTTTCTAATGCAAGGGTTTTCTCTTTTCAAAATATCTTGTTTTTTGACTTTATTTTTCATTGTCTCCCTTTTTACAATAGCAAAAATTCCTAACTTTATATTTACTCGATACATAATTTATCTTCAACCAATTCTCTCTATAATAGTTATTCTTGATTTTTTAATTCTACTTGATCTAAATTCTGAAAATGGGGTAAAATGTTTCGGCATTAGAAACGTTTTGCCTCTAATTATTTTTTGCGCTTTTTTTATTTATTTAGGTTTTTCTAATTTTAAAAATATTAAGAGTCACATCTTTGAACTTACTCACATATATAAAGGCCCTCTTGATTATACAATACCATTCATTAAAGAATCTTTTAAAAAAACGGATACGCTTGTTATTGCAGCAAATTATGAGGAAACTTCATATATGTATTATTTAAAAAGTAAAGTTGTCGTTGGTCTAGTTGGGAATAATATTTTGGAGGATGCAAAGTTAAATCCTCATATTATTGCTTTCAGGAGTACCTGGACGGAATTTGCCTATGTTTTTGATGAATATGGAAAGCGTGCAGTTTTTAATCGTTTCAATTTCTCTGTTTTTGATTTCCCGTTTAATAATATTCCGGAACTAAACAGTGAGCTGTCAATGCCTCACCAATTTGAAACGAAGGTGTGGTATGAGCAAGATGGAATAACCAATTTGTATTTAAGGAAATGATTCAAGTTCAAGTTGAAAGGGAGTTTACAGACAATATTTCTAAAATAAGGGAATATAAGTTTAATTTGGTCGCTTTGATTGGGTTGTTGGTTTCCTTATTGTTAATTGTTTTTTGCTATCAACATTTTGGATCTTATTTTGAAGAGAATGATGATCCCAGATTTGTTATGGCAATGAAAGGATTTGCTACTCACCTTCCTTTTGATAATTTCATGGGTTTCTTTTATATTTTAACAGATGACTTGTACATATCACTTTACAAACATTTTCCCAATATAGGATGGTATGGACTCTCAATGTTTTTGCTGCTTTGGGGCGCATTATTTAATATTTACATTTCACTTTATCTATCGGCCAAGCATATAATTGTTTTTCCTTTATTTTTATTAATTTTTATTGCATTTTATTTTTTAATATTTTTTCAGAATGTTTACTGGATCAATTTCGCTCGTCCTACTATTTTGGTTACAAGTAGTTTTATTATCTTATTGTCTGTATTATATTTAAATATTGAGATTTTTAAAAATAATAAGTGGGTACTAATATTTCCTGTCATTACTTATAGCTTAGGTCATCTAACCAGATTAGAAGCAGGATACCTTGGATTTGTTTTTGGTTTGGTGTTTTCTATTCTTCTTATTTATAGACAAAAAAGTTTATTGCCTTTTTTGTTAAAATTTATTTTGCCGGTAGTATTCTTTATCTTAATTGTTAAGGTTGTAGGCGTATTTTCTGAAAAGCGGAATGGGAGAAATATTGAATATTTGGAGAGGACGAAAATCATGCGTCAGCTTATTGATTATAAGAATGTTACAGAGTTTGTTCCAAAGGATATAAATGAGAGGATAGTATATGATGCTGTTATGGTCGAGTATTATTTTGGGGATGACAAAGCAATTACAATTGATTTTTTAAGGAAGCTAATAAAAGAGACTTCACTATGGAAGAGCGGGAACAATAAAAAATTTAAAATGGAATTCGACGTCTTTGTAAGTAGTTTAGGAAATGAAAATTTTATTGCAGCAATAATTAATTTGAGTTTATTTGGATTTACTCTTCTATGGCTCTTAGTTTCGCTAAAAAATAATTATAAGAATTTTTTTAGATTTTTATTGTTTCATTTGTTTTATTTAGCAATTATTTTTGGAATGTGTTATTTTCTAAAACTCCCTGCTCGTATTTTTAATCCATTGCTTGTTATGTGGACTATTGGTAATTTGATTTTAGCAATGTCTTTCATTCGTTTTAATAAAAAGAAATTTTACTTCTTTTTATCTGTACCATTTTTTTTAATTTTATTTGGGATTCCTAAATTTGCTAAAGCCAACAATGAATTCATTGCATATTATAAAAAATATGGAGAGGTTAATCGCCTAATGGTTGATGATATCAACGAGAAATTTCATAAAACTATTTTTATACCTACGTCCCCACGAAGTTGGGAAATGCATAATGCCACTGATCCTATTAATGAAATTAATTTTAAAAATGGTAATTCATACGTGTACCTCTCAATTGATATTTCACAAGCACCTGAAACAAAAGACCAGCTTTTTAATATGTTCGGAACAAGCGACCATTCTGAGCTTTTTAAAAATATCAGTAAAATGAATAATGTTGTTTTTATTTCTGATGATAATTATGTTAATTTTTTAGGGGCATACTATCATTACCTCTATAAACAAGATTATTATTTTGAAACAGTATTTGATTATCAACCTTTTTTTTATCAATACACAGGATTAAATTATTATAGATTGAAAAAAGCTTCTCAATGATATGTAATACCGAAATAGAAACTTCGAGAAAAAGGGAGTATGATTTTAAAATAGTCGCATCCATTGGCTTATTAATTTCTGTTTTTTTACTTGTGTTTAGTTATTATATTTTCGGCTCTTTTTTCGAATCTAATGATGATCCTAGATATGTTTTGGCTATGAAAGGGCTTGTTTCACCTCTTCCCTTTGAGCATTTTTTTGGAGCATATAAGTTTACGGCTATTTTGTACGGCTATCTTTACAAACATTTTCCAGAATTTGGTTGGTATGGGTTTTCTATGTTTTTTTTGCTTTGGGCGGCTTTGTTTAATATTTATATAACCTTTTATCTTGTCTCCAAAAGTCGAATTAATTTCCTTCTTTTCATTATGTTATTCATTACTTTTTACTTTTCTGTGTTTTTTCAGAATTCTTATTGCATTAATTTTGCTCGACCTGTAATTTTGGTTTCTTCGAGTTTTGTAATCTTATTGGGAGTTTTATATCTTCATGCGGAAGTATTAAGAAAAAATAAATGGATATTATTTTTCCCGATAATAACTTTCATTTTTGCGCACTTCACTCGTTTAGATACAGGATATTTAGGTTTTGTTTTTGGGTTGGTTTTTTCTGTTCTTCTTATTTTTAAAGAAAAGGCACTTGTTCCATTTCTTTTGAAATTTATTGTTCCATTTCTTTTATTTTTTGCTCTTCTTGAGACAGAGAAAGTATATTCCGCTACTTATGGAAATGTGAATAATTTGTGCTGGGAGAAGTCTGAGTTAATAAGGAAACTTATTGATTATAAGAATGGATCTGAATATGTACCAAAAGATGTGAAAGATCAAATTGCCTACGAATCAATTATGGTTACCTATTATTTTGGTGATGATAATATATTCACCTTGGATTATTTAAAAAGACTAACTTTTGAATGTTCACTCTTAAAAAGCGGTCGTGAAAAGAAATTTAGAGAAGAGTATGGAACTTTTTCAAAAAGTTTGGATAATGAAAATTCTGCTGCCAATATGCTCAATTACGGCTTGCTTGCTATTTTTATTATTTCATTTTTCCTTTCCATGAAGGGGACTGTGTTTTATGTTATAAGGGTTGTATTGTTTCAGTTGTTTTTTTATTCTATTATTTTAGGCCTTTGTTATTACTTAAAACTCCCTGCTAGAATTTTTAATCCTCTTGTTGTAATGTTAACTTTCGGGAATTTGGTTTTTGCGTTTTCTTTTTTGCATTTCACTAATAAACTAGTTTATTGGATTCTCGTAATTCCTCTCGTATTGTTTTTTTATTCTATACCAACCTATATAAATAAAACGAAGGAAAGAATATCTTATTATAAGGAATATGGCAGAGTAAATCAAATGATGATAGATGATTTAAATAAGACTTTTCAAAATACCATTTTTATTCCAACTAATGGAAGAGCCTGGGAAATGCATGCAGCAACAGATCCAATAAAAGAAATTAATTTTAAAAATAATAACAGCTATGTTTATTTATCGATTGAATTGTCTTTAACTCCAGAAATAAAAGACCAGCTTAGTGCTAAATTTGGAACGAGTGATCATTCAAAACTCTTTAGAAATATAAAAGAAATGGATAATGTGATTTTCATTTCAGATGAATCCTATAATTATTTTTTATCAGCCTATTATCATTACTTTTATAGTCAGGATTATACTTTTGAAAAAGTATTTATTCACCCGCCTCTTTTTTATCAATATACAGGATTGAACTATTACAGAATAAAAAGGTAACCAACAATAACTTATTTTAAGTGAAAACTATTAATCACACTTCGCCTCAACTAAATGAATTAATACTTGATATTAATGGGATATGGGTTTCTGAAAAGGAAGAACGTGTATCCTATCCTGATTGTGGAAACGATGCACTATTTTTAGTTGAAGACAATAGTTTTTGGTTTAAACATCGTAACAATATTATTAATAGTGTTTTAGATCGTTATCCTTTCAAGAATAACTTTGCTGATATTGGAGGAGGAAATGGTTTTCAGGCTATGGCAATATCTGAAAAATATAATACGGCCAAATTGTTTTTGTTAGAGCCAGGTTATCAGGGTTGTTTGAATGCAAAAAAAAGGGGATTAGTGAATGTCTTTAATATTCCTTTTCAAAAATTTGATTTTTGTAGTAATAATGTTGATGGTGTTGGTTTATTTGATGTTTTGGAACATATCGAGGATGATGTTGCTTTTATTTCTGAAATTAAATCCCGATTACCTCCTAATTCGATTATATATATCACCGTTCCTGCGCATAATTATTTATGGTCAGATGTTGATTTCTTTGCCGGTCATTTCAGGCGATATAATTTTGAAATGATTAAGTCTCTTGCGACTAATGCTGATGTTGAATTAGTTTTTTCTTCTTTCTTTTTCTCTTATGTTCCTTTTATCACATATTTTGTTAAGCATATTCCTTATATATTAAGGGGTAGGCGTAGCAGTGAGTCTATTTTGAATTCAGAAGTAGAAAATCTTGCTCCTTCTGGATTTGTTTTAAAAATCTTCGATTTGTTTCATAAAAGAGAACTAAACTTGATTGAGAGAAGTTTAATTAAAAGGGGAGGGAGTTGTATTGCCGTATTCAAGACATAATTATTTTATATAGAAGTTTTTTGGCAGCGACTTGCTACCAACTTTATAACCTTTCATATATGTATATTATGTCTTCTGATTTTGGCTGATAGTTATTAAGTTGGTCGTATATTTTTAGAGAAGAATATTCGTATGGCATTATATCATAAAGTCCTACCAGTCTATAATTTTTTGAGGCATAGTCTTGAGCCCATTTGTAAATAAATCTTTCTGATAGAGGCTGGTTTAACCATGATCGCCATATATCGACAAGTAGCAAATATTTTGGTTTGTTTGATTCAATTTCTTGAGCCATTTCTTTTTGCATTGATAATGCATATGGGTGTATCTCAACTAAGTTGTATGTATATATATATCCTGAAGCAGAATATCTGTCTGCATAAAAACAAATTTGCGGCTCCGAACCCATTATTGCAATTTTATCATCCTTGTTAGTGTTTTTTTGAATGAAATCCGCTATTTCAATCGATTCTACAAATGGATTCACACGGTATATTTTTTTGGAAGATATTTTTGTATTTTGTAAAAACAAATAATCGATGTTGGCGTTTATTCCTAAACCAACCAAAGATATAAATACAAAAAAAGTAGTGAATACCATGATCGGCATTTTAAATTTATGGATAAAAAGATCATTAAAGAATTCGAAGAATATGGCTGTCAAAAGTCCAACAATAGGCAATAGTGTTATAAAATAATGTTGCCGAAAATAAAATCCTGGAATTATTGTTAAAACAGAAAAGAAGAAAAACAAAGCGATCAGAATTTTATTTCTTTTTGAAGTTTTATGAAAAAATATAAGTGGTATGCCAGCTAACGAAATTAACCATAAAGCGAAATAGCCAACAAATGAATATTGGCCGGTTATTGCATTTATTCCTAGTTTAAAATAATAGCCAATTTCATCAGATGGTACCTGACTGCCGTATTCTGCGAGATAGGTCACTGTCCAAAACCAAAATCTTTTAAAATCACCAAAGAAATAAAAAAACAGTAACATGCATATTACTGGGGCGGCAAATCCAAAAGAGAATACTAGAAGTCTTTTTAATAGATTTTTAAGTGGGGTAAAATTAAATTCGTTGACGATAATAATTGCAATTCCAAAAAATAAAAAGAATAAGCCCGATTGTTTACAAAGAAAAGCAAAAGAAAAGAAAATTCCGGAAATAAAATATTGAATTAATTTATGTTTTTCATTTCTGTAAAGTTGAAGTAAAAGGTAGATCCCTAAAAGTGCAAAAAAAGTAACAAAATGTGTTGCGTGAGCGGCTTGTGCTAATAAGCTCCACGATGTTCCCATAATCCCGAATGTAGCACTGGAGAAAATGGCTCCAATCTTTGAAACAAAATGTTTGGAGATCAAGAACACCAATATAATTGATGTTATTGAAATAATTGTTAACCCAATATGTATTCCCACGATAGTTTTTCCGAACATTAGCATACTTAATGCATACATATAATATGTTCCGGGTAGTTTCATATTATAGGCCAAGGTGTATGGAATATGGCCATCAAGTATTAGTTTTCCCATATAAGCATATTCACCTTCGTCTCGTTCAAGTGGGAACGAAAGCAGATGAATACGTGCAGTAAGCACAACTAGAATTATTAATCCAAGTAGGGTATAAATAAATATATCGTTATTGAATGGATCAGTATAACGAATTGAAATTTTGGAGAAAAACGATTTTTTTAGCATTAATATAATATCGAGGATTATTTCTCCAGTATTTTAGCATCTCCCATCATTACCTCAAAAAAATAGCCAGAACCAAAATCTTTGTCTAGCGTAATTTTCCCTTCTACAGTTACCTTTTCTCCCACCTTTACTTCTTTTTCTATTACAACAGTTAAATCGGATTTTCGAGAAAAACCTGTGCCATCTTCAATATGAATCCAATTTTTTCCCATAATATTTGCACTGTATTTTGTTACTTCACCGCTAATTATGACTGTTTGGCCGGAATAGGATTTTTTATTTTCATATAGTTTAGCGATTGTAATTTTGTTAGAAATTTTGTCTTTTTTGGATTTTGGTGTTTTTTCTTTTGACTTGACATTAACTTCTGTTGGTACAAAAGTAAGTTTTCCTAGAAAATAAATTTCACTAAAGGTCCTTTTTAACTCTTTGCTAGTGAAATCTTTCATTGGGGCAGCGTCATCATAGGTGAAGGTTTGACCAGGCGAAGCTGAAATTTTTACTACAGCGAGCCATTTCTCTAAATCGCCCTCATTTACACGCAAATAGGTATAGCCTCCTACTTGAATAACTTCTTTCACTAAAACAGTATGAACCACTGGAGGTGGTACATTTTGTTGAATAGTGTCAAAGACGGGAACTGGCACTATGTTTTTTTCAGAAATTTCTGGTGTTGTCCCTAAATTAGCGAGGAATAATATTTGCTTAAAAGCTCTCTTAAGTTCCTTGCTTTGAAATTCACCCATTTGTAATCCACTATCAAAATAATAAATATCACCAACTTTTGCAGGAAAATTAGGCAATGCCAACCATTGTAATGAGTCTTTCCCTTTAATAATTTCCTTTACTTTCAAATATGTATAGGCCTTTGTTTGAAATACAGAATCAACAGTGACTTTATGTAAATATGACCTCGGGGCTGCTTGATTTTGTGAATAAAGATTTTTGGAAAATATTGAGGTTAAAAGTATTGTTATTAGAAAAATATTTTTCATAATATGCTTGAATTAAATTAATAATAAATTTTGTTTTTATATGAATTAAATGGAAGTAGTTTTTTGAATTTTTTATTGTTTTGATTTATTCAAATCTAAAAACTAGGGTGTTAACAAGTAGTTTTCTTACTAATACAAAGAACCGTATTATTAGCCGCTAAAACAATGATTGCCCTCATTTTTTGCTAGAATTAACAATAAATTGTTAGAAAAAGCAATGTTTAACTTTTAAGCTTTAATATTAGAAAATCTTCCATAAATAGTATTCGTCTAATGACATTCATACGCTATTATCTAACTCGTATAAGTGTGAATGTGAAAACCAAAAGCTTGCCCACAAAACCATTAGAATAATTGCAAAACGGTTGCAGCTAATATTAACGTGTATACGTTTTTTCGCTATGACAACCAGGTGCGCATGTGCCCCCTTTTGGTAATTTAGTGAAATTCATTGGAAGCATCGATTGTCCAAATTTTGTTTTATCAGAAATTAGGTATAAACTGTTGGATGCATGAACATTATGGCAATTGATACAGGTTCTGCCTTTTTCTTTATTTACATGAACGAAATGTAAATTCCTTTCTCCATCTCTAAAACCAGTCGCTTCTGTTGTTTTCGCCTCTTCGAATAATGAACTCTCATGACACTCTAGGCATAAAGCATAATTTTTCTTATCTGCAGTTGAGTAATTTTCAGAAGAAGGGAAAGTTTTTTTCAATAGCAAACTGTTTGAAGAGCCATGCGGATTGTGGCACGCTGTGCAACCTCCCATATCCATAGCCCCATGCACATATTTACTTTGAGTCATTAGACTCTTCATATTTGGAAGAACGACATCTCCAACCTTAATTTGTTTGTCATGGCATGTGAAGCATAGGTCAGGTTGAGGAAGAAGTAGGTTGTTTTTTTCAGACGAAGAGTGTGGTGAGTGACAATTAATACATGACTTTGCCTCCGTTAAGGCGCCATGTTTAACAGTCACAGAATCAATATTTTTCTTTAAATCACTATGGCAGGAATAGCAAAGTCCGGGAGGTGGAATAGAAAGTAAATGCTCTCCTTTCGAACTGTGCACATCATGGCAAGAAAAACAATCTCCATCTTTCAGAGGAGTATGTATTTGTTCTTTAATAATAGTTTTTACATCATGACAAGCATAACAAAGTTCAGGTACTTTATTTACTAATTTAAATCCTTCACCATCTTCTTCGTGGTTTCCCAGACCGGTGCTTTGATGACATTTAGAACAGTCATTTATGGCGGGTTTGTGAATCACTTTTTTGCCAACCACATTTGAATGGCACTTTATACAGGAATTTACTCGTATGGAATCTCCTTTGGGAGGTACGGTATCTGTAATAACAAAACTCTTTTTTGTATCACTCACAGTGTTGTTACTAAACCAGATGCCTAGAAACAAAGGAGCCGAGATCAAATAAAATAATACTTTTTCCATGATTAAAAATTTCGAATTAATTGAATATAAGCTCCTTTATAAGATATTTTAGTAGAAAAGTAGCTGGATAAATAAAAATCGGTTCCCAATGAAAGGTGAAGCTTTCTTACATTTGCTGAAACAACGAGTTTAGCGGTTTGTAGGTCAAGATTGATACCACGTCCTGTCATTTTTCTATAGGAGTAATCTGTATTGACAACTATATTTTCGTTCACTGCGTAAGCTAATTTGCATGAAAATTCAATGTCTTGGCGTCTTTGCGCTTCATCTAACATTAACCTATCCAGCATGTCAGCATTTGCAGTTACGCTGATTCTTCTATAGAATATTTGTTGATATTTAATAAAGTATCTCATGCCATAATAAGGGCTTATGGAACTTTTACTGTAATCGTATTCGACCCCGGCTTTTATAAAAACAAAATCTACTTGAGCTAAAGCTTGGTGGCGGAGATAGTAATTGAGTATTTGAACTTCAGATGCAGAGCTTACATCATAGAAATTTTGTTTCGAAAATGTATAGGATAAATTTAATCTGTTTTTAAAGAGTAATACATTAGCGAAAAACACATGAGTGTTTGAGGTGTATTTTAAGTTTCCGGGTTTTACGGCCGAATAGTCAATATAAACATCGGTATTATTTGGAATCGCACCACCCGGAATTCTCACAATTTCAATAACCGGATCATTGTTTATCAAAAGGTAGTCAGTATTGAGTATGTATACAATTGTTCCAGTAACATCCGTTACTACGATTGATGCCATATCTACGTGTTGATTTGATAATAGAGTAGTAGTCCCATCGGACAATAGATACCTTTCATGAGCGATATATAGCGTAGTCGGAGGGGTGGTTATTGATGTAAAAATTTTATTATAACTATAGTTTAATTGAAGATGTCCATAAGGGATTATTTTGGAATAAGTCACATTTCCTCCAAATGAGTTATTTTGTTGTCTGAACACACCATTCGATTTCCCTTCATTGTACCCATACATTACTTGGGTTGATAAACTGCTGTATAGTTGGTGACTTAGGGCACTTTGAAAAGATTGGTTGTAGCTTATGTTAGATCCTTGACTATATAGATCTTGTTTAACAATGCCATAAGTATAGTTATTCGTCCAAAAAAATCTTTTCGGAAGTTTCATTGATAGGTTTTCGGAAAGCATAAGATTGCTGATTTTTAAATTTCCGAATGAATTTGTGCTGCTGATATTTGATCTGAAATTGTAATTTTTCTTCTTATCAAGAAAAAAGGAAATATTATTATTAATATTTAGCATATCAAAATAAATACGGTTTCTGTAAGAATAATTGTTGCTGACGTCATTCTGATAACTGCTGAAGTTGGAGTGATCGTATGAAATGGATGTATTATCAAAATCGGTGAATGATTTTTCAGCAGTAGCCCTGAACAAGTTTTCTGTTGTACCGAATAAACGATTTGATTCAATTATTTTTTGTTCCAATTTACTGTAATTATAGGATAGGGTGAAAGGAACTATTTTATTGGGTAAGGAAAAAAATGTTCTGGAGTAGCTGTTTTTATATTTTATCCTGGAGATGTAATCAAAATTTGAATTTCCATTACTGAACCCTCCATTTGTTATCAAAACAAATTTTTGCTTTTTAAAAAATTGGATTGAATAATCCAATGCAGCTAAGTCAGATTTTTCTGTATAATTCGGCATTCCAACTGCATAATTACTGTTTATTGAAGGATTATAGGATCCGCTTAGGCTAATATCCGTGAAATTTGGATGTACAAAATAGCTTCGGGTGTTTAATGAGATTCCGGATGTAAGGCTTGCCCCGGAGGCTTTCCCAGCTATGACGTTATCTTGTTTTGTTTGGTTTTGTCCGTAAGTTCCTCTCAGGAAAATGGATGCATTGCAGCCTGTAAGTTTCCATATTCTGTATGGTTGAGGACGGCTTTGTGAATAACCCGATTTTTTGGGTTCGTCCGGTTTGCCGATTCCGAATTTATTTTTTATATCAAGTTTAAGCACTTTGTTCAAATTGATATCCATAAAATTTGAATGCACAAAATAACTGCGACTTTTAAAAATATCACTTCCTGACAGAAATTTTCCAGACCCTTGGTACGCCAAAGCGTCATCTGAGTTTTTTTGTCCGTGCTTTCCTCCGACTAAAAGCTTTGCATAGAAGTCGGTATGGTTTGTTATTTTTGATAGTCCTCGGCTTAATGAAAAACCGGAAAGGCACAAAAATAAAAAATAATATAATATGAATTGTTTCATTTTTTTAATGCTTTAACTAGTTTCTAAAATGCCCAACTGGCATTTTTTTCTGTCGAGCAAAAATCTAATATTGATAGCGTTTTAAATTAGCTTTTTTGTAATTAACTTCCTCTTTACTAATACACATGTTTTATTTTATTTTTCACCAAAAAAGTAATTCACCTATTTTAATATGCAGTTATACTAATATATTGATATTTTTCATAAACAGATTTATTACTCAAATAATCAGAATTGTAAACCGGACCAGCAACAATTGATCTTGTTTTTATAAACTTCACTTTTGAAACATCAAGACCTTTTTCTTTTAACGCATCAAGTATTTGCTCTTTTCCTTTTTCTGCACGTGAAATTGCCAATGCTTTGTTTGAATCAAATGTCTTCGTTGGCACCTGAGATGCGCTTGAAAGAATTGTTAAATTTATGCTTCCGTTTTTATTAAATAAAGTAACCAGATTATCAATATACTGTTCAAATATTTTATCGTTTATTTCAATCGCGGTTTTGTTGTATTCGTGATTCATACGAAAGTTAAGTTTGTCAGTAATTGTAAATCCATCACTACTTGACTGCTTAGATTTATTTCCTCCGTTGTCGCGGATACCTTCTCTTTTTTCACCTTCACTTTTTTCAGAATTTGTGATTTTGTTTTCAGTCGCAGCAATTGTTTTTTTGTTATTATCTGTAATAACGTTAATTGTTTTACCATTTGCATCCACAGTTGGTGTTTTGTTTTCGGCTCCAGCAATTTTTTTATTGTTATTATCTGTAATACCGTTAATTGTTTTACCATCTGCACCAACAATTGTTGTTTTGTTTTCAGTGGTAGCAACAGTGGTTTTATTATTATCTGTAACAGCGTTTATTGTCTTACCATTTGCACCAACAGTCGTTGTTTTGTTTTCAGTGGTAGTCGTTGATGTTTTGCTGTTGTCGATAGTGCCGTTTATTGCTTTACCATCTGCACCAACAGTCGTTGTTTTGTTTGCATTAGCAGCAATAGTTGTTTTATTATTATCTGTAACTGCGTTTATTGTCTTACCATCTGCACCAACAGTCGTTGTTTTGTTTTCAGTGGTAGTCGTTGATGTTTTGCTGTTGTCGATAATACCGTTAATTGTTTTACCATTTGCATCCACAGTTGGTGTTTTGTTTTCGGCTGCAGCATTTTTTTTATTGTTATTATCTGTAACAGCGTTTATTGCTTTACCATCTGCACCAACAATCGTTGTTTTATTCTCATTAGCAGCAACAGTGGTTTTATTATTATCTGTAATGGAATTTATTGTCTTACCATCTGCATCAACAATCGTTGTTTTATTCTCATTAGCAGCAATAGTTGTTTTATTATTATCTGTAACAGCGTTTATTGCTTTACTATCTGCACCAACTGTCGTTGTTTTGTTTTCAGTAGCAGCAACAGTGGTTTTATTATTATCTGTAACAGTGTTTATTGTCTTGCCATCTGCATCAACAATCGTTGTTTTGTTTTCAGTGGTAGAACTATTGTTAACAGGCGAGATGTTCGTTAAGCTGCTGTCTTTCCCACTTATCAATGGCTTGATGATAGCTAAGGAATCCTTTTGTAATTTCTTTTGTTCAATTTTGTCTGAATTAAGAGGAATGTTATTTTCTTGCTCTTTATCAGAGTCTTTATTTTGATTGTTTTGATTTGAAATAAGATCCGCTCCATCAACTATTTTTTCTGTTTTTTTCTCAATGTTTTTAGAATTTTCAATCGTTGGAATTGTATCTTTTTGAGACTTTTTCGGTTCAATTTTGTCAGGGTTAAGAATAATTTTTTTATCTGATTCGTTGTTTGGATCCTTATTTTGATTATCGGAATCCCCTGTTTTGGTAACGGTATTTTTTTTATTTTCAGTTATTTCAGAACTTTTTAATTGGACATTTTCTCCAACAGCATTTACCGTTTTATCAGAAACTGTTTTTTCGGTATTGTTTTGAGATATACTATCGGATATTTTGCCATCCTTAGAAAGCGTTTGAATATTTATTATGCTATCCTTAGCAATTGTCAAAGGCTTAATTCTGTCCAATGAATCTTTTAATTGTGCAGCAATAATTTTAGCTTTCGATTCCTCGACTAATCTTTCTGCTTCTTTTATTTTTTCGGCTGCTGAAATTGCAGCTTTTAACATTAAACGGTCTTCACCACCATGTGGATTATGACATTGTGTGCAATCTGTTTTTTTAATAGTTTTATGTGCCGCATTTTTTAGAATATCACCTTTATTGTGACAAGAAAGACACAATTCTTGCGATTCTCTTAACAAGAGTTTTGGAGATTTTGACTGATGTGAATCGTGGCAAGCGCTACAATTTCCTGAAGCTACAGGACCATGAAGGGTGGTAAACTTTTTATTAAAGTTGTCATGGCAATTGTAACACATATCTTTATTTAAAAGGCCGCTATTTTCTCCACCATGTGGGTTATGACATTCTGTGCAGTTTTTATCTCCGATTGTTTTATGTTTCGTATTTGAAAAAATTTGTTTTGCCTGGTGACAAAATAAACAGAGGTCTTGCCCTTTTCGAAGTAGCAACTTATTATATTTTGATTCATGCTTATCATGGCACATTAAACAATTGCCTGAAGCTACCGGCCCATGAAGACTGGCGTATTTTTTATTAAAATTCTCGTGACAGGTGTAGCAAAGAGTTGGCAATGGGAGTAATAATTTGTTTGAGAAGCCTGAGGCGTGGCAACTGGTACATTTTTCTTCAGCAAAGGGTTTGTGCTCTGAACCCTCTGGTTTAATAGCTGGGGTGGTAGCAATCGCGACAAGTGAAGAGTCGGCCACTGCAGAAACTACAAGGTCTGTTTTTGTTGTTGGGTCAGGGACTCCATCAAAAAAAAAGGAAAGAGAGCGGAACTTCTTTTCAGGTGTACAACGGATAATCAGCGCAGCAATGCCTAGCGTCAGAAAAATAAAAAAAATAAAAGATCTAAATTTATCAGATTTCATAAACTATAAACAAAAGAAGTAGGCAGTAAAATTGGTTTCATTACTCATCAAAAATACAGAATGGTTTCATGCTAACATATGACTTTTCGCAGGTATAAGCAGTATATATTGGGATGGACAAGATTTTTTATTGGATTAGAATTAAGGGTACGAACATCCAATTGGTATCAAATAATTTTTGGATGCTAAAATTTAGGAAATTGGAGTACAGGGTTATTAAGAGAAGCATTAGTTTATTGCGCTAAATTTTTAGTACGGGATTTTCAGTATCGAAATAAAATAATTGCCTCTGCTATTCAGGATCTAAAATAATGCAGGGCTTGCATGACTGAGCAGATGAAGTTCCCCAAAATAGAGACATTTTAACCCACTGCAAAAATTCGTTTCGGAGAGATTTATTTTATAGGAGGTATGACCTTGGGCTCCACTCGGCCATAAATGTTAATCAAGTTTGGTCCATATTGACTGGTAACTATTACCAAATATTTTAAATCAAAACTCGGGTCAACATATTGCTGAAAATATTTTAAGTTATCGTAATCAATAATAATTTTCGCAGGTAGATATAGTCCGCCATTTCCTTGAAAATGGCCACCAAAATCCATCAAAAATTGTTTCTCTTTATTAAATATTTGAACATTTTCAAATGCGGCATCAACACAAAAAATATTTCCTTCCTTGTCAACAGCTATTCCCTTTAATTTTGCAAAGTCACCAGGTTGGTCACCAGGACGGCCTATTGTATCGAGAAATGTACCATCAGTTGAATAGATTTTAACTTTTGAACATCCAAAATCTGCTGCATATACTTTCCCGTCACTTACTGCAATATTTGTAGGCATACACAAGGGGTAGGCGTTCGGGTCATCAGCTCTTGGAATAGTGTAAAGAAGTTTGCTGATTGAATCATTATTGTAAACATAAATTTTGCTATTTGCACTATTGGCTACAAATATTTTATTTTCATATACATTTACATCGCTGGGTTTAAACTTTTCTTTTTCACCAAAACTCTTCACAAAACGTCCATTTTCATCATAAACAAGCACCATTGATTGTCCCGGATCAGCAACATATAAATAACCTTTGTCATCTACAAAGCAATTGATAGGGGTTCTAAACTGTCCTTTTCCTAAAGGAGCAAAATAATCAAAACTCTTTTTTTCCAGATCCAGTACTTCGAGTCCTCCGGTATAGTTGTCGCAAACAAATAGTTTTCCTTTTTTTAGAAAAATTCCATAAGGCTTTACCATTCCTTTTGGCCTCTCTTCACCTGTAACCATTTTTGAAAAAAGGCCTTGAGGTTTCTCGATATCTGTTGAAGATGAAATTTTAGTTAAAAATTGAAAACGAGCCTGTTCAGGAGGGCTAGGGAAGACAATTAACTCCGATTTAACCTCTTTGTGTTTAAAAAATTTATTGCAGGAAGTAAGACCGGGGAAAAGCAGTAAGGAAAATATAAATAATACAGAAGTTTGTTGAACTCTTTTTTTTATAAAAGAAAATTTATGCTCTTTTAAAAAAGGAAGAGCAAGATGGCTAATACTATCGTTCGGCATTTTTTGTATCTGCTGATCCGTAAAACTTTTGGCAGATTTCCATGGTTTGGAAATTAAATTACGTAACTCAACAATTTTAGAAATCAGACATTTTTTCATAAACCAACTATTTTATTTCGTAACCATTTATTTTGATATCTTTTGTAAAAAGCTACTCACTATTGCCTTCTATATTTTAATATGTTAATAAGATAAGACCTTATATCTATATAATATACAAAAGTATGATAAACACAGAATATTGGGTAAAAAAAAGGGCGAAAATTTTTCGCCCTTTTAAAATTACTGTTTTGTATTATTTTGCGTGGCAAGTGATACAAATTGCAGATCCTTGGTTACTTTGTTTCAATTGGTAACCAACTTTGTTACTGTGAGGACCATGGCAAGAAGTACATTGTACTAATCCTTGTCCCGGTATTGTTGCGTTATCTAACCAAGTAGAAAGCGCTTTGCCTGTGCTAGTGTATACACCAGGTGAAGTGTAAGAAGATGCAAAACCAGATAATGGTCTTGATGTACTAGTTGCATTCATAGAGATAGAGATTGGGTGATCGTTTCTCAAATCTTTACTTAATAGCGCTCCTGCGTTTGCAGCAGTTCCAGAAGAATACCAAGTATAACCTGCACCAATGAAAGTAGCTCCGGTTAACCCTCCAAATGATCCAAGAGCAACAGAGCCATCATGACAAGATAAACACATTAATGATAAACCATTAGGTGCTAATACGCCTTGTAATTCAGAAGCAGCACCAAATTTTGTGTACATGTTGTAACCAAGTCCAGTAGTTGCAGTGTGGTTCCAAAGTGGAATAAGTAATGCTGCACCTGTTTTTGCATTGTGTGGAGTATGGCAAGGTTGACAGATTTGACCCCCTTGTTGTACATAAACACCACCAACAGAAATGGCTGGGTTCCAAGATTGGTCAGCGAAATTGTGAGGAGAACCTGATTGTGTTAAAGAGGTTGTGATTGTACCCGGACCAAAGGTACTTTGTCCAACACTCATTAGGGGGGCTAGCAACCCTAATGCTCCTAAAATGATTAGTTTTTTCATAATGTTATTGTTTTTAAAATTATTGTTTTTTTATGTTTTATTGCCACCGTGACAATTTCATGACACAAATATCTAAACTCTTTTTAGATTAAAAAACTACTTAGGTCAGTATTCCACGTGTATTTTTGTTTAAAGAAAAATGCGAAAAAGCAGGCATTGGTTATGTATTGTTTTTTTGCTGTTGCTAGTTGCTTTAAAATCAGGAATTTAGATAAAATGAAAAAATAACGAGATTTGGTTTTGCGGGTGAATTTTGGAAGAAAAAAAAATAAAAAACTGAGAAAAATCATATGTTTTTTTTGCTTTCTAAAGCTATTAGCGGGCTAGTTAGAAGAAGTTAATAGGAATTGCAAAAGAGTATTATTAATACTAAAGTTTTGTAACTACTATATTGCTTTAAAGGTGAAACAGGTTGAATTGACTGGAGAATGCAGGTAAATTGACTGTGATTTCGGATATTGATATTAAAATAAAGAGAAGGAAAAGGATACTTAAGCGAATTTTTTCAATTTTGATCCAGGATAA
Source organism: Bacteroidota bacterium (assembly GCA_947476185.1). Taxonomy (GTDB): domain Bacteria; phylum Bacteroidota; class Bacteroidia; order 2-12-FULL-35-15; family 2-12-FULL-35-15; genus 2-12-FULL-35-15. The sequence continues at coordinate 109,612 of CANJPX010000001.1, forward strand.
AGCAAGATTTAATCCTTGCACAAAGAGGAATGTAAATGGAACGAGTGCAGAACTGATAAGCCGGCCGGAGTAAAAGAATGGTACATCCTTAGAAGGATAAAAGCAGGCTCCAAAATCGAAACTTAACGATAGTGTAACCATAAAAAGAATCAGAGAAGCAAAACACCAAAAAGAAAACCAGTTTACCTTTCGTTGTATTTCAAGCTTAAGTTTATTCATATTGAGCAAAGCAAATAGTGGAAATACCAAGGACGAAAAACAATAGAAAACATCAGCTACCCTCATTCCAATACTAGTTGCCCACCAAGTAAATTCGCCTCTCCAGAAAGTGATCATCAATCCTTCCCAGAAGGTCCAGGCACCTTGCAGTGTAAAAATGGGGTGGCTGAACCATTCGGAAACAGGCTTGTGTGACCAGCCTAGTCTATGAATCTTTTCTGCGGAAGCTGTAATGTCACCATAGTTGTATTGATTCCAGGCGAACCAGGTAAATACCGGAATAGCGGCAAAAAAAACAAACAAAAGGATGGGTTGCCGTGTTTGTTCCAGCTTTTTCATTCTCCATGATTTTAAGAGTAAATAAAGCAATGTAAGAAGCACAACAAAAAACAAGGGCAAGTTACTGATCTTCACAAAAACTGTTGCAGCAGTTGCCAAGCCTGCAGCAATTGCTTTTAGTGGATGAGGAGATTCGTTTTTCATAAAACGGACCATACCAATAAACGCGAATCCAAAGCAGATTGGAGACATTACATCGCTTTGAATTGAATAAAAGGTATCCTGTGGTAATAGAGCAATCATCAAGGGAACTCCTAAAATAATAAATTGATCATCAGAAAATAACATTGAAGCAGCGCGGTAGGCAATCCAAACAAGTACTATTATAAGTAAAATATTCAGATCCCTAATCCAATAAAGCAACCAGCCTCCCTTTATCCCAAGCAAAATGCCCAGTTTTGTCCAGATCCCAGCTACAATATAGTATAATGGAGCTTGTAAAGAATTTTCGTTATAATGACTAGTCCAAAGGGCTATGCCTCCATTAATATAGGTTTGTGTATTCTCCTTGGGTAGTTTCCAAATTGGTGAAGGAAACTTCTGCCCGGGATAATTGTCAGGGTTTTCATTAAATTCTTTCGATTCGTAACGAACAATGTAATCAGCAGAAACTGGTGAAATTGTTTCTAATGATTTTGGTATATGACCTTCACTGTATTTTATTACCAGATCAAAATGAACCTGTTCGTCAGTATTATTGAAGAATGGGAAGGCTGAAGAATAAATAAAAACACGAATTGCAGCAATTATGCATATGATTATGGCAAGACGGTGATTTTTTTTGGTTATTAAATCTGGTTGCGCCATCATTCTTTCGTTGAATATTGTAATTGTATTTATTAAGGGATCTTTATTTTACTCAATTTGTGGTTTGTTTTACAATAATTTGCCAGGTGTCATTAGCATATTTAGCATTTATTGTATCATTGATTAGGAGATAATTCTTTGAAAGATTGTGCCATGCATCCACATTTTTTTCATTAAGTTCTATTGCCTTTTTATAGCAGATGATGGCCGAATCAGTATTTCCTTGGCGATAGTGCCCGTTGCCTTCATTATACAGCAGGTCGCTTACAAATGTTATTCTTTTTAATGCTTCAGGATTAGCAGGATCAGCCCGATATGCGTATAAGAAATTATCGCCCGCTTTAAAATAATTGGTCAATCCTTGATAAGCATAACCTAAGTCAATGTATACTAATTGGTCGTGTCGAAACATGCTAAGAACTTTTTCATCGTAATAAACGGCCTTTTTATAGTAGTCTGTTCTTTGTGTCTGATTTTTTTCTGCCGCAGCCAGAATGAGGTATTCATTGGCAGTATTAAAATTTATTCTGACACTATTTGGAGCTTTAGCGATATCAGCAAAGTTTAATGTCCGATCATTTTTCCATTCAGAATTCCGCTGGATTGTCCGAAAAGCAAAAACAGTAAATATTGATGTTAGTACTATACTTGAAATTAGGAGGTATTTCCGGCTGGCTCTAATGTAAAGGATGGCCATTATAATACAAAAGGCCAAGGATGGTTGGAACAATAAACGTTCAGCCATGAAGGCTCCGATATCAATTACAAAGTTCGCAAAAAAGAAAATGGTGATCATAAAAAAGAAAATACAAAAGGAAAGCACTGTTTTGCTTTTAAGGGAATAGAAGGCGAAGCTTATTAAAGTCAATAATATAATGAAGGAAAAAATAAAAGACACCGAAGAAAGTTGATTGAACGGGATTTCATTATAACCATATTCATAAATTAGGGGGTGTGGAAAAAACAAAAGGCTTACATATTTGAATAGCAATACTACTTTAGTGGCAAAGGATTCGCTTGCTGTCGCATATAAAAAAGGATAATTCATAACATTTTTATCTGATAAGTTATGAAACCCTAATACAGAGAATCGAATAGCCAGATAAACAATAAAAACACCAATTAATGGAATTGACAATTGCATGGATCTTTTAATAGTTTGACCAAAAAAATAATAGGCAACCAATGGGATCACTGCAATAAACGGAACAGCGCTTTCTCTGGTAAGAAGCGCTAGAAAGAAACTTGTCAAGCCTATAATAACAATCCAGGCAGAAGGTTTTTGGAAATATTTTATGTAAGAAAAAGATGTAATAAGCAGCAGAATAAACGTAATTAATTCATCACGACTTTTAACATTTGCTATTACTTCAGTATGTATCGGGTGTGCAACAAAAAGAAGACATGTAACAAATGCTAAATAAGGGTGATGTTCTTTAAAAATATATTTTTGTAATAACTGAAATAACAGCGCGATAAGAAGTGCAAACAATAAGACATTAATTAAATGGCTAACAAAAGGTGTTAATCCAAAAATCTGGTACTCCAATGCAAATACTATCAATGCAAATGGCCGGTAGCGGCCACCTGAAATGTTAACGTCTTTCTTGCAAATGCCATATAACAAATCCGATGTAAGTAATTCCGGTATTCCCCTAATTCCTTTTGCAACGATAGTGTTTCCAGTTAGCACCACCGTATCATCCGCGGCATACTCATTAGAAAGGGTATTCATGTTTAAACACGTCGCCAAAAGTATCAAAAGGTATAATTGGTTTTTTGTTTTGGATAAAAAGGTTTTAACTGTTGCCATAAAATATTTTTAGAATTATTTTGAAAGACCCTCATTATTAAATTTGTAATTGGGGGATATCCGTTTAACAATTTGCCATGCTTCTATTGCGCTTTTAGTATCGTTGATTTTAAAATAAACTTCTCCCAAATTATACCAAGCATCAACATTGCTGTTGTTTAATTCAATAGATTTTTTGTAATGAATAAGCGCATCATTGGTATTGCCCGACCTGAAATATTTATTGCCTTCATTAAAAAAAATTTCGCTTAATAGGGCTATCCTTTTTTTAATTTCCGGATTTTCCGGATCAGTGTTTAGTGCTTTTATGCAAAATTCGGCAGCTTTAAAATAATCCTTCAACTCTAAATAGGTCAATCCTAGGTCTTCATATACTCCAGGATAACCTGGCTCTATTTTAAGAATTTTTTCATCGTAATAAAGATTTTTTTTAAAATATTCATTTTTTAATCTTGGATCAGTTTCATCTCGGGCTTTTGAAACATACATAGTGCTGGCTATTAAATTAAGTTTTAAGCTGTTGGGTGCTGAGTTTATGTCTGAGAAACATAGCGTTTCGTCATTTTTCCATTCGAGATTCCGATGTATTGTTTTTAAAGAAAACAGTAGTAGCAAAAGTGCCAGAAAAAAAGTTGAGACGGTGAAATAGTGTTTGTAGGTTTTATTATAAACGGAAGCCACAACGATACAAAAGGCTAACGAAGGTTGAAATAGAAGACGTTCAGCTAATGGGGCTCCAATATTAATTATAAAATTTGAAAACAGGAAAATAGTAACTATAAAATAAAATATGCAAAATGAAAAAATGGATCTTCTTTTGAAAGTATAAACTGCATATATAATCAGTCCTGTGAAAAGCAGAAGGGAAGAGATGAATTTTACCGAACTAAGTTCAATATATGGAATTTGGTTATAGGAATAATCGAAGGATAATGGGTGTGGAAATAGCAGTAATCCTAAATAGTTTAATAAAATAAACAATTTTGTAGCAAATGCTTCAGATTGCGTTGCATAAAAAAAGGGCGAGTTAAGAATGTTATTATCAGGAGCGCTGCTCATTCCAACAATTGAAATCCTTACTAGTATATAAATTGCAAATACGACAAAAAAGGGAATGGAAATAAGGATTGCTTTTTTTATAGTTTGATTGAAAAAGAAATAGGCGACAATTGGAATCAAACCTAGAAATGGAATTGCAGATTCTCTCGTGAGCAAGGCAAGAAAAAAGCATAGTAATGAATTAAAAAGATGCAATAGAGATCTCTTTTCTGTGTGCTTTAAAAATGATAAAGAAGAAAGAAGCAATAAAATAAAAGTAATAATTTCATCACGGCTTTTTACGTTTGCTATTATCTCTGTGTGAATAGGATGAACGACAAAAATAATGCAGGTAATAAATGCAAGGTTTATATTAAATTCTCGGAAGAGGTGCCTCTTTAATACTTTGTATAATAAAGCAATAAGAAGAGCAAATAATAGAATATTGATCATATGGCTAATAAAAGGGTTGTTGCCAAAAATCTGATGTTCAATAGCGAATGTTATTAATGCAATTGGACGGTAACGACCTGCCGGTAAGTCAACATCCTTAAGGCCAACACCTGAAAAGAAATTTGTTGTAAGTAGTTCAGGAATGCCATTGAACCCTTTTTCAACCAGTGTGTTTTTTGTTAACACTACGGGATCATCTACAGCGTAATCATTGTTTAGGGTGTTAAAATTTAATCCGATCGCAAGAAAAATTAAAATAGCTAACTGAAAATTTGTATTGAAAGAAACTCCTTTCATTATATAAATAAAAAGTTTTTTAGGATTTGTTATAACGGCCCTCTTTATATCAGTAAAATCTCTCATTTGTGATCTGTGCTTCTCGTTATTATTAACATTTTCTTCCTGAAAATTCCCAAGTCTTAAAATTGTTGTCTGTTTGAAATCAGTTTTCCAAACTATAAATTGTTTTCCGATTTTAACTTCATTTGCCATGCCTTCGTAGCATTTGAGGTGTCGTTTATTTTTAAATAACTTTTTGTCAAATTGTACCAGGCATCGACATTGTTTTTATTAAAAGTTAAGGATTTTTTATAATTTAAAATTGCGGCTTCAACATTACCTGTCTTAAATGATTTATTGCCTTCGTTGTAATAAAAATTTGTTAACTGGTTTGTACCTTGTTTTGAAACGGAACCTGTGGGATCTAATTTGCATGAAAACGAATAAAATGCTTCTGCATTATTCAAGAATTCATTTTTTAGTTTACCGTTAGTTTCTGTTCCGGCCTTTACAGCGTATGCGTCTGATGCATAAAGATTAGCCCTTATGCTATTTGGCGCAGAAATAACGTCAGTAAGGAATAGCGACTCACTATTTTTCCACTCAAAATTTCGCGAAATAGTTTTTGTAGAAAACAAAAATAAAACAGCAACCATTAAACTAGATGCAAGAACCTTAAACTTCGTAAATCCCTTTAAAAATAGAGTGGCTAAAACAATGCAAAGAGCTAGTGAAGGTTGAAACAACAGTCGCTCAGCAATTGGTGCTCCTATGTCGATTAAAAAATTGGAGAATAAAAAGATAGTAATAAAAAAGTAAAAAATGCAGAATGAAAAAACAGATCTTTTTGTGAACGTAAAAATAGCGTAACCAAAGAGTCCGATTAATAACAGTGAGGATAAAAAAAAGGGAACTGAAAGGACATTAATATAAGGAATCTGGTTGTAACCATAATCATAGGATAATGGGTAGGGGGATACTAGGAGCGACAAATACTTTGTTAGGATAAAAACTTTCGTAGCAAATGCCTGAGTCGTAGTTGCCAACAAAAAAGGAGCATTCTGTATATCAGAATTTACGGAGTTGCTGAATCCTACAACAGCTATTCGTATTACCATATATATTGCAAATACAGCAAATAGGGGAAGCGAAAACAGTATTGATTTTTTAATCGTCTGTTTATAGAAGAAATACAAGATCAGTGGCACAATTACTATAAACGGAACTGCACTTTCACGCGTAAGAAGTGCTAGAAGAAAGCAAAATAAGCCTACCGCAAGTGAAAAATACTTTTTCTTTTCGAAGTATTTGATAAATGAGAGTCCTGAAACCAGCAGAAAAAGAAATGTTATAAGTTCGTCACGACTTTTGACATTTGCTACTACTTCCGTATGTATAGGATGAACAATAAAAAAGAGGCAAGTGATAAAGGCTAAATAATAATGTTGTTCCCGGAAGATGTGAGTTTTAAGTAATTTAAACAATAAAGTGATCAGAAACATGAATAAAACTAAATTTATTAAATGGCTTACTATTGGATTTGTACCAAAAAACTGATGTTCCAAAGCAAATATTACTAATACTACTGGTCGATAACGGCCTCCTTGAAAATCACTTTCGATGGTCCCGTGGAAAAAGCCTGTTGTAAGGATTTGCGGAATTCCACTGATCCCTTTTTGAACGATTGAGTTTCCTGTCAAAACCGTTATATCGTCAAGGGCATAATCATTAAATAGGGTATTCGCATACAAACAAAAAGCCAATATTAGCAGGATAAATAGCTGATGCCTACTGCTAAGTTTAAAGTTTTTTGTGATCATCATCGGTTAATAATAATTCGTTTTGCTAAATTAATATTTCGGTTCCAGTTTTAATGCATTAAGCTTTGCTATTTCTGCATTTTTGGTATCGTTAATAAAAGAATAACATTTTGATAAGTTATACCAGGCATCAATGTTTGATTTATTAAACTCTATTGACATTAAATAATTTCTTATCGCTTCCTTCGGTTCTCCCCCCCCCCTATACAATCTATTACCTTCGTTGAAATAAATATTACTTAAAGCGCTAATTGCCACTTTTGAACAGGGTGCAGTAGGTTCTAATTGGTAGGCCTTTGTTAAGAAATTCGTCGCTTTGTTATAATCTGATAATAGGTAATACACTGTTCCCAGCGTTACATATGGTTCGGGTATAGTAGGACAAATTTTTATTGTTTTTTCGCAATACGAAATTGTTTTTTTAAAATACTCGTTTTTCAATTCTATACTGTTTTCAGTTTGGGCTTTAGAAAGATAGATACTTGCAACAGTATTGTTGGTTCTTATACTATTCGGTGATGAAATTACATCCGTCAGAAACAAGGTTTCATTATTTTTCCAATCAGCATTTCGTATGACTGTTTTTAAGCAGAACAATAATAGAATAACGAGCAAAAATGTATTTGCAACTAATTTAAATTTCATTGATAGTTGAATGTATAAACTCGCTATAACGATGCAAAATGCAAGAGATGGCTGAAATAAAAGTCTTTCGGAGAGAGGGGTTCCAATATCAACAGAAATGTTACTACACAACGATATGGTTATAAAAAAATAAAGAATACAAAATGAAAATATTGATTTCCTATTGAATGTGAGGATTGCAAAAATCATTAAGTAAGTCAAAAGTGTAAACGACAAGATAAATCGAAAGGAATTAATACCAATATAGGGTATTTGGTTATAGCCATAATCCCAAGACAATGGATGAGGGAAGAATAATAATCCCAAATATTTCAACAGAATAAAAAATTTTGTCGCCAATGCTTCTGAGCTGTTGGCAAATAGAAATGGCGAATCGAACACATTTAATATACCGGCTGAATGACTATTCTTTAGTATATAAAATCGTAATCCTAAATAGAAAATGGTTACAACAAAAAGTGAAGTAGCGGTTAAAAGGGATTGTTTTATGGATCGATTAAAAAAGAAATACAAAACAAGAGGCGCTATAGCGATATATGTAATTGCACTTTCTCTGGTCAATAGGGCGAGAAAAAAACATAGTAGTGAAATTATTAATTTAGCCGTTGCAGGCTTCTGTATATGTTTTAGTAAAAACAGAAGCGACACAACCAGTAAAATGTAGGTAATGAGTTCATCACGACTTTTTACACTGGCAATTACTTCAGTATGTATTGGATGAACGACAAATAAGATGCAGGTGAAAAATGCTAAATAGTGATGTTGCTCCCGAAAAATAAATGCTTGCAATAACCGAAATAATAAGGTTATAAGCAAAGCAAAGAGTAAAACATTAATTAAATGGCTAACAAACGGATTTTCACCAAAAAACTGGTGTTCGATAGCAAATACTGCTAGTGAAAAAGGTCGGTAGCGAGCTTCGGATAATGCAGATGTTGAATCACTTGTGCCATAATATAGATCGGTAGTAAGAATTTCAGGAATGCCCTTAACCCCCTTCTCAACAAGTCTGTTTTCTGTCATTACAACAGAATCATCCAATGTATATTTATTAAACAAAGTATTTATATTCAAACTAAAAGCCAATAGAAGCAGAATGATTAGTTGGTGGTTAGTATTGAGTGAAAAAGTTTTTTTCATTGGCATTTTAATTCTAAGAACTATTGTATGGAAAACGCAGTTTTGTTAAACTGATGATTTGGGTCTAACTTTAAAACATATTGCCAAGCCTGTATTCCATTTTTAGTGTCATTTAAATTAAAATAAACTCCACCTAAAAAGTACCAGGCTTCCACATTGTTGGTGTTTAATTCTATTGCTTTTTTGTAATAGCTTATCGCACTTTTTGTATTCCCATTTTGAAATATTTTGGTGCCTTCATTCAATAGAAAATTACTGAGTTCGTTTAGTCTGTTTTTTTCATCCTCATGGGAAGGGTCCATTTGGTAAGATTGTAACCACATGTCAGCTGCTTTCAAGTAATTGTTCAATCCAAAATATGCTGCACCCAGTCCTAAATAAATATATCGATTATTTGCGTCTATTTTTAATGCTCTCTCATCATAAAATACAGCCTTTCTGAAATACTCATTCTTTAGTTCAGCATTGCTTTCTGATTTTGCTTTTAAAATATAAAATTTTGCGGCATGAATATTTGTTTTTAAACTATTGGGAGCATTATTTACATCTGTAAAAAAAAGGGTTTCGTCATTTTTCCAAACCCTATTTCGTATAATTGTCTTTGCTGAAAATGAAATGACAAGGATGACCAAAAATGTGGTTGATGTTTTTTTATAATTCTTATTTAGGTAAAGGAAGCCTGTTGCAAATAAAATACAAATTGCAAGAGAAGGTTGAAACAATAGCCGTTCAGCTAATGGGGCCCCAATATCCATTACGAAATTAGAAAACAAAAAAATTGTCATTAGAAAATATAGAATGCAAAAGGAAAAAATGGATCTTTTTTTTAGTTTAAAGAATGCAAAAAGAGTCAACCCGAAAATTACAAGAAAGGGAAAAACAAACTGTATAGATGCTAATCGGATATACGGGATTTGATTGTATGAATAATCGCTTGATAGAGGATGCGGGAATATTAGTAAGCAAATATATTTCAAAAGAATAAACATTTTTGTTGCAAAAGCTTCTGTAGCTGAAGCATATAAAAACGGAACATCAAGTATATCTCCTTTATTACTATAACTAAATCCAACAATTGAAATTCGAAGGATCATATAAATTGCAAATACAATAATTAAGGGGATTGATATTAGAATTGATTTTTTGATAGATTGATTGAAAAAGAAATACGCAACCAACGGGAAAATTAATATAAAAGGAACGGCACTTTCTCTCGTTAATAGTGCTAAAAAGAAACAAGATAATCCAGCTATCAGATGACCTATTTTGCTTTCCTCATTGTGTTTTATAAGTGCAAATGAGCTCGTGAGTAATAATAAGAATACAATTAATTCATCGCGGCTTTTTACGTTGGCAATAACTTCTGTATGTATAGGGTGGACAACAAAAAGGAGGCAGGTGATAAATGCTAAATAGGGCTGATATTCTTTGAAAATATGTTTCTGGAGTAATTTGTATAATAGAATAATTACTAATAAAAATAATAAAATATTAATTGAATGACTTATAAAAGTGTTGTCGCCAAAGAATTGATGTTCTATTGCAAAAATAATTAATGCAACTGGGCGATATCGCCCACCGGATAGACCGCTTCCCTCACCTGTAAATCCATAAAAAAAATCAGTCGTACATAGCTGCGGTATTCCCCTTAATCCTTTTTGAACCAATTGATTTCCAGTCAGCACTACTTGATCGTCTAATGCATATTCATTAAAAAGGGTATTAAAGTTTATGCCGACCGCTAAGAGCAGTAGCAAAAGTAATTGATTTTTCGTTTTAGAAAAAAAGTGATTATTTTGCATTATATTAATTACTTTTTAAAAAAGTTTCTTTTTTAAAAGCGTGTTTAGGACTCATTTTTTTAACTAGTTCCCATGCTTTTGAAAATTCTATTGTATCTTTTTTAATTAAATAAGTTCCGCCTAAATTATACAAAGCTTCAATATTATTACTGTTTAATTCAACGGAACTTTTAAAACATTTAGTTGCTTCCTCCGCATTTCCTGTTTCCAAAAACCCGTTACCTAGTTTATATAACACGTCACTTAAAAATTCAAACCAATAAATTTCTTTTGGGTTGTTTGGAATGAATTTTTTATTCTTGTTCCAAAGATCGGCAGTTTTAAAATATTGACCCAAACTATAATAAGCTATACCAAGCTCCATTATGACATTTGGGTTATCTGGATATATTGATAATGTTCGTTCACCATGGTTAATGGACTTTTGAATGTATTCATTACGAATTTTCAGATCTGAAGCTGCGTTAGCTTTCAGAATATACAACTCCATTGCATAATGGTTTGTTCTTTCGCTATTGGTGGAGGATTTAACATCAGTAAGAGCCAGCGTTTCGTTGTTTTTCCAAACGGCATTTCGTGTAATAGTTTTGGTGGAAAATAAAATTAGAATGATCACTAGTGCGCCATTGAAAACGAGTTTTGATTTAGCTTGGAAGTGGTTAAACAGCGCAGCTACAATAATACAAAATGCTAAAGATGGTTGAAATAAGAATCTTTCTGATAGTGGTGTTCCAACATCGACAACAAAATTACTAACTATAGAAATTGTGATAAAGAAATAAAGTATAGAAAAAGAATAGATTGATTTCTTCTTTATAAGTAAGAGTGCTAAACTAATAAGAGAAACAATAACGAAGGCTGAAATTACGAATTTGAAGGAGGTAGTGGTGATATACGGTATTTGATTGTAACCGTAATCAAAAGACAATGGATGCGGGAAAAATAGCAAGCCAAGATATTTCAATAGGATGAAAATTTTCGTAGCAAAACCTTCCATGTTCGTTGCTAATAAAAATGGAGCATTCATGACATTGGTGCTACTGATTGTAGCAGTAGCTTGTGCGTTGGCGATAATTAAATTCCGTAAATACAAATAAAAAATTAAGAGAATAATAAGAGGAACGGACTGCAGTACACCTTGAGGAATTGATTTGTTCGAAAAGAAAAATAAACAAAGTGGCACAACGGCAATAAAAGTGATGGAGCTTTCTCTTGTGAGAAGTGCGAGAAAGAAAAATATACTGCCCAACACGAGATAGATTTTTTTTGGATTATCAGCATATTTAAAGAACATTAATAATAATGAAATAAGAAAAACAAATGCAATAATTTCGTCTCTGCTTTTTACATTAGCAATAACTTCTGTATGTATTGGATGAACAGCAAATAGCAGACAAGTAACAAAACTTAGGATATAGGTTTGGTTTCTAAAAATGTAATCATGTAATAATTTATGTAATAATATAATAAGCAGTGAAAATAGTAGTACATTGACAAAATGGCTAATCATTGGGTTTTCACCAAAAAATTGATGTTCAATAGCGAAAATAATCAAAGAAAATGGCCGATATCTAGCTTCTGATAAATCTCCGGATGTTTTATCAAAACCGTAAAAAAGATCTTTTGTTAAAATTTCAGGAATGCCATAAATACCTTTTTCAACTACAGTATTTTCTGTCATTACAACACCATCGTCTAAAGCATAAGCATTAAAAAGTGTATTAAAGTTTAGACCAATGGTAATAAGAACCAAAAGGAGGAGTTGATTGTTTTTGGTAAAAAATATAGTACTAAATCTTCCCATTTATAATAAACTTAAAATAGCTTCAATTAGTTTTAACGGAGAATTCATTTTTATCAATTATATATGTTGAGTCTAATTTTTTTAAAGTGTTCCAGGTTTTATTTGCATTAACAGTATCTCCCTTGAAATAATATCCTCCACCCAGATAATACCATGCAGCTAAATTCGAATTGTTTAGTTCCACTGACAATTTAAAACACTTTAATGCACCGGCACTAAAATTTTGATCAAATAATTCATTCCCTTTTCTATAAAATAAATTACTCAGGTAATTTAATTTTTTTTCATTTTCCTTATTGGTAGAAGATAAATTGAAATCTTTCAAAAACAGCGATGTCGATTCATAATTATCTAGTAATGCAATATAAGCTGATTCCAAATTTAAACTTGCAAGTTGGTTGTCAGGACAAATTTTTAATGATTGCTCACCAAAAGATACGGCTTTTTTAAAATATTGTTTTTTAAGTTGTAAATCTGTTTCTGAAATTCCCTTTGAAATAAACACTTGCAGAGCATTTTGATTTGTGCGAATACTATTGGGAGAGGTTGCAACGTCTGTAAGAAAAAGTGTCTCATTGTTTTTCCAGACGCTATTACGAGCAAATGTTTTTACAGAAAACAATAAAACAATAGTAAAAAATAAAAACCCAGAAAGGACCATGTTTTTTTCAAATATTCTTATTAAAAGAACCGCTAGGGCAATGCAAAAAGCCAATGAAGGTTGAAAGAGCATCCGTTCAGCAAGAGGGGTTCCTAGGTCGATAAAAAGATTTGTTCCAATGGAAATGGTAACAAAAAAATATAGAATACTAAATGAAACGATAGATTTACGTTTAAAATAAATAAAGGAATAAATAATTAAACTGGTAAGAAGTAATAGAGAAATTATAAATGGGGTACTGATTAGATTTACATAAGGTATTTGGTTATAACTATAATCATAGGAAAGAGGAGTTGGTATACATAGTAGCACGATATATTTAAACAAAATGTATATTTTAGTCGCGAACGCCTGGCCCGTAGCAGCAAATATGTAGGGAGTATTTCCAATGTCGGCAACCTCATATTGTTTCGCTCCTACTACACAATATCTAAGAAACATGTATGTAAAAAACGTGAATATATATGGAAGACAAACAAAAAAAGATTCTTTTAATGTTTTTTTTAAAAAGAAATATGCAAGTAAAGGGACTATTGCGATACTTGTTACTGCTGATTCTTTTGTTAGTAAGGCTAGAAAAAAAGTTAAGAGAGACATTGCAAGTAGGCCACGATATTTTTTCTCCAAGTATTTTGCGAAAAATAGGAAGCATGACAGTAGAAAGATAAATGTTAGTAGTTCATCACGACCTTTTACATTCGCAACAATTTCGGTATGTATTGGATGTACAATAAAAATCATGCAGGAAACAAAGGCTAAATATTTGTGCTGGTCCCGGAAAATGATTGTGGTTAGAAATTTATATAGTAAAATGGCAAGTAATGTATAGAGCAATATATTTATTAAATGACTTATTATTGCGTTTTCCCCAAAAAGTTGGTGTTCCAATGCAAATATTATTAAAGATAGTGGGCGATATCGCGCACCAGCGAGTGCGCTGTCATTTATCGAAACGCCTGCAAAGTATTGTGTTGTCAGTAATTCAGGGATTCCATTAATGCCTTTTTCAACAATTTTATTTTCAGTTATAACTACATAATCATCGTAGGCGTATTCGTTAAATAGTGTATTAGCATTTAGGCAAAACGCTATAATGGCCAGTATGATTAACTGGTATTTTGTGTTGAATTTTAAAATTTCAGTTATTTTCATAAAAAGCAGTTTAAAATTCACTCATATTTAATTTATGACTCGGATCTAAAAGTTTTACTTCTTGCCAGGCTGCAATTGCATTTTGTGTTTCGTTTAGTAAAAAATAACTTCCACCCAACTTATACCAAGCTTCCACATTTTTATTATTTAACTCTATTGATTTTTTGTAACATTTAATAGATTGGAGGGTATTTCCTTTGAGGCTAAGCAGAAACCCTTGCTTATATAGGACCATGCTTAAAATATTAAGCCATTTTTCTGCTATAGGGTCGTTAGGCATTAATTTGTAACCTTGAACAAGTAAGTCAGCCGCTTTAAAATAGTCCGAAAGTCCATAATATGCTGAACCCAAGTCCATGTATGCGACTGAATTATTAGGGTTTATTTTAAGATTTCGCTCACCATAATATATGGCTTTTTTGAAGTATTCATTTTTTAATTGATCATTTTTTTCAGCATCAGCTATAGTTAAGTACAGTGTTACCATACTCTGGCAGGCACCTGAATTATTCGGATATATTTTAAGACTACGCTCACCGTAATAAATTGCTTTTTTGAAGTATTCCTTTTTTAATTGAGCATTAGTATCTGCGATGGCTTTTGATAAATAAAGTATTGTTACATACTGATTTGTTCTAACGCTGTTTGGAGCAGTTATTATATCCGCTAAATAAATGGTTTCATTATTCTTCCATTCAGCATTCCTTGAATATGTTTTTATTGAAAACAATATTAATATAATAAATAAAATAGTGTTTGCCAGCACTCTTCTTTTTTTTTGTGCTTTTAAAAAAAATAATGCCAAAACTATACAGAACGCAAAGGATGGCTGAAATAAAAGTCGCTCGGATAAAGGAGTGCCAATATCGACTACAAAATTTGAGACAAGTGAAATTGTGATCATAAAATATAAGATGCAGAAAGAGATAAGATTTTTTCTTTTAAGCGTCCAAATTGCGTAAACCAATAAACTTATCAAAACGATAAATGAAATAAAAGATGTTAATGAGAATAATTTTATATATGGTATTTGGTTATATCCATAATCCAAAGATAATGGATGTGGGAATATTAATAATCCTAAATATTTTAAAAGAATAAATATTTTAGTAGCAAAAGCTTCTGTTGCTGTGGCATATAAAAAGGGGAAATTTAAAATATCCTCAGTTGCCATTGAATTTTTAATGCCTATTATCGAAATACGTAATGACATATATGCGAGAAAGACAGCAACTAACGGTATAGAAAACTGAAGTGATTTATTGAATTTTTGATTGTAGAAGAAGTATAAAATCAAGGGCGCTATTCCAATAAAAGTAACAGCGCTTTCTCTAGTCAGAAGGGCAAGAAAAAAAGAAGTGGAGGCAATTCCAAGCCTAATAAGTGATTTGGTTTCTGTGTATTTGATAAAAGAAATTAAGGAGAGGGTAATTAGTAAAAAGGTAATGAGTTCATCTCGACTTTTTACGTTCGCAATTACTTCTGTATGTATTGGGTGCGCTACAAATAACAAGCAAGAAAAAAATGCTAAATATTGGTTCTGTTTTTGAAAGAGTTGTGTTTGTAATAATTTATAAAGGGCAGCGATTAAAAATATAAAAAATAAAATATTAGTCAAGTGGCTAATAATTGG
The DNA here is from genome assembly GCA_947476185.1 of Bacteroidota bacterium. Classification (GTDB taxonomy): domain Bacteria; phylum Bacteroidota; class Bacteroidia; order 2-12-FULL-35-15; family 2-12-FULL-35-15; genus 2-12-FULL-35-15. The sequence continues at coordinate 125,217 of CANJPX010000001.1, forward strand.
ATTTGCTCCAAAAAACTGATGTTCTAAAGCAAAAACAACTAAGGAAAAAGGTCGGTATCGAGCCTCCGATAAATTGTTTACATTTTGCTTGAAGCCATAAAATAGTTCAGTTGATAGTATTTCAGGAATTCCTTTAACCCCTTTTGCAACTAAAGAATTTTCCGCCATCATGGGATTATCATCAACAGCATATTCATTAGAGAGTGTATTTACATTTAAGCAAAATGCTAAAATGATCAATATTATTAACTGATATTTTGTGTTTAAATAAAAATTTTGAAATATCTTCATAAAAATTTATTTAGAAAATTCTGTCATATCAAATTTATGATTCGGTTCTAAAATTCTTACCTTTTGCCAAGCCTTCATTCCATTTGTTGTATCATTTATCAGAAGATAGCATCCACCTATATTGTACCATGCTTCGGAATTATTTGCATTCAAATTCACTGCTTCCGTATAAAGGTTAATGGCTGTAGATATTTTCTGCTGATCAAGAAATTTGTTTCCTTCCTTATAAAAAAAATCACTTAAAAGAGTTGCCCAATTTTTTACATCCTGATCATTTGGTTCAATTGTTTGTGCGGTTTCAGTGAGTTTAGCTGACTTCTGAAATTCTCCTTTATGGTAGTATGCAATGCTTAGTCTCAAGTAGGAATAGGCGAATTCCGAATGTATTTGTAATGACATCTTTCCATATTGAATGGCCTGGTCGAGAAGCATGTTTCTTTTTTCTGCATCACTCTCATTGTTGGCTTTTATTATCAATTGTTCACAGGCATATAAATTTAATCTGGCACAATCCGGGGATGATTTTACATCTGTTAAAAAAAGTGTTTCGTTGTTTTTCCATGCATTATTCCGTGCGATGGTTTTAATTGAAAATACGATTGAAATTATTCCGGTTAGAAAATAGGTCAGGACTTTTTTATAGTTGAATAACTGAATAATCAAAATTGCAGAAAGAATGGAAAATGCTAAGGAGGGTATAAATAGCATCCTTTCAGCCATCGTTGTACCAAGGTCAATAATAAGATTTGTGCCTAGTGAAATAGTTATGAAAAAAAAGAAAATGCAAAAACTGAGCATTTTTCTTTGTTTAAAATCAGCTATTGCCACAAAAATTAAACTTGCAAGTACCAGGAACGAAATGATAAACGGAAACGAAAACAAATTGATATATGGGATCTGGTTATAACCATAATCTGAACTTAGCGGAAAAGGAAAAAAGAGTAGCGAAATATACTTGAATAGGATATATGTTTTTGTGGCAAAGGATTCTGTGGTTGTAGCGTAGATATAAGGCGAATTCGTGACATCATTTACCGGATGATCATTTAAGCCAACAATAAAATATCGAAGACACATATATCCTGCAAAAATAAGAATGTACGGAATGGTTATAACAAAAGATCTTTTAAGTGTTTGGTTCAAGAAGAAATAGATGACCAATGGAATGACACCTAGAAATGTGACTGCACTTTCTTTTGTAAGTAGTGCTAAAACAAAGAATATCAATGATGCAAATAAATTTTTGGTAGCAGAATTTTCAAAATAATTTACTAGTGTGAGCAATGATAATATGAGAAAAATAGAGGTGATGATCTCATCCCGGCCTTTCACATTTGCGATTATTTCGGTATGAATCGGATGTACTGTGAAGAAAAGACAAGTAATGAAAGCAAGCAAATTGTGTTGTCCTTGAAATACAACTTGCTTTAGGAATCGGTAGAGAATATAAATGAGAAGTGCAAAAAGAATAATATTTATCAGATGACTGACAAATGGATTGGCACCAAAAAACTGATATTCCAGTGCGAAAATTATTAGTGAAAAAGGTCGATACCGAGCACCAGTAAGAATATTTTCTTGTTTTGAATACCCGGCAATATAATCTGTAGTTAATATTTCGGGAATACCTTTTATTCCTTTTTTAACATAATTGTTTTCTGTGAGAACAACAATATCATCTAAGGCGTAATCATGGAAAAGTGTGTTTGCATTTAATCCAAGAGCGATAAAAACCAATAAAATAATTTGATATTTGGTCTTAAATATAAAGCTTCTCGATTTCATTGCTATTAATTAGAATCTGAACTTAAATATAGAGATTAAAAGCAAAAAATATCAAATAATTATAATGTATATGCAAAGAAACATATGGGAATTTGGAAGAAAAAATTCAAGATATCAAGATGTTCAAATAATAATTATTCGATTTTGTAATCGCGAACAATGTTTTTTATACCCCTTTCATTAAGGATCTGTATTTCCCTTTTATTTCTGAAAATTAATTTTTCATCTTCAAAATCGCTTAACTGTCTTGAAACCTGCTCTGGTGTTGTCCCTGCGATATCCGCAATTTCTTGTCTGCTCAATTCGATATTTAATGTTTTTGTTTTTGGATTCGTTCCAATTGTTTCATTTAGATAAACAAATGCTTCTGCCACCTTTTCGCGAATGTTCATTTGAGCATGATATTTTACTCGCAATTCTGTTCTTCTTAATTCAAGTGCATAAAAAAGGATCAAATGATACGCAAATGAAGGGCTATTCATGCATGTTTCTTCAAAAATGCTAGTCTCCAAAAAGCATATATTAGAATCCATCATGGCAATTGCATTAAAGTAGTATTTGTCATTTCCAAGCACACGATGGCCAAGAATATTGCCATCATTAGCCAACCGGACTACCTGCTCTCTTCCGTTCAAATTTGGCGTTACAACTTTTACTACTCCTCGCTGAATGAAGTGGATTCCAAGCATTGTATTTCCTTCCCTGAAAATCGAATCGCCTTTTTTATAGAAGTTTTGATTCTTGCTATTGGAAATTTTTTCTAAATATTCTTCAGGACAATATTGTTTAACAAAACATTTGAGGCTATTACAATTATGACATTCAATTCTTTGTTTCATAATAGGGCGATCTAATTATTAATTTAAGATACAATTTGGTTGTTGCGGATTTACTCTAATATAGCGAATTTATGTGATCATGTTTGTGACAGGACAGGTTACATGTTCCATGTCCCGGTGAATTTTTAGTGTAATTAAGTATTCCAAGAGAATTTTTAGTGACAATATTTGTGAAATTGATTAAATAGCTGTTATTAACCGAATTGCCCTGAGAAACACTTACTCCGTGTGGATCGTGACAAGTATTGCAAGACGTTAGTCTGCCATGAGTTTGTGTTCCACTGAATGCATTATGGCTATTTGTAGTTGCTGATTGATCATGACATTGATAACACAATTCATATGCTGACCGGTTGTCAGCGAAGTTTGCCGATCTATCATAATTATATTTAAGGATCTGTGGATACATTGAGCCATGCGGACCGGCTGGTGAGTTCTGACCGTTGCTTGCATGACAGTCTGTGCAGTAAATCATACTGGATGCTGTTAACGGTGCTATCAGTCCGGAAATACTTGTATTTTTCCCGACAGCAGCTATAGGATGAAAGGAAGGATTTACAGGATCAAATTCTAATCGAACATTATTTTGAACTATTTGTCTTGCGGAAGGACTTGCTGTTAAAGCGTTATCAGCATGGCAACGATAACATATTTCATATTCATATTTTACAGAATTTACAGCTATTCCACCTTGATTTATTCCTTTCACCCCTACGTTCGGGCCTCTCACGACAGGGGCTTTTGTATTGTCCTGCGCTTTTGTTGAAGCATGTGAATTATGGCAATCAACACATTCAACGTGTTTGGTAGTAACAGTTACATCTTCTGTTGGATCATGGGCACCCGTGTAGGCATAAACATCATGCCTGTATGTTTTTGTAAATTCTGCCTGAATATTTTTAGAAGCAGCATTGCCATTATGACAATCGAGACAATTATCTTCCTCTGCAGGATATTTTAATAAACGTTTCAACCCACCTGAATTATGGGGGTTGTGGCAGTTTTCACAAGCGTTTTCTGCTACAGTAGTCCATGGAGTGTATGGCCAGGGATTTGGCAAAACTTTGTTCCAAGTTTTTTCTGAAGTGTTATGACTGCTTGTGACCCATGTTTTATTGTCGTGGCAAATAATACATAATTCTGATTTTTTGGTTGACGCAACTAAGAAATCAGAATTAATATTCTTATGAGGATCATGACAGGATGTGCACTGTAATTGATTGTTTTCCAATTTCACTTTGGAACCGAGATTTGAAGGGTCTTTAAGTTGGCCATTAGATTTTGCAAGGTCATTATCATAAAGGAAAGAAATCGGATGGTCATTCCTAAGATCAGTTGCGAGATTGCTTTTTCCAGCAGGCATGGCAACCGTATTCGCAAAGCTAATTATTTTTGGCCTACTTAATACACTGCCTAAAGCGATAGTTCCATCGTGACAGGAAAGACATAAAATAGAGGAACCACTTGGTTGACCGGGTAATGCTTTCATGGTTGAACTATTGTAAATAGTATATTGTGCCCCCGAACTTTTTCTATTCCAAAGAGGAGCTGCGGGGGAACTGTTATGATTTGTGTGGCAGAACAAGCATATTTCTGTTTCGCTAGTCGCCTTAACATTTCCTGGCCCACCGATTGATAAATTATGCTTTGTAGTGATAATCGACTGAGAATTTATAATTGTCGGAATTACGATTAAAATAATCAAATGAATAATTTTTTTCATTTTTTAGCGTCTTTTAATAGTTGAAAAACTTGTATTCTTGAATTATAGCTATCTGCAACATATATTTTATCTGCATCATCAATGTATATCCCAGAAGGCATCCAAAACTCCCCTTGACCTTGACCTTGAGTTCCGAAGGTGTATAAAAAATTCCCATTGATATCAAAGATCTGAACGGCATTAAATAGTGCATCAGCCACATAAATATTACCATTTGAGTCGGTAGCAATTCCTTTAATGCTCGAAAAATATCCTGTTGAATTACCATTTGATCCAAAAACAGAAAGAACAGCACCATCTTTATTAAATACTTGTACTCTGAAATTCATGGCATCGGATACATATGCATTTCCTTTTTTATCGATCCAGATATGAGTAGGGAAATTAAATTCTCCTTTCGCTAACCCTCTTGAACCTATTTTTTTTATTATCTCTCCTTTGTCATTTAAAATTACTATTCTGTGTTCCCCTGTCTCCAATACCCATATTTCATTGCTGATTGAGGAATAAGCAATGCCTGTTGGTTTATTGAGTTTCAAAGAATCATTCAAAACGGTTAATTCTTTTTTATCAGTATCAACAAGAAAGATCTTATTCAAATACGAATCGGTAAAAAGCATTTCATTTTTATGGAAATTACAAATACCCACCAATGAAGAAAAGGAATAATCTTTCTTATCGATAAAATGATGCGTTGTAGCCAGCCTGTCGCTTACCTGAAAAACTTCATTATTTCCTTGGTCCAGGAACCAAAAAGAATTTTGATCTGTGGCAATAACAGAAACAGGGCGACTTGGTTTTAATGCCTTTTTCCCAACAATGAAATCTTTGATCTTGTATTTTAGAGCCTTGTTTTGGTTTTCAGAAAATGACCACTGACTCATCCATTGGATTTCTGATTGTTCTGTGCTTGCAGAGGTTTGAATATGGGATGTATCCTGAGCATGACCGGTAGTATTATATAAAAAAATAATTACCAGGGAAATAAAAAAGGAGTAGTTCATATTTCTAAAATGAGCAATCATGCTTATGCTGTTTTTACCGAATAAAAATAATGATAAATAAAACAATAATTCATGATGAAAAGCATAGTTTTAGAAATAGCAACTGTTTCCTGCATTAACACATAAATTCATCATGGTGCCTTAAGTGTAAAAAAATGTATATCAATATTTTACCCTCTAAATAGACTTGCTGAACATGTTTCCTTCTGTCTTTTTTCTTCGCATGCGAGCATCCAAAGTGGAGCTGATATTGCGAATAAATAAACTGCCTTTTTCTGTGACGGTGATTGAATTGTTTTCCAATTTCAATAGGCCGTCTTCTGCCAACAAGGAAAGTTCGGCCTTAATATTTTTCAGGGAAATCGGATCAAATGTTTTTTCGTCAATTGTTGTATTCCCTCTGCACATCAGATCGAGAATGTTTTTACGAATAACAAGATCTTCTTCTGTCAATAAATGCCCATTCACAAGTGGGAATTGACCATGCGAAATTTTTTCCTGGTACTCTTCCACATTTTCTTCGTTTTGTGCAAAAGCTGTCCAGGCATCACCAATACTTGATGCCCCTAGTGCAATAATAAGTTTTGAGTCGGTGGTTGTATACCCCATAAAATTCCTATGCATGGTGCCGTTAGAAACAGCATCAAATAATTTATCATTTGGCAATGCAAAATGATCCATGCCTATCGCTTTGTATCCTTGGGCTAATAAAAGTTTTTTACCAAGCTGATACATTTTCCATTTTTCATTTGCCTTTGGCAGATCCTCCTTTGTGTATCTGCGTTGTCCTTTACTTTTCCATGGAACAAAAGCGTAAGAGTAAAAAGCGATCCTATCGGGTTTTAGTTCTTTTATTTTCTTTATTGTAAAGTCGATGCTTTCAACAGTTTGTTTTGGCAGTCCATAGATCAGGTCAATGTTGATGCTGTTATATCCGTGTTTGCGGGCCCATTGAACCACTTCATTTGTAGTTTCAAATGACTGAACACGATTTATAATATACTGGACCTCCGGGTCGAAATCCTGAACACCTAAACTGATCCGGTTAAAACCAACAGTGGCTAATTGTGCCAAATGCTCTTCACTGGTGTAATTTGGGTGAACCTCAATACTAAATTCATGTTCTGGAGAGACTTTCGAATCTTTAGTAATCCCTTTGATTAGTCGTACCAGATTTTCAGGACTGAAGAATGTCGGTGTTCCGCCACCAAGGTGTATCTCACGAATGACCGGAGCGGATGGCAATAAAGCACGGTACATATCCCACTCTTTTAAAACAGTGACCAAATACGGTTCTTCAACTTTGTGATTAGTTGTTATGCGTTTATTGCAAGCACAAAAAGTACACAGATTTTCGCAGAAAGGTAAATGAATGTAGATACACAATTCTCCATTTTCTTTTTTGAAAGTTTCAACTACAGCTTTTGACCAGCTCTCATTTGTAATACTTTCCTTTTCCCAGTATGGAACTGTTGGATAGCTCGTGTAGCGAGGAAGAGGAAGGTCGTATTTGTTAAGTAAAGGTAAAATATCTTCGTTCATTTCGATTAATTTAAAATTTGTTTAAGGCCTCTAAAGTAATCACAATATCATCGTCAGACAAGGCATTATTTAAAAACCAGCTTTCGTAGGCAGATGGAGGTAAATAAATTCCCTTTGAAAGCATGTGATGAAAGAAACGGTTAAAAAATGGAATATCACATTTGGATGCTGTCTCAAAATTATTCACTTTGTGTTCACCAAAATGTACACTTATCATACTTCCAATCTGATTAATGGTATGCGCGATCCCTTTTGCAGAAAGGGTTTTATGTAATCCATCTTTCAATGAATTTGTTTTGCTATCAAGATTCTGATAAATTTTAGGGTCATTTTTTAATATACTTAGGGTTGTAAAACCGGCTATAGTTGCAACAGGATTTCCACTCAATGTTCCTGCCTGATAAACATTTCCCAAAGGAGCAATGTGTTCCATAATTTCTTTTTTGCCGCCAAAAGCCCCGACAGGCATTCCTCCGCCAATAACTTTTCCATAGGTTACCAAATCCGCATCAATGTTTAGACGTTGCTGTGCACCACCGGGTGCAAGACGGAAACCTGTCATTACTTCATCAAAAACAAAAACAATTTTATGTTGAGTACAGATTTTTCTTAAGCCTTCCAGATATCCGGGCTCCGGCAAAATACAACCCATATTTCCTACAACAGGTTCAATAATGATTGCTGCAATTTCTCCTGCATTTTCTTTAATTAATTTTTCTACCGCAGGTAGATCATTGTAGGGAGCAACCAGTGTATCGCAAGCTACACCCTTTGTTACACCAGGTACAGTTTGAATATTGAAGGTTGCAAGTCCGCTCCCTGCTTTAACTAAAAAGGAATCAGCGTGGCCATGATAGCAGCCATCAAATTTAATTATCTTGTCTTTGCCTGTATAGCCTCTAGCTAATCTGATCGCACTCATACACGCTTCCGTTCCGCTGCTAACCATACGCACCAGATCTACATTTGGAGCCATGCTTGTGATCAGCTCGGCCATAGAGATTTCTAATTCTGTTGGAGTGCCAAAAGAAATGGCTTCACTAACTCTTTGTTGAACAGCACGAACAACATCTTCATGGCAATGCCCCAATATCATAGGTCCCCAAGAACTGATATAATCTATGTATCTGTTTCCATCCACATCAAAAAGATAAGCGCCTTTTGCACTTTTCATGAAAACAGGATTTCCTCCGACACTTTTAAAAGCCCGTACAGGTGAGTTTACGCCTCCGGGAATAGTTGATTGAGCTCTTTTAAATAATTTTTCGCTTTGTTGATATGTGTTCATAATTGAAAATTATTAATTATAGAGACTTGTAATTTTTAACTGCGTCTACAAAAGCCTTGGCATTTTCAACCGGAATATTTGGCAAAATACCATGACCCAAATTTGCAATGTATCTGTCCACTCCAAAAGCATCTATCATCTCTTTTACTTCCTGTTGGATCTGTGGAATAGAAAGTAATAATTTACATGGATCAAAATTTCCCTGTAATGTTTTTTTGTTCTGAGTAAGTTCTCTGGCAAGTTTCGGAGTAATGCACCAATCGATGCCAATCGCAGAGGCAGAGGATTTGCTTAATTCCTCTAATGCATACCAACTTCCCTTAGGGAAAAGAATGACAGGAACTCTTGCACTTAAACTGTCGGAAATTTTATTTAAATAGGGGAGCGAAAATTGATTAAAATCTTTTGGAGCCAACATTCCGCTCCAACTGTCGAAAACCTGAATTACATCTGCACCCGCATTTACTTGTTCGTGCAGATAAGCGATTGTTACGTCAGTTATCTTATTGAGTAATTGATGGGCCAATTCCGGTTGAGAAAAACAAAATTGTTTAGCCTTGTCAAATGTTTTACTTCCTTTCCCTTCCACCATATAACAAAGGATGGTAAAAGGAGCTCCGGCAAATCCGATCAGCGGCACACGATCATTCAATTCTTTTTTGATCAGTTTTATTGCTTTGTTTACATAATCGAGGGAGGCAACAGCATCTTCACCAACAAGCAAGGCATCAATATCCTTTTGCGTATTTATTGTTTTAGGTAAAAAAGGCCCTTTGTGCTCTAAAAGCTGCACTTCGAGACCCATTGCTTGAGGGATCACTAAAATATCAGAAAACAATATTGCAGCATCTACTCCGATGTGGTCAACAGGTTGAATGGTAATTTCACATGCTAACTCAGGTGTTTGAACGCGAGTAAAAAAATCATATTTGTTTCTTAATTCGATGTATTCCGGCAAATATCTTCCCGCTTGTCTCATCATCCATACAGGAGGCCTTTCAACCTTTTCGCCTTTTAATGCTTTTATAAAAAGATGCTCTTTATTCATATTATTTTATTTAGTTCTTTGTAAATTTTCGCTGTCCGGGAATTTATTATCCCAAAGGAGATTTTGATGCGATCCTCTTTGATATTAATTATTAGATCAATATCTGTTTTGCCGGAAGAAATTGTGGCAAAATATTTTATTCTGTCATAAAACTTTTTAGCTCCTGAGCAATCTTATCGCCCCCATTTGCAAGCAACTTCAACGCTGCTAACTTTCCGGCATTTTCATAATTTTCTAATTCAAAATCCATTTCAACTTCAACTTTACGAACGCCATCCAGTGAAAGAATATTTCCGGTGAAATGAATTTTGTTATTGTCAGCAATTGCCAGAGCGGCTATAGGTATTGAACATCCGCCTTTCAGATTTCTTAAAAAGGATCTTTCGATTCCGGTGCAAACTGCTGTTTCATGATGATTAAGGGTTTTACAAATTGCCTCAACCTCCGGATCATCTTCTCTGCATACTATACCCAATGCGCCTTGTGCAGGAGCCGGGAGCATCCAATCCAATTCTAATTTGTTTGGTACATTTAATCCGATCCTATCAATACCTGCCGAAGCAAATAATGCTGCATTCCAATGTGTTGTACTTCCAAGTTTTTCTAATCGGGTATTGATATTTCCCCGTATTGATTCAATGGTATGATTCGGGTATTTGTTCAGCCATTGCGCTTTTCTTCTTAAACTGCTGGTAGCAATGGTTATTCCCTCTCTTTCAGAAACTTTAAATGTCGGATCCTGATAAACCAAAGCATCTTTTACATTTGCCCTTTTGGGAATGGCTGCAATTTTTAAATTCTTTGGTAATTGTGTGGGAACATCCTTAAGGGAGTGAACAGCGATGTCTATTTTGTTTGACAGCAAGGCGCTGTCAAGTGTTTTTGTAAAAATACCCTGAACGCCCATTTCATATAATGGAACCGTTAGGTTAATATCTCCTTCACTTTTTACAAGGGTGATTTCTGTTTTTATTCCTTGTTTATTTAATAAATTTTCGATGAATTTTGCTTGCCATAAAGCCAAATTGCTGTCTCTCGATCCTATTCTAATTAGCCTGTCCATAATGCATGAATTTACTCAAAATCTTCTCAGGTTCAAATTTCAAATTTTTATTTTGTTTCAAACTTACTACAAAGGATTGAATTGTTTTATTAACCATTTCTTCTTTAACAGCATCTTCAAGTTTTGCCAAATGAGGACAGCCCTGACTAGCATCAATCAGCATTTTTTTCAATTCTACAATTTGATTTCTTTTTTTATAAAAATCATTCCAGTCAACAAATGTAGCAATATGTGCATTTATTATCTCATTTGCGATTGGCAGATATGTTTTTCTGTTTGCAAGCGATTTGTCCAAGATAGCAGAAATTGTATCGATATCAAGAACTTCCACATTGTTATTTGTTTTGCAATCAGGGTGAACCGTTTGCGGAATTGAAAGGTCAAGAATTAATTTTATTTTAGAGTTTACCAGGTGCTGAGGAGTAACGATATACTGCTCGGAAGCTGTACTTAAAATTATGACCTCAAAATTTTGCAGATTTTCATCGATATTCTCATATGGTAATAATGAAAAACCATGCGTCATGGCGATATCCAAAGCAGTTGTGTAAGTTCTGTTTGAAATGGTCAAATCGAAATTCGGTAAATAATGTTTGATGTTCTTAGAAATATTGTTTCCAAATTTACCTGTTCCTATCAATAAGCATGTTGTAGGCTTCTCTCCAATTTTTTCTTTTAATATTTCAATTGCAGCGTAGGATGCAGAAACGGTTCCTTTACTTAGATCTGTTTTTGTTTTTATTTCTTTCGAAGCCTGAATACAAACATTTGCCATTCTTTCAAAGACAGGACCCAATAACCCATTTTCTTTGGATAGTTTACAAGCATTTTTAAATTGCCCTAAAATTTCATAATCCCCTAATATCTGGGAATCAAGTCCTGAAGCAACCTGAAAAATATGTCCCAAAGCTTCTTCCGAAGTTTTTACAAATTTGTACGCGTCAAACAGTTCCTTGGATTGATTACAAACTGTGGTAATGATTTGTTCTGCAAGTTCAACAGAGCCCAAACCATATATCTCTGTCCTGTTACATGTGCTTAATACCACAAAATCGTTGAACTTTAATTCTTTTGCCAAATTATAACATTCAACTTGCTTTTCAGCATTAATTGAAAAAGCACTTCGAGTGGTGATGTCAGCATTCTTAAACGTTATTCCTATTACAAATGTACTTTCCATAATCAAAAATTTATGTTAATTACCTGTTAGCAATTTCATATAACAAATGTCTGTACATATATTTAAACCAATTATGACAACTGTCATAGCGGTGCATGTATTAATATTTAAACAAATATGCGAAAACGCAAAAATTTTCAAAAACGGAAAAAACCCGAAAGAGTAATTTAATTAGGTCTTTTAAGAGAAAAAATATTTTTCAAATTTTTTTATTTTGATATTTTTATCATGTTTTTTTTACCTTTTATGTGAGGAAAGTCAGTTTTTGTCATTAGAAATTTAAAATAGGAGTTGTCTTTAGGTGCCATTATTTTCTATGACGAACCCTTAAACAGATGGGGAAATGGGACCTAAATTGAATAATGAAGAGATCTGTCTAACTGATCGGTTGAAATCCATTCTAAAGCCTATTTTTTATCTACCTTTGTTTCCTGAAAAAATGCAGTATATGAAGAAACCTAGTTTTGATGAGATCTATATGGAGTTGGCAGAAAATTTGGCCAAGCGTTCACATTGTGTGAAAGCCCAAGTTGGTGCAGTTTTGACAAAAGAAACGCGTATTGTATCGTTGGGTTATAATGGTCCACCTGCAGGAACTCATAATTGCGATATAGAATGGCCGGAACAAGGTTGTCCGCGCGATAGCAAAGGGAGCTGTTCTTTAGCATTGCATGCCGAGCAAAATGCTATTCTTTATGCATCAAAAAATAATGTTACAATGGAAGGCGCTACTCTATACGTAACACTTTCACCATGCATTTCTTGCGCCAGAGTAATATATACTATGGGGATTAAGAAGGTATATTATTTGAATTCCTATGCTGATTTTAAAGGCTTAAAAAGCGATGAAGGTGTTGATTTCCTTCAAAAATTCGGAGTAGAAGTTGTCAGATATACAAAACCTTTGCCTACCATTTAATTTCCCGTTGAAAAGATGAATCGTCCTAAATTTTATGTTTACCTTCCTATTGTTTTTGCCCTGGTATTGATCCTAGGAATCCTTATTGGCAGTACATTCAGTACAAAAAATCCGAATGGAGCCATGGCCATTGACGGCAATAATCAATACAGTAAAATAGATCAGATAATTAAATATATTGAGGATCAGTATGTAGATACTATCAAAACAAAGGACCTGGTTGATAATACGATTGTTTCCTTGCTGTCTACATTAGATCCGCACTCTAGTTATATTTCTGCAGATGAACTTACTGCCAGCAATGAACCATTACAAGGTAATTTTGAAGGAATTGGTGTGGAATTTAATATTGTTGATGACACGATACGTGTTATTTCTGCTATTCAGGGCGGACCTTCAGAAGCGGTTGGGGTTCAGGCAGGAGATAAAATAATAAAGGTTGATGGGAAAGTTGTTGCAGGTGTTAAGATCACGAACAAAAAAGTGATGGAAAACCTTAAGGGTAAAGGAGGAACAAAAGTGAAGGTAAGTATTATGAGGAGAGGGAAAGGGAAATTGCTTGATTTCACTATTACCCGTGGCACCATTCCGATTTACAGTATCGATGTAGCCTATATGGTAAGCCCTAAAATCGGATATATAAAGATCAGCCGGTTTGGTGCAACAACATATGATGAATACATGCAGGCTTTTGAAAAGTTGCAATCCAAAGGAATGCAAGAGTTGATCATTGATCTGCGTGGAAATGGCGGCGGATTTTTGAATACAGCAGTTGATATCGCGGATGAATTTTTGGGAGACGGGAAGGAAATAGTTTATACAATTGGAAAGGCCCGTCCACGCAAGGATTATAAAGCAACAAAAAAAGGTGATTTTGAAAATGGAAAGTTAACGGTTTTGATCGATGATGGTTCGGCATCCGCAAGTGAGATCTTAGCCGGTGCCTTGCAGGATAACGACCGGGCTACAATTATTGGAAGACGCTCATTCGGAAAAGGACTGGTGCAGGAACAAAGTGAATTTTCAGATGGTTCTGCTATCCGTCTGACAATTGCCCGTTATTATACCCCGACCGGTCGGTGTATCCAAAAATCATATGCAGCGGGTGTAGATGCTTATTACGAGGAAGAGAATAATCGATTTGCAAAAGGCGAGTTAGAAAATGCAGATAGCATTAAAATTTCTGATTCCCTGAAATTTACAACACCTGCAGGTAAGGTTGTTTACGGTGGTGGTGGAATAGTTCCCGATATTTTTGTTGCATTGGATACTTCGGGGCGATCACTATATTTGACGGAGGTGTTGTATACAGGTCTGGTAAATGATTTTGCATTTGAATATTCTGATAAAGAACGACAGAATTTAAAAGGATATAAAACGATTGAGAATTTTAACCGATCCTTTGTTATCACCCCGGCCATTATTGACGAGTTTGTTAAATATGCCGAAAAAAATAAGATCAAGCGAAACGAGAAAGAAATTGTGCACTCAGAGAGTATTCTTAAAAATCAATTAAAAGCGTTGATAGCTAGAAATATTTTTAATGGTGAGGGATTTTATCAAGTGATACAAAGCCAGGACAACGTTTTGAAAAAAGCTGTTGAACTGTTGAAATAAATATAATACAATAAAAAAACCTCTCATTCTGAAATTTCAGAATGAGAGGTTTTTTTATAAATTAATTCAAATTACTTTGCTGGTGTTGCAACAACAGAATCTTTAGTAGCTGTAGAATCTTTCATTGCAGAATTTAATCCTGCAGCAGCGATTTTTTCAACTGAATCCATTTGTGACTTCACCAAAGCAGCTGCTTTTTCAGCGTCTTCTTTTGATGGACCACCGCATGACACGATGCTTAATGCACCAGCAACGATAATTAAAGAAAATAATTTTTTCATTTTGTTAGTTTTTGTGTTGTGAATAATACTAGTATCTAGCGGCAAAGATAGCCAAAAATCAAGGTTGACAAAATTGAATAAAGCCTTATAGCATTATTCTATAAACAATGCAATGTTAAGAACCACTCCAAAACGGTGACTTAAATCAAGAAAAATTTAGAAAAAACCGTACAATATTTCCTATCTTTACACCTCTTAATGAATCAAAAAATTAACCTCTAAATTTATATAAAATGGCTTTCGAATTACCAAAATTACCTTATGCTTATAATGCCTTAGAACCTCATATTGACGCTCTAACCATGGAGATTCATTTTTCAAAGCATCATCAGGCTTACGTTAATAACCTTAATGCAGCTATTGCCGGTTCAGAAACTGAAAAATTGAGCATTGAAGAGATCTGTAAGAATATTTCAAAATATCCAATGGCAGTGCGCAACAATGGTGGCGGACATTTTAATCATTCTCTTTTTTGGACTGTGATGGCTCCAAATGCTGGTGGTGAGCCGACAGGAGAGCTTGCTGCTGCCATAAACAGTGCATTCGGCTCTTTTGCCGATTTTAAAACTCAGTTTGCAGCTGCCGGTGCTACCCGTTTTGGTTCAGGATGGGCATGGCTGATAGTGAAAGAAGGAAAACTTGTTGTTTGTTCAAGTCCGAACCAAGATAATCCCTTAATGGATGTTGCAGAAGTGAAAGGTGTTCCAATTTTAGGAATGGATGTTTGGGAGCATGCGTATTATTTAAAATACCAGAACAAACGACCTGATTATATTGCCGCTTTTTGGAATGTGATCAACTGGAATGAAGTTACTAGACGTTTTAATGAAGCAAAATAATTGCTGTTAATTTCAAAGGGGATGCGTTTAAAACATCCCCTTTTTTTATTCTGTAAAGGTAGTGGGTACACCAAAATTGTTTTTCTTTTTTACTTTGGTTTTTATGCTTTGGAAAGTCTCGCTGGCTGAAACTCCATATAAGAAGCAGTTCCCAGATGAGCCCAAAGCTATTTCATTTAATGTTCCTGTTGTTCAAATTCTGAACAGAAAGGAATTTTCTTGTGATACGATCATAAAAAAAACTGAAACTAAAAAGTTTAAGAACAGGGAAAAGTTGCTTTCTGCATTTTTTGCTTTTCCTTTTCCTTTAGGATTTATTGGGGCACATCGTGTGTTGCTTGGAACAAAACCTTGGGTTCCCATTGTTTATGTTGCTACATTTGGAGGATGCTTTGGTGTTCTGCCTTTGATCGATTTTTTTGTAATTGCATTCAGCAAGGATATTGAACAGTATGAAAATAATCCTCATATCTTTATGTGGGTAAAGTAATTTTGACAATGAAAGTAGGTTTATTTTTCGGTTCCTTTAATCCAATACATGTTGGTCATATGGTTATAGCCAATCATATGTTGGCATTTACCGATCTTGACAAGATATGGTTTGTGGTTTCTCCGCATAATCCATTGAAACAAAAACAAACCTTACTTCACGAAAGGCAGCGCCTGCAAATGGTTACTTTAGCTATTGGCGATAATAATAAGATGAAAGCGAGTAACATCGAATTCAAGCTGCCACAGCCATCCTACACAATAAACACCCTTACCTATTTGAAAGAGAAATATCCAAACAATGATTTTGTTTTGATAATGGGAAGCGACAATTTAGACAGTTTTCCAAAATGGAAAAATTATGATGAGATCCTGAAAGAATACGAGCTCTATGTTTATCCACGGCCGGGGTTTAAGGAAAATAAGTTTTCCGATCATAAAAAGGTTAAAATTATAAATGCTCCATTGATGGAATTGTCCTCAACAGTAATCAGAAATGCAGTGAAAGAAAAAAAAGATATTCGTTATTTTCTGCCTTCAGCAGTTTGGGAGTATTTGAAAGAGATGCATTTTTATGAAAAATAAAAAACGCCCCTGCATTTTGTTGCAGGGACGTCATTTAAAAATTTTAATTACAGCTCCTTAGTTCGAAGAACCCAAATCGAATTTTAATGCATCTTCAAAGGCCATTTCTGTTTCGCCTTCAGCGACAATTCCATTTCCTATTGTTAAGCCGGTTTCTTTTGCAGGAATCACCTTTTTGTTTGCCTTAAGGCTTGCAACAGATGTAACGCTGAGTCCGTTCAACTCCAGTTTCAGTTCTTTTAAACACATACCTAAAGCAATTGCTTTTTTAGTATTTGTTACAATGAACTCCAGATCAAAATCATCATTTGATTTCGATCTAAGGGTAAAGTCGATCTTGTTTTCAATGCAATATTCAATCAATGTAGAAATATTTTTTTTCTTCACTGTAACGGTTGGAGTAGCTTCGTTCATAAAACTCATGGCAAATTTTTAAATCGTTTAATACTTGTATTTAATAACCACAATAAAGTTAAGGTATTAATTTATAGAAACGAAGGCCAAAATATGAACAGGTATTATTAGAATTGTTGATGAATTGTTAGTAATAGATAAGGATTAAAAACTCAATAATCGGACAAAAATGACGTAAAAAATGTAAAAAAATGACAAAAGCTAGTGTTTTTTGCTGTTTTTTTGAATAAAGACGGTTTTTTGGATATTAGTTTTTAACTAAGCTGAGAAGAGAGTCAAAGATCCAGCGGCCATCAATATTACTTAGTTCTCCATCAGTTGCTCTTTCGGGATGAGGCATCATTCCAAAAACGTTTTTTCCTGCATTACAAACGCCGGCAATATTTTCTGTAGAGCCATTTGGATTTGCGGCATCAGTGACATTTCCATTTTCATCGCAATAGCGGAAAATGATCTGACCATTTGCATTTAATTGTTTGATGGTTTCAGCATCAGCATAATATTTTCCCTCGCCATGGGCAATAGGGATTTTCAGAGCTTTTTCTGTTGGGATCTCTGAAGTGATAAGTGTCGAATTGTTTTCAGCTTTGATGAATACATTCTTGCAAATAAATTTTCTTTCGTTGTTGTGTAACAAGGCCCCCGGTACCAATCCGGCTTCACAAAGGATTTGAAATCCATTACACACACCCAACACATAACCGCCTTTATTCGCAAATTCAATGACCTTTTCCATAATAGGAGAAAAACGTGCAATTGCTCCGGAACGTAAATAATCTCCATAGGAAAACCCTCCGGGAAGGACGATAAAATCGCATCCTTTTAAGTCTGTATCCTTATGCCATAATTCAACTACTTCTTGTCCCATGATATCTCTTAAAACATAGATCATATCTTGATCACAGTTAGATCCCGGAAAAATAACGACTCCAAATTTGCTCATAATAGTTGCTTAAAAATGTTGAGGTGTAAAGTTAGAAATAAAACTAGCGTAAATATGCTTTATTGATAGATTGTTCAAAAAATCTAGGCCAACAAATTTAAAATGAGGGAGGAAAGGAGCAGGAGAAATAAAAATTCGGCCCACCATTCTTTTTTTATGTTGGCAAAATAATTAGAGCAAAATACTGCTGCAGGAATTGCCAATGCCGAAAAATATTTGGTTGAAATTTCGGGCGCAAGTGAAATTGATAATGCAGATAAAAAGAAGAACCAAACCAAAAAAATGATGGACTTTTTTGTCCGTTGCGAGCCAATGCCCTCTCCTAATATGATTTTCCAAAGGGAAACTATGATGAGCATCCATCCAATCCCAATCATAAAATAAAAATTATTGGAAAGAGTTGAAATGGTTTTTTCCCTTATCAATGCATAAAAGATTTTATCATAAAACAGTTGGTCCAGCCGGTCATTCCAAAAATAATAAGTAAGAATAAAAATAAACGGAACAGCTGCTCCCAGGAACGAAATGATCCATTCCCGCCAATTAAATGGACGGAACAGAATTAACCCAACCCCAAGTAATGGTAAAAAAATAAAATAAGGTAGGTAAAAAAGGGTGGCAATTGAGATAAGCAAGCCGGCATCGAAGGCATTCGAAAAAGCCTTGTCTTTGCGGTAAGAACTCATCAGCTTTTGAAGGGCAAATAATATAAATAAATTCCCGAATAACAGAGGATGTAGGGTAAGCATCGCTTTATTGTTACTCATGAAAACAATATAAAATAGAGCCGGAAGGTAAGTTTGTTTATTTGAGATCTCATTTTCATTTACTATAAAATTCAATAAAAAGGCTTCTCCTATTACCAATAAAAGTCCAATAGCTGTGGATAGCCAGGGAATATTAATGAAGATACCTGCTATCAATTCATATAGAGGCATAGCCTGTTTAACAGGTAGGATGGTTGGAGAAATAAATCCAAAAGCCCAAATTGCGATAGCAATTAGAGGTAAAAAAAGCAATGCAGTGGCATTGTTGGATTTAAAAAATCGTATAAACATAATTTCAGTGCTAAAATTAGCTTAAAAAATTATTGATTTTGAATAAAATTTGTACATTTGAGGTCAATAAAATAAAAATCAATAGCATGAATTGGACAGATATTTTTAATGGATTAGGTCATTTTTTTCAATGGACATTTAAAATCGTTAAGCATTTAGGTGGAACGCCAAACATATTTTTTTGGGTGATCATTGTTTCATTGATCTTTGTTTGGTTGTATATGCAAGGTAAATTTAACAAAGCAGCGAAAGCGAAAGGCTCTCTAAAATAATCAAGATATTTTTAACAGATATCCCCAAATCGATACTTCGGTTTGGGGATATTTAGTTTCTTGGAAATCATTATCTGAAATAAACTTCCAGATCTTTTCCTATATCCTTTCTGTAATATTTGTTTTTATATTGAATATGCTCAGCATTTGTGAAGGACTTTTTTAAGGCTTCCTTCATTGTGGTTCCAAAAGAAGTAATAGCAATCACTCTCCCTCCGTTTGTTACAATGTCTTTTCCGTCTTGTTTTGTCCCTGCATGAAACGCAAGACTTCCATCTACTAATTCTAACCCGGTTATAATATTTCCCTTTTCATATTCTTCCGGATATCCACCTGCAACAAGCATGACGGTTGTAGCAAAACGATTATCTACTTCAAATGTTTTCTCATGTAAATTTCCATTTCCCACACCTTCAAACAAATCAAGAAGATCAGATTTAATACGCGGTATTACCACTTCTGTTTCAGGGTCTCCCATTCGAACATTATATTCGATCACTTGGGGATTACCATTGTTGTTCATCAATCCGATAAAGATAAATCCCTTATAAACAATTCCTTCTTTTTTTAATCCGTTTATGGTAGGAATGATCACACGTTCTTCAACTTTTTTTATGAAAGCATCATCAGCAAATGGAACCGGAGAAATTGCCCCCATTCCTCCTGTGTTCAATCCTGTATCGCCTTCTCCAATTCGTTTGTAATCCTTTGCCGAAGGCAATATTTTGTATGAGTTACCATCTGTAAGGACAAATACAGATAGTTCGATACCTTTCAAAAATTCTTCAATGACCACTTTTGCTGATGCGACACCAAATTTTGCATTGGCAAGCATTTCCGTCAATTCTATTTTTGCTTCTTCTAATGTATTCGGAATAATAACTCCTTTGCCTGCTGCAAGTCCATCTGCCTTCAGAACATAAGGAGCTTCCAGTGTTTCTAAAAATTTCAAACCATCAGCTAACGTGTCTTTTGTAAAAGTTTCGTAACGTGCAGTTGGAATATTATGACGGATCATGAATTTTTTTGAAAAATCTTTGCTGCCTTCTAATTGTGCACCTGCTTTTTGCGGACCAATAACAGGGATATTTTTTAATTGAACATCAGCTATAAAGAAATCATAAATTCCTTTAACCAAAGGATCTTCCGGTCCTACAATAACCATATTTACAGCATTCTCCAAAACAAATTTCTTTATTCCGTCAAAATCCGTTACCGAGATCGCCACATTTGTCCCGAAATTTGCGGTTCCTGCATTGCCGGGAGCAATAAACAATTTACCTAATTTTTTACTTTGTGATAATTTCCATGCAAATGCATGTTCACGTCCGCCCGAGCCAAGAATTAAAATGTTCATTAGAAAATATTTTTGCAAAGAAACGAAAAAAAGTTACCACTAAGGCACTAAGGACACTTAGTTTCGCTAAGAAATATTTTGTTCCGGAGCCTTATCCCTTCTCCAAATGGAGAAGGTGTCCTCAGGACGGATATGGCGAGGTAAGGGGGGGAGGATCTGTGGCTGAGGTCTTTTGGATTATATTTGCAACATGATTCTGCAACCAAAAATATTCGATCCCTCAACAATTATCGCTGCACAAAGCACTCGAATAGGTGGAGTGAGCCCCGAGCCTTTTAATTCAATGAATTTAGGGTTGTCTGTCAATGATGCAGAGCAAAATGTTTGGAAGAACAGAGCGTTGTTTTTTGGTAGTTTAGGAATTGAATTATCACAGGTGTCAAGATGTTATCAGGTTCATGGAAACCATGTGTTGGTAATAAAAACACCTGTAACAAATGAAAAATTTGATGCACAGATCACAAATAAACCGAATGTGTTTTTAGCAGTTTCTGTTGCCGATTGCACTCCAATTTTAATTCATGATACAAAGAACAATGCTGTTGCTGCTATCCATGCAGGTTGGAAAGGAACTGTAGGAAAGATCGTTTTAAATGCATTACAATTAATGGGAGAGCAATATGGAACGGAAGGAAAAGACTGTAAAGCATTTATAGGTGCTTGCATTTCCTATGAAAATTTTGAAGTAGGAGAAGAGGTTGCAACACATTTTGATTTTTCACAAAAGCGGTTTGATGAGCAAAAACAAAAATGGTTTGTCGATCTGAAAAAAGCGAATCTCCGGCAATTGCTTGATTTCGGATTAGAGGAAAGAAACATTGAAATTTCTGATTTTTGTACAGTGAAAAACAATAACACTTTTTTCTCTCACAGGAAAGAAAAAGGTGTTACAGGCAGAATGATGGCAGTGATAGGGTTAAAATAAAAGAACGCAATAAAATTTTATTGCGTTCTTATTATTTCTGATAAATATTTTATAAAGGAATATTCCCGTGTTTCTTCTTCGGTAACTTAGCAACTTTATTTTTAAGCATGCTAAATGCCTTTATAAGCTTCTCGCGAGTGTCCTCCGGTTTGATCACTTCGTCAACATAACCTCTTTCGGCAGCACGGTATGGATTTGCAAAATGCAATATGTATTCTTTTTCTTTTTCTGCAAGTTTCTCTGCCGGATTTTTTGCTGTCGCAATTTCATTTTTAAAAATAATTTCAGCTGCCCCTTTTGCACCCATTACAGCGATTTCTGCAGATGGCCACGCATAATTCATGTCAGCTCCAATGTGTTTGCTATTCATTACATCATAAGCGCCACCATATGCTTTACGGGTAATCACAGTAACACGTGGAACAGTAGCTTCACAGAAAGCGTATAATAGTTTCGCCCCGTTGGTAATAATTCCGTGCCACTCCTGATCTGTGCCGGGCAGGAATCCTGGAACATCTTCAAATACCAATAAAGGAATATTAAAGCTATCACAGAAACGTACAAATCGGGCAGCCTTTGTTGACGAATTTATATCCAATACTCCGGCTAAAAATGCAGGCTGATTAGCAACAATACCTATGCTTTTTCCTGCTAACCGCGCAAATCCGACAACAATATTCTCCGCAAAATTTTTATGTACTTCTAAGAATGTGTCGTTATCAATAATCCCACAGATCACGTCACGCATGTCGTATGGTTGATTTGGATTTTCAGGGATAATTGCGTTTAGGCCGGGGCGTTTTTCATTCCCGTTACTTTCATAGGCTACACTTGGTGCATCATCTTCGCAATTTTGAGGCATATAACTCAACAATGCTTTGATATTATTGATACATTCAATTTCATTTGCACATGAAAAATGTGTTACACCGGATTTGGTAGAGTGAGTAGAAGCGCCTCCTAATTCTTCAGAAGTTACCTCTTCGTGAGTCACTGTTTTCACAACGTTTGGACCTGTAACGAACATATAGGATGTGTTTTCCACCATCATTATAAAATCAGTAATAGCGGGCGAATAAACAGCCCCGCCTGCACAAGGTCCCATGATCGCGGAAAGTTGAGGGACAACCCCTGACGCTAAAGTATTTCTATAAAAAATATCGGCATAACCGCCCAAGGAAACAACTCCTTCTTGGATACGAGCGCCACCACTATCGTTCAAGCCAATTACCGGAGCTCCGTTTTGCATAGCTAGGTCCATTATCTTGCAAATTTTTTCAGCATGAGTTTCAGATAACGATCCTCCGAATACTGTAAAATCCTGAGAAAAAACATATACTAAACGTCCATTAATATTGCCGTATCCTGTGATGACACCATCTCCTAAATATTTTTCGCGTTCCAAACCAAACTCTGTTGAACGGTGAGTGACTAACATTCCAATTTCTTCGAACGTGCCTTCATCCATCAAAAAATGAAGACGTTCACGGGCCGTTAATTTTCCTTTTTTATGCTGTGATTCAATACGTTTTTCGCCCCCACCCAATTGGGCTTCTGCGATCTTTATTTCCAGGTCCTGAATTTTATTTTTCATAGTAAAAAAGTGTTCGGGTTTATTATAAGCGTACCAAAAGTAGCAAAAATTACAGGTTCTTTTTTATTTTTTTAACTTTGAATAAATAACCTATTCAATGAACTATAATCTAGATAAATTAGATCTGAAAATACTTAAGATCCTTCAGGAAAATGCGAAGATCACCAATTTGCAATTATCCGGTGAAATAGGTCTTTCTCCTGCTCCAACTTTAGAGCGGGTAAAAAAACTGGAAAATGCCAAACTTATCAAAGGGTATTATACCGAAGTGAATGAAGAAGCGCTTGGTATTGGAATAAAGGCGATCATTCAGATAACCTTAACCCGTCAAATTGAAAATGCAATTTCGAATTTCAAAAAGGAGATCAATAAGATCCCTGAAATTATGGAATGTTATCAGGTAACGGGGAATGCGGATTATATATTAATAGTTATGCTAAAAGATATTCGTGATTTTGAATCTCTTATTTCGCAACGTTTGAGCAAGATGGAAGAGATCGGGCAAATGCAAACCATGGTGGTACTTTCGAAAATTAAAGATTCTAAATTGTTACCGAATAATTACTAAGACTGTTGAACGATCTGGAACTAAATGAATATTGAAGAGATAAGAGATTATTGTAATTCCAAAAGTTGTGCAGAGGAAGGTTTGCCTTTTGGACCTGATATTTTAGTGTTTAAAATAATGGGGAAAGCTTTTTTATTAGCAGGGTTGGATAGAACACCGATGCAGATAAATATTAAGTGCGATCCTGAAAAAGCCATAGAATTGCGAGAACAATTCCCATTCGTAATTCCGGGTTACCATATGAGTAAAAGACATTGGAACACTGTTATTCTTGATGGTTCTGCAACTGAAGAACAATTGAAAGAATGGATAAGTGATTCCTACGAACTTGTTATTTTTGGCCTTCCAAAGACACAACAAAAGAAGCTTGCAGAAATGATTGGTAAGTAAGCATAATTTAATGACTACTTTTGTAAAAAAACAGTTTATTCATCAGATGAAAAAGATCTTAATTTATTTTGTTCAGGGACTTATCATTACAGTTCCTGTTGCAATTACCGCATATGTTCTTTACAGAGTTATTTCATTGATAGGCTCATTTGTCCATATTTTCGGCACAATCGTCAGTCCGCTTGTCGACCCATTTATTGTAATTGCCATTGCTTTAGTTCTTGTTTTTTTAATGGGATTGCTGGGTTCTTCAATTATTTTACGTCCTCTATTCAATTTGTTCGATTATACTTTGGAACATACGCCTGTTGTGAAAACTATTTATTCGTCCATCAAAGATTTTTTATCTGCATTTGTGGGTAGCAAAAAACGATTTAATAAGCCTGTGCTGGTTACAATAAATAAAGAAAATAGTATTCAGCAATTGGGTTTTATTACGCAGGAAGATCTTAGTGAACTTAAACTTGCCAAAGGAACAATGGCTGTCTACGTTCCTTTATCCTATTCTTTTTCTGGAAATTTATTGATTGTTCCTGTCGATCATATTACACCTGTTGATTCCTCCTCTGCTGAAGTTATGAAATTCATTATTTCAGGTGGCGTGACAGATCTTGATGACGAATAAAATAAATTTCGTGATTCATTTTTTATTTTGGAGAGATTTTTGTATCTTGTAGATTCAATTTTAAAATCTATAGAAATGAAAAAAATTCTCTCTTTCGCTTTTGCTATTGCAATCGCATTATCAGCTTCTTCTCAAAAAATTAAAGTAAAACAATCAACTGAAAATATTGGTGGAGGGAGTCATAATGCACTTTCTGTTACGTTATATGGAATCAGTCCTTCTGAAGCTGAAGACGCTTTTCGTTCCTTTATGAAAACATATGATGGTAAAAGATCTTCCAAGGACGGAGGGGTCTTTATTGATCATGCAATGATTAAAGAAATGGGTAATAATACAATTGATATTTATGGAAAAGCTCTTGGAAAAAAAGGCGATCCTGAAATTAATTTTGTTGTTGCATTTGATCTTGGTGGAGCATTTTTAAATTCCGGTGATCATAAAGATCAATACAATGTGGCTGAAAAGATTGTAAAAGAGTTTGCAGTAAAAGCAACAAAAGATGCGATTGAACAACAATTAAAAGATGCTCAAAAGATAGAATCTAATTTTGAAGATGAGCAAAAATCATTAGAAAAGGATAATAAGAATCTGAATGGAGATATTGATGATTATAATAAAAAAATCAAAAAAGCACAAGAAGATATTGTAAAAAATAAATCTGATCAAGACAAGAAAAAGGGGGAGATCGAGGCCCAGAAAAAAGTGGTTAGTGATATTGATAAAAAATTGAAGTCTGTAGAGTAAAATTTACAGCTTGAAGACTTGGAAAAATAAACTCTTGTTTCGTAAGAAGCAGGAGTTTTTTTTATGTTCGATTGGATTTCTTCTGTTCACGACTTTATTCGTAAGGGCTTTACTTGTATGCTCAGTCGGGGTGGGCACGGGACAAATCTTTTAAATCTAGTTTAATCTGTACATTTTACCCGGCAAGGATTTTACAATTCCTGAAAATTCAAGGGTTAATAATAGTGACGAAACTTTACTCATAGGCATTTTTGCTTGGAGACAAATATCATCAACGTTCATGCTTTCTTTTTCTTTTAACAAGGATACTAAAATATCTTCCTCCGGTTTTAATTCAATAAATAATTGTTTTTGAATCGGAGCCTTTTTAATTGTTTGCTCCCAGCCCAGAATATAACTTATATCGGCAGCCGATTGAATTAATGCTGCCTTATTTTGCTTTATTAAGTTATTACACCCTCTCGAACATTCGTCATTTACACGTCCGGGAAAGGCGAAAACATCTCTGTTGTAGCTATTGGCGATATCTGCAGTAATTAAGGAGCCTCCGTTTATTTTTGATTCTATCACAATTGTTGCATCCGACATACCGGCAACAATTCGGTTTCTTCTTGGAAAATTTTCTCTGTTCGGAATAACATTACTTGTAAAGTCGGTTAACCACCCCCCATTTTCCAACATTTTTGTTGCAGCTTGGGTATGGATGGCAGGATATATTTTATCTAACCCATGAGCCAATCCACAAATTGTGGTAAGGTTATTCTCCATGGCTGCCTTGTGTGCACAAATATCGATTCCATATGCGAGTCCGCTAACGATGATTGGGTTGTAGATAGCCAGGTCTGCAATTAATTTTTCACATTGTTGTCTTCCATAATCTGTCGCTTCGCGCGTTCCAACAATGCTGATCACCTTTTCGGAATTCACATTTGCTTTACCCTTAAAATATAAAATAACAGGGCTATCTTCACAATGCGTTAATCGTTTAGGGTATTCTTTATCGAGATAAAACAAAGGGGTGATTTCATTTTTTTCTATAAATTTTATTTCTTCCTCTGCCCGTTTAAATACCTTCTGATTTACAACTGCTTTAGAGATAATTTCACCTATACCTGGTATTTTTTCTAAGGCAATTTTCTTTTCTTCAAACACAGCTTTTGCACTTCCACAATATGAAATAAGCCTTTTTGCCAGAACATCACCAATGTTGGGAACAAGGCTGATTGCAATTTTATATTTCAAATTTTCATCCATAATTTTTAATTTGTATATTGCACAAGCTCTTTTTACAAATCTATTAAATTATATATATTTCAAGCTGTATTTTATAGTTTAATTCATTCGTGTCGAGCACAAAAAAGATTTTTCGAATCGTAAACATATTAAATGAAAAAAATTCTTACTCCGATTTTTTTATTTCAGATTTCTGTGTCCTTATACGGACAAAGCGCCTATTTAAATGGGAAAATCTCTGATTCTAAAAGCAAAGAAACAATTGTTGGCGCATCCGTTGTTATAGATGATAGCACAGGAATAGTAACCGATATTGATGGTAAATATTTTTTTAAGACCACTGCAGGAAAACATAAGGTCGAAATAAAATCTCTGGAATTCAAGAGTCAGTTTAAAACGATTGAGCTAAAATCAAACGATACCATTTTAATGGATATTGCTCTGGAGAGCGAGTCAAAGCAGCTTGATATTGTTGTAATTTCTGCTGGAAAATTTGAACAAAACCTTTATGAGGTGACGGTTTCGATGGAGGTTTTAAAACCCTCATTAATTGAAAATAAATGTATTCAATCAATTGACAATGCCATTGATCAGGTGCCAGGTGTAAATATAATTGATGGTCAGGCAAACATTCGTGGGGGGAGTGGATTTAGTTATGGTGCAGGTAGTAGAGTGTTAGTTATGGTTGATGAAATGCCAATGTTAACTGCTGATGCAGGAGATGTGAAATGGTCGTTTTTGCCGGTTGAAAATTGTGAACAGATAGAAGTGATTAAAGGAGCGTCATCTGCTTTGTTCGGTTCATCAGCAATGAATGGAGTTATTAATTTTAGAACTGCTTACGCAAAAGAGGAGCCTGAAACGAAAATCAATTTTTATGGTGGTGTATATGATAAACCAAAACGTAAAGAAATGGTTTGGTGGCAGGATGGAAATCCCACCTATAGCGGGCTCAATTTTTTTCATGCTCAAAAAATAAATAAATTTGATTTGGTCCTCGGAGGAAATTTGTATAACGATGACGGCTATAGATATCTTGAAACAGAGCAACGATATCGTGCAAATGCAAATTTACGTTATCGTTTCGGTAAAAAATTGCAGGGTCTACAAGTTGGTTTAAATGCAAATACGATCCGTACTAAAGGCGGGCTTTTCCTGATATGGCTGGATGCCGATTCCGGTGCATATCGACCTGCCGGTAATGATTTGAGTCACTATACAACTTATCGCACTAGTGTGGACCCTTTTGTTACCTATAATTCAAAGAATAATTCCCGTCATACTTTACGAGGCCGGTTTTTCAGAACAAAAAATTTGAATAACACTAATCAGGAATCTACTGGTGATGTTTACTATTCGGAATACCAATTTCAAAAACATTTTGAGAAGGGTTTAACATGGACCGCCGGAATGGTTTATAATTATAATGAAGTTCATTCCGGTCCGCTCTATGGGACGCATTTTAGTACCAACGCTTCTTTGTTTACGCAGATAGATAAAAAATGGGACAAGTTGTCCGTTTCGTTTGGAGCGCGCGGAGAATATTTTAAAACCGATTCGGTTGAAACACGCGAAGATATTTATTTATTCATGGATAATTCCAAGCCTATAGCAAAGCAATCCAAAGTAAAACCTGTTCTGCGTGCAGGATTAAATTATCATTTATTTAAAGCGACATACGTTAGAGCTTCATTCGGACAAGGATTCCGTTTTCCGTCAGTTGCCGAAAAATATATCAAAACAAGTGCAAGTGGATTGGATATTTATCCCAATGATAGTCTGAGTCCGGAAAGCGGATGGAGCAGTGAAATAGGAGTAAAGCAAGGACTTAGATTTGGCGATTGGAAAGGATATTTGGATGTCGCTGCTTTTTGGACCGAATATCACAATATGATGGAGTTTACTTTTGGATTGTATGGACCATTTGCCCCTCCAACCTATGGGGTTGGCTTTCAATCTCAGAATATTGGTAATACCAGAATTAGTGGAATCGATGTTTCTCTTCTCGGACAAGGTAAGATGGGACCCATCACTGCAAATCTTTTATTAGGCTATACTTATATTGATGCGATACAAACTGATTTTAATTTGGAGAGGGACTCTGCTTTTAATACTTCAAAAAATAATCTTTTAAAATACAGATATAAACATACTGGTAAAGCCGACATTGAATTAGGTTATAAAAAAGTGAGTTTTGGAATGAGTATGCGTGCAAATAGTTTCATGGAAAATGTTGATTCATACTTTGTTGTATTTTTTCCTGGTATGACAGAATATCGGAAAGAACATGATCATGCAGATGCCATTATTGATGGACGCCTCTCCTATCAGTTAAATAAGACGGCAAAGATTGCGTTCATTGTAAATAACGTATTAAATCGAGAAGTAATGGGAAGACCAATGGATATTCAGCCTCCTCGTGTATTTGCATTGCAGTTAACCGTAAAACTTTAAAGCAATAATTACATTCAGTTTATATTTATTTTCTATAACAATGATACACCCTTTGAATTTCAAGAAATGGATCGATGAAAACCGACACTTGTTAAAGCCTCCCGTTGGTAATAAAGTGGTATTTGAAAACACTGAATTTATAGTGATGGTTGTTGGTGGACCGAATGCAAGAAAAGATTATCACTACAATGAAAGTGAAGAGTTTTTCTATCAGTTGGAAGGAGATATTGTAGTTAAAATTCAGGAAGATGGAAAAGCTGTTGAGGTTCCTATCCTAGAAGGAGACATCTTTTTATTGCCTCCTAAAGTTCCTCACAATCCGGCTCGTGGTGCAAATACAATTGGTTTGGTAATGGAGCGTAAACGCAGAGATGGAGAGCAAGATGGCTTGATGTGGTTTTGTGAAAAATGCAATCACCCTTTGTATGACAAAAAATTTATGCTCACCAATATCATGACACAGTTTCAAGAGACATTCGAATATTTTTATGGGAATATTGAATTACGGACATGCAAAAAATGTGGGCACGTAATGGAACCGCCTGTTTTGCAAAACGAAGAGAACGCACATTAATAAAAAAGTCCTGAAAATTATTTTCAGGACTTTTTTTAATCAAAATTATTTTATTGTTATTCTACTGTAACGGACTTCGCTAAATTTCTAGGTTGATCAACATTGCAGCCTCGCATTACTGCTATGTGATAAGAAAGTAATTGCAAGGGAACAACTGAAACCAGAGGAACTAAAATTTCATCCGTCTCCGGAATTTCAATTGTATAATCCGCCATCTCTTTTACTTGTGTATCACCTTCAGTTACAATTGCAATAATCTTTCCTTTTCGGGCCTTTACCTCTTGAATATTACTTACAACTTTTTCATAGGATGTGCCTTTCGTTGCAATTACAAATACAGGCATTTCTTCATCGATTAATGCAATCGGACCGTGTTTCATTTCTGCAGCAGGATAACCTTCTGCATGTATGTATGAAATTTCTTTTAATTTCAATGCGCCTTCTAAAGCAACAGGAAAACTATATCCGCGTCCGAGATATAAGGCATTGCTAACATTTTTATATATGTCGGCAATGAATTTTATTTTATCATTTGTTTTTAATACGCGTTCAATTTTTGCAGGAATCGCTTCTAACTCACTTATCAATGTATGAAAACGGGAGTTTGATATTGTACCCTTCATGTAGGCAACTCTTAATGCCATTAATGTGAGAACAGTAACTTGTGCTGTAAAAGCTTTTGTTGAAGCAACGCCAATCTCAGGTCCGGCATGTGTGTATGAGCCGGCATGTGTTGCACGTGCGATGGTTGAACCAACCACATTACAAACTCCAATTATTGTTGCACCTTTTGATTTGGCAAGTTCTATTGCTGCTAATGTATCCGCTGTTTCTCCTGATTGTGAAATTGCGATCACCACATCGTCTTCATAAACAATCGGATTACGATAGCGGAATTCAGAGGCATATTCCACCTCAACAGGTATGCGTGCAAGGTCTTCAAATAAGTATTCAGCTACCAATCCTGCATGCCACGATGTGCCGCAAGCAATGATAATTATTCGTTTTGCGTTTAAAAACTTTTGTTCGTACTCGGTGATCCCACCAAGATTTACAACTCCTTTTTCTGAACTTAATCGCCCACGCATACTATCTTTTATAGAACGAGGTTGTTCGTAGATCTCCTTGAGCATGAAATGGTCGTAGCCACCTTTTTCCAATGCTTCCAGTTTCAATTCCAACTCCTGAACATAAGGCGTTTTCGCTTTGTTCTTTATGGTTTTTATTTTTAAATCTTTACCACGTTCAATAAAAGCAATTTCTTCATCTTCAAGATACACAACATTTTTTGTGTATTCAACAATTGGTGTTGCATCGGAAGCAATGTAAAATTCATCCACTCCAATTCCAATGACCATTGGACTGCCTTTTTTTGCAGCGAATAATTCGTCCGGATTATTTTTTGATAAGATAACGATCGCATAGGCACCCACCACTTGGTTCAGGGCAATTCGAATTGCCTCACCAAGACGTACATTTTCTTTTTCCTGAATGTCTTCAATCAAATGGATCAATACTTCAGTATCAGTATCACTTAAAAAAATATGTCCGCGTTTCATTAATTCCGCTTTTAACGGACCGTAATTTTCAATGATACCATTATGGATCATTACCATATTTTTAGAAGCAGAATAATGAGGATGCGCATTTACATCATTCGGAACACCATGCGTAGCCCAGCGTGTGTGACCAATACCGATTGTGCCTTTTATGTTTTTATCACTGATAAAATTATGCAGGTCAACAACTTTACCTTTACACTTGTATACATTTAATTTGTTATCATCGAGTAATGCAACTCCTGCACTGTCGTAGCCTCTGTATTCAAGTCGTTCTAATCCTTTAATTAAAAAAGGATACGCTTGTTTATTTCCGATATATGCAACTATTCCACACATCTGTTAATGTAATTTTGTAAATGTTATGTTTAATTTCATTGGACGAATACTGCCGGCAGCACCTCCGCTTATTACAGCCCTGTTGCCAAATACAGCACCATTGGATGCAATGATATACAACCCATTATTATTTCTGTCGCCATCAAGTACTTGTTGGATATAGCGGGCAATGTTAAAACGGTACTGCACAGCTCCTGTGAGGAGTGTTCCACCAAAATAAGTTGAGCCTTCAAAGGCGTCGGGAATGACATACGATGTTCCGTCATCATTTATTCCAAACAGAATTAATGCAGAGGGTGCAGCAAAAGTGTCGATGTTGTATGTAACAACACTGGTATCCACATTGATCACTAATTCCGCTTTGTTTATTCCAATACCTCCGTCTTTAACCCAGTTCATCAAATTTGGGAATTCTATTTTTGTTTTAACACCGGCCATGGATTGAACATAAACGGTGTTGTTTTGTAATGATGTTGACGAATTGATCTGTGTAGAAAGATCTGAAATTGCACCTGTATAGTCGTGTTCAAAATGATTGAAACGGGCTACACTTCCTAAACTGAAATCATAAAAAAGAGAATCATTATTTGTTGCATTACTGTTGTGATAATATAATCTTATTGTGGATTCCCCCATTTTAAAATGAAGGATGTTTCCTTCTTCTGATGCTAATCCGGTTGTGTTTTCAGTAGTAATATAAATTCCATTAAATAAACTTTGAAAGGCAGCATTGTCCGATAGATTTCCTGCAACCCCATTATTTAATAGCAATTGCCCGAATGTATTGTCAAGCAGTGTTCTTAGTTGTGGTTTTAATCTTAGCCCTCCAACAGTGGTTACACTATCTGTAGGGCGAGGATAAAATAAATATCCATTAGACGCAGTAAGGTCTGTTGAACTTTTGCTTAACGTGTTATTTGAGTGATAGGTAGCTCCTGTACTAAGTGCTTCGGTAACCTGATAAACATTTAGCTTTTGTTGCTTCTTATCCTTTTTCCCATAGGCTGTTCCTTCGTAAACCAAAGAAAGAATAACAGAATCGCAAACTGGCGAAGTTCCAAATGATATAGAGGTAAGATTACTTGGTAATCGCACCTGTGTATACATGGAAGCAGTTGAAGTACCAAAAACAGGATCGATATATTTACCGATCAAGCCGATACCGGTGGTGATCAATGATTCATCGGTGATCAGTGAATCGCCTTTTACTGTTCTGGTAAAAATTGTTGTTGTATCTTGATAGCCTACGTTCAAAAGATCGTGTTCCGGTTGAACATCTAATCCGACAACGCTTGATTCATCGCAGGAGGTAAAACAAATACTAACACCAATAGATAGTATATAAAAAAATTTTGTCCCGATTGCTCGAGACAAAATCTGAGGTATGCTGTTCTGTATATTCATAAAAAAATTTTAGTCAACCATTTCTGCTACTTCTTCCAACACAGCATCATAAAATGCGGAGTATGCATCAATGTATTCGTTATTTTCTCCGGCAACAAAATCCAAATACGGTTTGCCTGATTTTTTGATGTGTTTTTCCACATCCGAATTAATTTTTGCACTTCCCTTAATGATACCATCTGAAAAATCGATGGCAGCTTTACTTATGTTCACAAAGGTAGGATTTTTATAATGTTCCAGATCAGTTTTTTCAACACCTTCGTGAATTACTTTTTTAGCGAAATCTTTGTTTAATGCTGTCGGAAACTCATCGTCATAAACAGAATAAACAATTTTCGTTTCAGCAAACAAAGGATTGTCTTTAAAGGATTTTTTCAAATAAAGAGCTGTTAAACTTGTCATCCAGCCATTAAGGTGGACAATATCAGGCGACCAGCCTAATTTCTTAACTGTTTCAATAACTCCTCTGCAAAAGAAAATTGCGCGTTCGTCATTGTCAGCAAAGTGATCACCTTTTTTGTCGGTTAAAACATGTTTGCGCTCAAAATACTCTTGATTATCAATAAAATAGACCTGCATACGAGCGGCCTGAATGGAGGCGACTTTAATAATTAACGGGTGATCATTGTTGTCGATGATAAGATTCATCCCGGATAAACGAATTACTTCGTGTAATTGATTTCTTCTTTCATTAATGATTCCAAATTTTGGCATGAATAATCTGATTTCTTTGCCTCGTTCCTGAATTCCTTGTGGTAATTTTCGTCCGATAACACTCATAGGTGTTTCATCTAAATACGGGGTAACTTCTTGAGATACAAAAAGAACTCTAGCTTTCTTCTTCATAAGATCGAATTAAGGTTAGGTTTTTAAAAAGTATACAAAAGTAAGCAAAAATTTCCGTAATTTCAAAGTATTAATATTAGATTTGGCCACTTTTATCGGAAAAAGGAGGGTGTTTATACTCATTTCGCTAATGATAACATGTGTTTGGATAAATGATCGTTATTAATTCAATAGAACAACTTAAAATTCACCTGATTAGTATGCAGGACCAAAAAAAAATAATTGGTTTTGTTCCTACTATGGGAGCACTTCATGCAGGTCATATTTCTCTTATAAATAGGGCTAAAGCAGCGTGCGATGTTGTGATTTGCAGTATTTTTGTGAACCCGACCCAATTTAATGATCTTTCCGACCTTGATAAATACCCCAGAACGGTGGAAACAGATTGCCGGATGCTTGAAAAGGCTAATTGCGATATTGTTTTTGTTCCTGAAGTAATGGAAATGTATACAGAAAAGGAATTAGAGCTAAAACGTCAAAAAGTAGAGGATAAAAGTTGGGCAGAAGGGAAAAGGATTGATTTCGGACCACTGGAAAAAGTAATGGAAGGCGCTCATCGTCAGGGGCATTTTAATGGAGTGGCTCAAGTAGTCAGTAAATTGTTTCGGATAGTTCAGCCGCAAAAGGCTTATTTCGGACAAAAAGACTTTCAGCAACTGGCAATAATAAAAAGTATGGTAAAGCAGCTGGATATGCCTATTGAGATAGTTTCATGTGCTATTATACGGGAACCCAATGGATTGGCCATGAGCTCCAGAAATGAGAGGCTTACAGCCAAAGAAAGGGAAATAGCTTCAATTATCTCTAAGACCCTTTTTATGATCAGAGAACATTACCAATCAAAGCAATTTAAGGAGCTAATGGCCGATGCTGAAGCCCTAATCTTAAAAGAATCCTCGATAAAGCTTGAATACCTTGAAATTGCCGATGCCGAAACACTACAGCCTGTTAACGATTTGAATAAGGGTAAAAATGCTGTGGCTTGTATTGCTGCTAAGATCGGAGAGGTGAGATTGATCGATAATGTTGTTTTGTATTAATAAATCTGTCTTCCGTCTAAAAACCTACCGCTCAATTAAATTTATTTATTTAGTTTTGCACCCATTATGCAAATAGAAGTTTTAAAATCGAAAATACATCGCGTAAGTGTTACTCAAGCCGATCTGGATTATATTGGTTCTGTAACGATTGACGAAAACTTAATGGAAGCCGCAAACCTGATTGAGAACGAGAAGGTGGATATATTTAATTATAACAATGGAGAACGCTTTACTACCTATGTGATAAAAGGAGATCGAGGTTCCGGAGTAATTTGTTTGAATGGTCCTGCATCCTTAAAAGTAAAAGTCGGACATCAGGTGATCATCGTTTCTTATGCCATGATGGATTTTGAAGAAGCAAAAAAATATAAGCCTACAGTCATTTTCCCCGATACAAAAACAAATACCTTACGATAAGTATTTTGAAAAATCAAATGCTCAACATATTAAAATTCCTGCTCTTTTTAGGATTAGGGGTTGCTTTAATATGGCTGGCGCTTAGAAATACAACGGATGAGGAATTTACGAATATTAAGATCTCCCTAGCGAATGCAAATTATTTCTGGATCTTTCTTTCTATTATATTAAGCGGATTAAGTCACCTGTTCAGAGCCCTTCGCTGGAAAATACTTTTAAATCCTTTGGGTTATAATCCTAAAACATCAAACACTTTTTTTTCTGTGATGGTTGGTTATCTTGCAAATTTTGCTCTGCCTCGCTTGGGTGAAATATCCCGTTGCGGCTTGATGACAAAATATGAAAAAGTGCCTTTCACGACAGGTTTCGGAACAGTGATCTCAGAGCGGGCCTTAGATGTGGTTTGTCTGATCCTTATCTTTTTTGCAGCCTTAGGAATAGAATTCAATCGTATTTCCGGAATCGCAAATGATCTGATATTTAATACTGTTGCCGAAAAGTTTCATGCACTGATGCAAAAACAAATGTTTGTGATCGTTGCGTCTCTTACACTTCTTATAATAGCAGTTGCCTTTTATTATTTTCGTAAAAAAATTCAAACCCTTGTTTCAGGAAAGGTAATGGGTTTTATCAGAGGATTGTGGTCGGGTTTAGTAAGTATCAAAAACGTGAACCAACCTGTTTGGTTTGTTATTCATACCATTCTTATCTGGATCATGTATATCCTTCAAGTGTATGTTTGCTTTTTTGCTTTTGAAGGAACAAACCAACTTTCAGTGATGGTTGCAATAGTAATTGTAGTGTTTGGTAGTCTTGGTGTGATCGCGGTTCCCGGGGGCACAGGTGCTTATCAGCTAATTGTAATTCAAATTCTCACAACTGTTTATTTGATCGGGAAACCTGTTGCCTTTGCCTTTGCATGGGCTGTTTGGACCTCTCAATTTGTTCTCATCATGTCGCTGGGCCTCCTCTCATTAATTCTTTTAGCTGTTTTGAATAAAGAATCAAAACAGAATATATAATTTCATATTTTTATTTTCAATTAATATTTTTACTTTCAAAATGGTTCCCTTTATACAAAAACTTCCTGCATTGGAAATTATTCAAGCCAAAATTTTTACTTTGGAAACTGCCTCAATTCCTTTAATTGTATGGCGATTTAAAGGGGATAAAATAGTTTTTACAAATGGGTGTTTTGATATTATTCATCGTGGACATATCGATTATCTTGCGAAAGCAAGCGATTTGGGAGGGAAACTTATAGTTGGAATTAATAGTGATGCATCTGTAAAAAGATTAGGGAAAAGCAATTCGCGTCCTTTGCAGGATGAACAAACACGTGCACTTATAATAGCATCATTACATTTTGTAAGTGGAGTCATTATTTTTGATGAAGAAACTCCTCTGGAATTGATCAAACTTGTTAATCCTCATGTATTGGTTAAGGGTGCAGATTATGATGCAAATGAAAAAAATAAAGAAAGTAAAAAATATATTGTAGGTTCCGATAGTGTGAAAGCAAATGGAGGAGAAGTGAGAACGATCGAATTTTTGGAAGGATTTTCAACAACAGCAATTGAGAATAAAATAAAAAATGGCTAAAACGAAAACATCTTTCTTTTGTCAAAACTGCGGAACACAATCCGCGAAATGGATAGGTAGATGTCCTTCTTGTAATGAGTGGAATACCTATGTGGAAGAAGTTGTATCCAAAGGTGACGATGTTAAAACTCCGGGTATTGCAAGTACAAGCACACAGCGTGCTTCAAAACCTCAATTGGTAACAGAAATAAATTTATCGGAACACTATCGCATTCCTATCTATGATAAAGAATTGTCGCGTGTGCTTGGTGGCGGTTTGGTTCCCGGATCATTAACATTGTTTGGTGGAGAACCCGGAATAGGAAAATCCACACTTATGCTGCAGGTTGCAATAAACATGAAGGATTTAAAAGTACTTTATGTTTCGGGTGAAGAAAGTGAACAGCAGATCAGAATGCGTGCCGAACGTATCGGAATGAATAATCCGAATTGTTATATTTTAACGGAGACATCGACGCAAAATATTTTTAAGCAAATAGAAGTTCTTGAACCGAATTTTGTGATCATCGATTCTATTCAAACATTACACTCTGCACATATCGAATCTTCGCCGGGAAGTGTTTCACAAATTCGCGAATGTACTGCCGAACTATTGCGTTACGCAAAAGAAAGTAGCACACCTGTTTTTTTAATTGGTCATATTACAAAGGATGGAAGTTTAGCCGGACCAAAAGTTTTAGAACATATGGTGGATACCGTACTTCAATTTGAAGGAGACCGAAATCATGTGTATCGTTTATTAAGAACTGCAAAAAATCGTTTTGGCTCAACAAACGAATTAGGGATTTACGAAATGCAAGGAAGCGGATTGAGAGAAGTAAGTAATCCATCCGAAATATTAATTACTGCAAGAGAAGAATTGGTTAGCGGAGTAGCAATTGCTGCTACTATGGAAGGAATGCGACCAATGTTAATTGAGACACAGGCATTGGTGAGTAGCGCTGCTTATGGTACACCACAGCGTTCATCAACTGGTTTTGATCTACGAAGGCTGGCGATGTTATTGGCAGTTTTAGAAAAAAGATGCGGATTCAGATTGGGAGTAAAAGATGTTTTCCTGAACATTGCAGGTGGAATAAAGGTGGAAGATCCCGGGATCGATCTGGCACTTGTTTGTGCTGTTCTTTCCAGCAATGAAGATATGCCCATTTCTCCGAAAGTTTGTTTTGCAGGCGAAGTTGGACTGAGTGGAGAGATCCGACCTGTAAACAGAATAGATCAGCGTATTTCAGAAGCTGAAAAATTAGGCTTTGAACATATTTTTATTTCTAAGTATAACAAAAAAGGACTCGACCTGAAAAGTCATCACATCAAAATTACCATGGTTGGTAAAATTGAAGAGGTGTTTAGTTTATTATTCGGGTAAAAAAATTTCATCTTATTTATTTTTGAAACATGAATTTAGATCTTACAGGTAAAACAGCAATGGTGTGCGGAAGTACACAAGGTATAGGAAAAGCATCAGCGGTGGAATTGGCATTGCTCGGAGCAAATGTTGTTCTGGTTGCGCGTAATGAGGAATCCTTAAAAGCGGCTCTTAAGGATCTGGATATTTCTAAAGGACAAAAACATAATTTCCTCTGTGCGGATTTCCAACAATCAAATCTACTAAAAGAAAAGCTTGACAATTTTGTTGCAACACAAGGCGACATTCATATTCTTGTCAATAATACGGGAGGCCCGCCTAGCGGACTTATTCAAAATGCTAAAGTAGATGAGTTCTTGCAGGCCTTTAATAATCATTTGATCTGTAATCACATTTTAGTTCAGGCATTATTGGAGGGAATGAAAAAAGCGCAATACGGAAGAATAATTAATATCATTAGCACTTCTGTAAAAATGCCATTGAAAAATTTGGGAGTTTCAAATACCATCCGTGCTGCGGTTGCCAACTGGAGTAAAACCTTGGCAAACGAAGTGGCTTCCTATGGAATCACTGTAAACAATGTGCTCCCAGGTGCAACACTTACCGGAAGATTGAAAAGTATAATTGAAAATAAATCGGTTAACACGGGAGAGTCGCTAAACGAAATTAAAAATGAAATGGAAAGTGAAATTCCATTAGGACGTTTTGCTGACCCTTCGGAAGTAGCGAATGCTGTTGCGTTTTTGGCTTCACCGGCAGCTTCCTATATTACAGGTATAAATGTTCCTGTGGATGGTGGGAGAACAGGATGTTTATAAAAATTAAATAGAATCTTCATACCCCTTATCCACTTTGAGGTGACTTCCCATTGCCGCCTCAACGGCTAACTCATCGCAACGATTATTTTCTATGTTGGATGCATGCCCTTTTACCCAAACAAATTTTATTTTGTGTTTACGGTATATTTTTAAAAAACGGATCCACAGATCAGGATTCTTTTTGTCTTTGAAATTTTTTTTCTCCCAACCAAATACCCATTTTAGTTCTATAGAATCTACGACATATTTTGAATCGGAATAAACGGTGGCTGTTGTATCTTCTTTTTTCAAGGATTCCATTGCAACGATAACGCTCAATAATTCCATTCTGTTATTGGTAGTCATTCTGAAGCCTTCAGAAATTTCTTTACGTAATGCACCATACAACATAACAACTCCAAATCCGCCCGGACCAGGGTTTCCACGGGAAGCACCATCTGTATATATTTTGATCATTTTTATTATTAAACTATTTTAGATTCCTTTGTTCTCGATACATTTTTGTTGCACAAAAACACTCGAACGGACTGGCTTCAATCTTTCCAAATGAATCTTCCGTTATTTATAATCCTATATGCGTTTTAAATAATTTCACGGCAATCGCTAAAAGAATTATTCCAAATACTTTTCTCAGAATATTAATTCCTCCTACACCAAGTATTTTTTCTAAGCGATAAGTATTTTTAAGAACAGCATAT
Organism: Bacteroidota bacterium; assembly: GCA_947476185.1. Classification (GTDB taxonomy): domain Bacteria; phylum Bacteroidota; class Bacteroidia; order 2-12-FULL-35-15; family 2-12-FULL-35-15; genus 2-12-FULL-35-15. The sequence goes on from CANJPX010000001.1 coordinate 164,950, forward strand.
ACAAAAACCAAGTTGATCAATATTGCAACAATAATATTTTGGTCAGCGTATTCAGCACGGATTGATAATAAAGTGGTTAATGTTCCTGTTCCTGCAATCAAAGGAAATGCAATAGGAACAACTGATGCAGTTGCTGCTGTTTCTTCTTTGTAAAATTTTACTCCTAAAATCATTTCTAACGCTAAGAAAAAAATTATGAAAGAACCGGCAATCGCAAATGAGTTAACATCAATACCGATCAAATTTAAAATTTGTACGCCCACAAACATAAAAACGATCATGATCGCTCCTGAAACAAGTGTTGCTTTTTCCGATTGTATTTTACCGACCTTACTTTGCAGATCAAGCAATATAGGTAAGGACCCGATCACATCTATCACTGCGAACAGGATCATGGTTACGGTGGCTATTTGTTTAAAATCGAAGTTCATGTGGTAATTAAAATACGTTTATTTGGTTAATTAACTAAATGGGCTAAGACTGAGTTAACCCGTTTAACTTATTTTACTTGTAACAATTTTTCAATGGCTTTTGGAAAATGATCCTGCTCGAGCTGATGAATTTTTTGTGCTAAAATTTCAGCGCTATCATTTTCAGAAATAAAGCAAGTGTGCTGTTCAATTATTTTTCCTTCATCATATTTTTCATTCACAAAATGAATGGAGATACCACTTTGCTTTTCTTTAGCCGCTATAACAGCTTCATGAACCTTCATTCCGTACATTCCCTTTCCGCCATATTTTGGTAATAAGGAAGGGTGGATATTAACGATCTTATCAGGAAAAGCGTTGATCAAATTCTCCGGGATCATCCATAAAAATCCGGCAAGTACGATCAGATCAATTTTAAGATCTTTAAAATAATCAACAAAAGTGTTACTTTCAAAGAATGTTTTTTTATCCAGTATCAATGTTGGAACATTATTAGCCTTTGCACGATTTAAAACATTAGCAGCTGGTTTATTGGAAACTATCAAGGCAATTTTTATGAGATCGGACGATTTAAAATGGTCCATCATATTTTGAGCGTTTGTTCCTTCACCCGAAGCAAAAATTGCAATATTTTTAGTCATGGTACAAAAGTAGTATTTTACAAATGACAATAGTTCAAATGCTGAAAACAGTTCGAGCCTTGAATTATCACAAATAATCTTTTCCCGCTTCATGTTTTCCCGGTTCGATTTAAGGATTATTCAACCTGATACCATTTGAATTAGAGAGAAGTCTCACGAAATCAGATAGTTCAGTGCTTGTTGCAACATTATGACACCTATATTAAGGGAAATTAAGTACTTTTTTGCGTTAATAGATAAAAAGCGCTAAAATAAACATACAAGTTATTGGTATTCAGTAAAATAAGCTCTGTTGTGTTGCAGTTTGTTGTGAATAATTACCTTATTCTTTTGTATTTATGCATATAACTATATCTTTGCACCCAAATTAACCCAAAAACATTTAAAAAAATGTCAGACATTGCAACAAAAGTAAAAGCTATCATCGTTGATAAATTAGGTGTAGACGAAAAAGAAGTAACACCAACAGCGAGCTTTACAAATGATTTAGGAGCAGATTCTTTGGATACTGTGGAATTGATCATGGAGTTTGAAAAAGAATTCAACATCGCTATCCCTGATGATCAAGCTGAAAAGATTGGTACTGTAGGTGATGCAATTTCGTATATTGAAGCGAACGCAAAATAATTCTCACAAAAGATTTATTTAATGAAGTTTAGACGAGTAGTAGTAACAGGTCTTGGTGCTATAACACCACTTGGGAATAATGTTTCCGATTATTGGAATAATCTTCTCAATGGAGTTAGCGGAGCTGCTCCTATTACTCGTTTTGATGCTTCTAAGTTTAAGACTCAATTTGCTTGTGAAGTAAAAGGATTTAATCCTGAAGATTACCTCGATCGTAAAGAAGCCCGTAAGCTCGACCCGTTTTCCCAATATGGTTTATGTTCCGCAATTCAGGCAGTTAAAGATGCCGGTTTAGATGGAGAAAACGCATTTGATCCGGATAGAGCAGGTGTTATTTGGGGTTCAGGTATCGGTGGATTACAAACCTTTCAAGACGAATGTTTTGGATATGCTAAAGGCGATGGAACTCCTCGTTTCAACCCTTTCTTCATTCCTAAAATGATCGCTGATATTTGTTCCGGACATATCTCAATCCGCTTTGGAATGCGTGGTCCTAACTTTACTACCGTTTCTGCATGTGCTTCCTCTACTAATTCTTTAATTGACGCAGCTACCTATATCAAATTAGGAAAAGCAGATCTTATTGTTGCCGGTGGTTCTGAAGCAGCTGTGTGTGAAGCAGGTGTAGGTGGATTTAATGCAATGCATGCTCTTTCTACCCGTAATGATTCACCTTCAACAGCCTCGCGTCCATTTGATCTGGATCGTGACGGATTTGTATTAGGTGAAGGTGCAGGTTGTTTGATTTTAGAAGATCTTGAACATGCATTAAAGCGCGGAGCGAAAATTTACGCTGAAATTGTTGGTGGGGGAATGACTGCTGATGCAAACCATATTACTGCTCCGCATCCGGAAGGATTAGGTGCTTTGAATGTTATGCGTAATGCTTTGCAGGATGCAGGAATGAACCCTGAAGATATCGATTATGTTAATGTTCATGGTACATCCACTCCATTAGGTGATGTTGCAGAAACAAAAGCAATAAAAGGTGTTTTTGGTGAACATGCATATAAACTGAACATCAGTTCAACTAAATCAATGACAGGCCACTTATTAGGTGCTGCCGGTGCAATTGAAGCCATTGCTTGTGTTTTGGCTTGTCAAAATGATATTGTCCCTCCGACTATTAATCACGTTACCGACGATCCTGCGTTGGATAATAAATTAAATTTTACATTTGACAAACCTCAAAAACGAATTGTACGTGCTGCACTAAGTAATACTTTCGGTTTTGGTGGACACAATGCGTCTGTAATTGTAAAAAAATATATCGCTTAATTTACTCGATTGCCAATATTTACAAAACCAATAAGGGTGTATTTTTCGCCCGACAAAAAACTGCACGAATCCCTGCGTAATATCCTTGGATTTTATCCAACGCATATCTCCTTATATAAACTGGCATTTCGCCATAGTTCAGCTGCTCAGGTAATAAAAAAAGGTGTAAAGGACAGTAACGAACGACTGGAATTTTTGGGAGATTCGGTTATCGGAACCGTCGTTGCAGATTATCTTTTTAAAAAATTTCCATTTAAAGATGAAGGATTTTTGACCAAGATGAGGTCGAAAATGGTGAGCAGGCAAAAACACAATCAACTGGCAATAAAATTAGGACTGAATAATTTTATTGAAGTGAATAATGAACGACATGGAAACAAAACCAGCTCAATTAATGGAGATGCTTATGAGGCTTTGATCGGAGCAATCTACCTGGATAAAGGATATACTTTTGCACAACAATTTATTTTGACGCGTATTGTGAATGTTCACATCGATATGGATGAAGTGGAAACAAAAGAGGTGGATTTTAAAAGTAAAATTATTGAATGGGCTCAAAAGGAAAAAAAGGAATTTCGTTTTGACGCCATTGTTGATGGTGCATCTTCCGAAGACAAACAATATAGTATACAACTTCTGGTTGATAATGTTGCAGTTGGAAATGCACAACACTTCTCAAAAAAACGTGCTGAGCAATTAGCATCAGAACACGCTTGCACAGTTTTAGGAATCTGATAACATAAAAATAATTCCGTTTTACTGGTATTGTGAATATAGATTTTTAAATTTACCATTGTTATAAAATTAGGCTTTGGGAAAATATACCCTTGAAATAGAATATGATTATGATTTTGTGTTGATAGGCATTTCTTCACACGAAAAGGACTATCGTATTTGTTGGGCCCTAAATAATAAATTGGGTTTAAACTTGGTTAAAACCGACCCGCTGGAAATTAAAGATAAAAAGCAAGAGGAGCCCTCGCATTTCTCTTTGTTTAGCTTTGAGCAACCGGATGCTTTTATGGAATATTTTATAATTGCAAATAGAAGTGAAAAAGGATTACTGATTTCCGAACAAAAACAAGTCGATTATTTTTTTATCATTCGCGGTGAGATCGAAAATGAAGATGTCATGGAAATGGTTCGACAAATAAAAGAAAGTAATTTGGTGCAAACCGCATTTAGAATAGATGTTAATGCACTTAAATCAAAACAGAATTTAATATTATAAATGCACCACGGATTGCTTAGATTAAAACAGATTATTTGTTTTAAAATTTGTAAGAAGGGTAAAAACAAACTAAAAAATAAACTCGCAGCAAAGAGCAATAACGGAAATTTATCTGTGAAAATTTGAGTAATCTGTGGTAAAAAATAAAGTATGAAAAGAACAAAAATTGTAGCAACGCTTGGACCAGCATCATCATCTGCTGAGGTGATAGAAGAAATGGTAAAGGCGGGTGCTGACGTTTGCCGGATCAATTTTTCACACGGGTCCTATGAGGTAGTGCTTGATCAGATAAAAAGTATTCGGTCTATAAATAAAAAATTAGGGACCCATACTGCGATCCTTGCCGATCTTCAAGGACCGAAATTACGAATCGGATTAGTTGAAAATAACGGTGTTGAATTGGTTGCCGGAAAAGAAATAATTATCTCGACAACAGAATGTGTTGGAACGGCAGAAAGAGTTTACATTACCTATCCTCAGTTTCCGAAAGATGTAAAAGCAGGTGAGAATATTTTGATCGATGATGGAAAATTATTGTTGACTGTGGTTTCTACCAATGGAAAAGATGAAGTGGTAGCGGTTGTGAGTCATGGCGGAATATTATCTTCAAAAAAAGGAGTGAACTTGCCAAACACAAAAATATCATTGCCTTGTTTAACGGAAAAAGATCTGAAGGACCTTGATTTTGCTTTGGCACAAAGAGTTGATTGGGTAGGACTTTCATTTGTACGTTCAGCTGCAGATATTATTGAATTAAAGCATTTGATCCAAAACTTCGATCACAAAGTAAGAACAAAAGTGGTCGCAAAAATTGAGAAACCCGAAGCCATTTCTGATATAGATAATATTATTAAAGAGTCGGATGCAATTATGGTGGCTCGTGGTGATCTTGGTGTTGAGGTGCCAATGCAGGAGGTTCCGGTAATTCAAAAAATGTTGGTTCGCAAATGTTTGGCAGCTTCAAAGCCTGTTATCATTGCAACACAAATGATGGAAAGCATGATCACAAATATTAGTCCTTCTCGGGCTGAGGTGAATGATGTTGCGAATAGTGTGATGGATGGTGCTGATGCGGTAATGTTAAGCGGCGAAACATCGGTAGGAAATCATCCTGTAAAAGTTGTGGAAGCAATGACAAAAATTATTGAGCATGTTGAAGCCAATAGTGATATTTATAATAGAGGTAATGAGGCTCCGGAAGTTGATATGCGTAACGACCGGTTTTTATCAGATTCAATTTGTTACACTGCCGCAAAAATGGCACAACGTACAAGTGCCGCAGCTATTGTAACAATGACACATTCCGGATATACTGCATTTAAATTAGCAAGTCATCGCCCAAAGGCAGATATATTTGTTTTTACAGACAATTACGATATTCTTACCACGCTAAATTTGGTTTGGGGAGTGAGGGGTTTTTATTACGATAAAAATATAAGTACAGATCATACCATCGCAGATATTAAATTTATTTTAAAGAAAAGTGGGAAAGTGAATTTGAATGACCTGGTAATAAATATTGCGAGTATTCCTTTAAGTGAAAAAGGGAAAGCAAATATGATCAAGTTGAGTGCAGTGGAATAGGTGCAGATAAAACGCCCTTCGACTCCGCTCAGGGTGACCAAGGAGAAGCAGAATTTTGTGTGCTGTCATGTTGAGCCTGTCGAAATATGTGAGTAGGCTTTCAGACCTTCTCTTGATAGTGAATTTACGAATCTGTGTGTAATTATAATCGTAGCTGAATGCATTCCTCTTGAGAGGGGCAGAAGGGTGTAAGAAAATGTTGATTATAAATTAATATATAGTATGAAAAAAATATTTTACCTCAGTTCTTGTTCTACTTGCTCCAGGATTATTTCAGAACTAGGTTTAAAGAATAGGAAGTTTGAATTTCAGGATATAAAATCAGAAATGATAACGTTTGATCAATTGGCCGAAATGAAAAAGCTGTCGGGGAGCTATGAATCTTTGTTCAGCCGTACTGCATTAAAATACAGGTCTCTGGGTTTGGATAAAATGGAGCTTACGGAGGACGATTATAAAAATTATATTTTGAAAGAATACACTTTTCTGAAACGACCGGTCATCATTATCGGAAGCAAAATATTTATCGGAAATTCTAAAAATACAATAGCTGCAGTAAAAACTGAATTATAATTCATAATGAATAAAACGCTGCAAGCACACTTTTCTTTGATCCTGGTTAACGTTATTTATGCGGCTAATTTTTCTATTGCCAAAGAAGTAATGCCGTCTCATATTCAACCCTTTGCATTTGTATTGATGCGTGTTGTCAGTGCTCTAATTCTTTTCTGGCTGGTAAGTACTTTTTTTATTAAAGAAAAAGTTGATAAAAAAGATCTTCCGTATATGGCGATGCTGGGTGTTTTTGGAGTTGCACTCAATCAATTACTTTTTCTTAAAGGACTTAGTATTACCAGGCCAATAAATGGAGCGATAATCATGACGTCCAATCCGATCATTGTGATAATCATTGCAGCAATATTTTTGAAAGAAAAAATTTCCCCTCAAAAGATGATCGGTATCATCAGTGGAGCTGTCGGAGCTCTGATCATGCTGTTGTATGGTAAAAATTTCGCTTTCGGGTCAGATACAATTTTAGGGGATATGCTCATTCTTATCAATTCTTTTTCCTGGGCGCTATACATTGTTTTGGCAAAACCATTAATGAAAAAATATAACACCTTTACAGTTGTAAAATGGGTTTTTCTATTTGGCTTTTTATACGTATTGCCATTCGGATTTTCTGAATTCCAACAAATAGATTTTGCTTCTTTTTCACCGGTCATTTGGCGTGATGTTTTGTTTGTAATTATCGCCACCACCTTTTTTGCATACATTTTTAACACCTATGCTTTAAGAGCATTAAGCCCTTCTGTGGTGAGTATTTACATTTATTTACAGCCCTTTTTAGCAACGCTTATTGCAGTTTATATTTATAAGAATGATGAGCTTGACTTCAGAAAAATAACGGCAGCCGTGCTTATAGTATTTGGGGTTTACCTGGTAAGTTTTCCTTTAAAAAAGCTAAAAAAAATCGACTGATTCTTCTTTCCTGCCTTTCCACAATAATAAAGGAAAAACCTTACATTTGTTATTCATAAATAAAGCAGATAAAATGCAGATGAAATCAATGACCGGGTTTGGGAAAGCCATTGGAGAAATTCCAGGAAAAAAAGTAACAGTTGAGATCCGTTCACTTAACAGTAAACAGTTGGATTTAAATTTGCGCCTTCCTTATTTGTATAAGGAGAAGGAGTTAGAATTGCGCTCTGATATTTCCAAACAAATAGAGCGAGGAAAAGTGGATATAACAGTTTTTACTGAATCAACACTTGATGTGCTGCCTGTTTCAATAAATAAATTGTTGGCAAAAAATTATTACAAGGAATTAAAAACATTGTCAAAAGAACTGGAAGAAGGAGATCAGAATTTATTAGCATTGGTTTTGAAAATGCCTGATGTGATGAAAGCTGAGCGGGAAATAGTGGAATTGGATGAAACGGAATGGAAGCAAGTAAGAACAACTGTTGATAAGGCTATTGAAGCGTTTCAAAAATTCAGAAGCGATGAGGGGAATACGTTGGCGAATGAGTTTGTAAATCGAATTGCATTAATTGACAATCTACTTTCCGAAGTTATTAAAATGGATGCTCCTCGAGTGGAAAATATCCGTACACGTATCAAAAATAATCTGGCAGAAGCAATTGAAAAAGAAAAGATTGATCAAAATCGTTTCGAGCAAGAACTTATTTATTATATCGAAAAATTAGATATCACGGAAGAGAAGTTGCGTTTAAAAACACATATCGATTATTTTATCATTACGATGAAGGAGCCTGGCAGTGGGCGAAAACTTGGGTTTATTACGCAGGAGATTGGGAGAGAAATAAATACGATTGGCTCCAAAGCAAATGATGCCATTGTGCAGAAACTTGTAGTTCAAATGAAAGATGAATTGGAAAAAATAAAGGAACAGCTATTGAACGTTTTATGATCTGTTAAAAATAAATAATGCCTAAGAACAATCCTGTAAATTTTAAAATAGTTGCAGGTAGAAAATGGTATAACATAGATTAAAAAGGAAAAAATAAAAAAAACGACAACCTCTAGCTTTAGTTAATCAATAAATTATGCAAGGAAAACTCATCATATTTTCTGCACCATCAGGAGCCGGTAAGACAACGATTGTTCAGCATTTACTGAAGAAGGTTCCTTTGTTGGAGTTTTCTGTTTCTGCCTGCAGCAGACCGATGCGAAAAGACGAAACTCAAGGCGTTGATTATTATTTTATTTCAGTTGATGAATTCAAAATAAAAATTACTAACAACGACTTTGTTGAGTGGGAAGAAGTTTATAAGGATAATTTTTATGGAACTTTAAAATCTGAAATTGAGCGCATCTGGAAAAAAGGACACCATATTATTTTTGATATGGATGTTGTAGGAGGATTGAATTTGAAAAAACAATTTGACAAAAATGCCTTGGCAATATTTGTAATGCCTCCGAGTATCCAGCATCTTGAAAATCGTCTAAAAATGCGTGAAACGGAGACTTCTGAAAGTATTGCTAGACGATTAGGGAAAGCCGAAGTGGAGTTGCAAACAGCAGAACAGTTTGATAAAATTATTTTGAATGATACGCTTGAACATGCGTTTATTGAAGCAGAAAAGGTGGTAAATGAATTTCTTTTATAGTTCATCGACTGGAAATTCAAAATGCAAAACTTTTTGAATCGATGTATTGAATTAACGTATACGCACTATGTATTCCACCCTTGATAATTTTTAGGGTTTGTGAAACGAATAAGAATTAAAGAAGTAAATTAAATATGGCAAAAATTCTTACAATAGATATTCATACGCATATTCTACCGGAGCACATTCCAAATTGGAAAGAAAAATTCGGCTATGGTGGATTTGTACAGTTACAGCATCATAAACCGTGTTGTGCAAATATGATATTGGATGATGGTAAGTTTTTTCGGGAGATAGAAGATAATTGTTGGAGTGCAGAGAAACGTATGAATGAATGTGATCAGCATCATGTGGATGTTCAAGTGCTGTCAACTGTTCCTGTGATGTTTAACTATTGGGCAAAGCCGGCAGATTGTTTAGAGTTATCAATTTTTTTGAATGACCATATTGCAGATATCGTGAAACGTTTTCCGAAACGTTTTCTTGGTTTGGGAACCATTCCATTGCAGTCGCCGGAATTGGCAATTCAAGAATTGAAAAGATGCAAAGAGATTGGGCTAGTGGGGGTGCAGATTGGTTCTCATGTGAATGATTGGAATTTAAGCGATGCCAATTTATTTCCGGTTTTTGAAGCTTGTGAAAAATTAGACCTTGCTGTATTTGTTCATCCTTGGGATATGATGGGGCAAGATAAAATGCAAAAATATTGGTTGCCTTGGTTGGTTGGAATGCCAGCGGAAACTTCGCTGGCAATATGCTCAATGATCTTTGGAGGTGTATTTGAGCGTCTTCCTAATTTGAGAGTAGCTTTTGCACATGGTGGAGGTTCTTTTCCTGCCACGATTGGACGTATTGAGCACGGATTTAATTGTCGCCCTGATCTTGTTGCGGTTGATAACAAAATAAATCCCAGGGAATATTTAGGCAAATTTTGGATCGATAGTTTGGTACATGATGATACAATGTTGGATTTTGTAGTTGGGATGTTTGGTGCCGATAAAGTTGCGTTGGGAACCGATTATCCTTTTCCTTTAGGTGAATTAGAGCCCGGAAAACTTATTAAAGATATGCCGTATGAGCGCGAAGTGAAAGAATTGTTGCTGAATGGTGCGGCGTTGAAATGGTTGAATTTAAAGAAAGAGAAGTTTTTATAGGTTTTTAACTTGATGCTAATTCAACAGAATAGGAGTTGTTAGCCTTCTTATCGAATTAGTGCATATGGGCATTTGAGGCCTCATTCGACATTAACTGATTAAATTTTTGTTGTTTTATCGCCATAAAACTTTTTTTCTCAATTTTGCTTTCCAGCCAGGATATCAAGTCGAATAAATTCAGAGCATTTTTTTCAACCTTATTTGTTGTCAGTTCTTCAATATTGTTTTTTAGTTTAACGAAATCATTTATCAGCGATAATGATGAGCGATCTTTTCCTTGCGTATTTTTAAAGAATGAAATAATTTGCTTTTCAAACTGATGTAGTTTGTTACGTTTCAGCAATAGGCGGTAGGTGGAACGGATGCGTTTTTCCATCATATCCTGATCATCCAATTCAAAATAAATAATTAGACTTAAAATGTGCGCGAAACAAAAAAGATCACTTCTAAAATCTAGATCTGTGTTATGCAAAAGAAGATTGATATTTTGATTAGCAAGTTTATATTCTCCTAATCCTATATAAATATATGCAAGTGCATAATGATGTAATTGTTTTTCCTTTTGCAGACTTTTTGTTTGTGGAAGAAGCTCATATATTTTTTCTAATTTTTTTGCAATTTCCAATGCTTTATTGAATTCCCCTGTTGGGATATATACAAATAATTTTAAATTTTCAGTGAGTAACTCAAAATTTCGATTTAGATGACCATATTGTTTTACGAAGCGATCCATTCGATCCAACGTTTTGAATAGATCAGAATAAAGCATGAGTGAAAGTTCATTTACCGCTTTGTTTCGCAATAATCCAATGTATGTGAATGGTTTTAATTCCAGCATGTGTTTGTTTTGATCTAAGAGATCCACATTCTTTTTTAAAATTCCATTTGCTTGCTCTTGCTCATTGATAGTAAATAAAAAGTTGGCTTGCATCAAATTACGGTAGTATTGTGCATTAAAAGTATTCAGCAATTTTTTGTCATTCCTTTTTGCTTCATCTGCAATTTTTTGAAATTCAATAACATCTTCATCATTTCTGGCTAGGCCAGTATATAAAGCTTTTGCACGCAATTTTTGATAGAGATGTTTGTAGCCGATTATGATTTTCTTTTTTTCTATAGTCCCATATAATTCTTCAAAATATTTATTTACCAATTTTAAATAATTTTCAGGGGTAGCCTCTTCCACTAGTAGTATAATTTCCCAATCAATGAACTCTTCCATAAATTCGTATAATTCATATTCAAGAGCAATAGCTTTTGATTTCAGGATCATTTTTTTAGCAACTGTCGGAAGATTTTTATTGTAAAGAATCTCTATTTGATTCAAGGAACTGCGAAGTTCACTTTTCACATTGTTATTATAAGATTCCAGAGATTTTAAAATAAACTTGAATAAATAGTTTTTGGCAACAGCAAAATTATTGTTTGTTGGTACTCCCTTAAATTTGCGTATGATCTCCTTTTCATCGTATACTTTTTGTTTGTCGATGGCGTCAAAGATCTTTATGTATTTATTTTCAGACCCAATTACATGAAGCAAAGCCTGTTTTTTTATATACCCCTTTTCAGGAGCAGATAAAGACTTAATTAGTTGGTGCAAAGGATTGGCCGACATACTTGTTTTTCAGTAAAATTTTTGGGAGCATACAAATATATCATTTGATAGCAGAAAAAGTAAATTTATTTGATTTAATACTCTTTTATTTAGCTAATTCCGAATTAAAATATGGCTTCGAATACTTAATAATATGCCTACATAACATAAATGGCAAATTGATTTTAATTGTAGTAAAATCAATAGTTTTAAGAAAACTGTTGTTTTTAATTTGTCTTTTATGAGTCTAAAAAATCCCTTTCGAAATCTTATTTTATGATGTTTTTGGTTTGGATTTAGGATTATATAGTTTCACATTTGTCATGTAATATTAATCATTAGTCTCCCGACTATGATTTGTTACAAAAAGCTTGTTGTTGTGAAGGAGTAGCACAACAGTGTTTCATGTTTAGTTTTATCCAAATCCCGAAGTTCTGACAAGCTCTTCGGGATTTATTTTTATCAAAAATCAAATTTGAAAAAACTGCTCTTGTTCCTAAGTACTTAATTTATTGCACGATCATAATAGAATACTTTTTTAGTTTAATCCATTAAATTTCGCTCTCCGTCTAACTAACACTGCAACATTACAATGGGATGAAATATTTTCGTAAATTCGCTGTTATCCAGAATATAGTCGAAAACCAATATTAAAATCATAATTTATCATGAGTGATGCAATAAAACATGAGTGTGGAATAGCAATGATACGTTTGCTGAAACCACTGGATTATTACATCAAAAAATATGGGACTCCTTTATATGGAGTGAATAAGCTGTATTTACTCATGGAGAAACAGCACAATAGAGGACAAGATGGTGCAGGTGTTGCGAATATTAAATTTGATGTAATTCCAGGTACAAAATACATCAGCAGAACTAGAGCCGTTGGTAGTTCTGCCATAAAAGAAATATTTGGAAAAATAAATTCGCGGTTCGAAGACATCAGCAAAAGAAATCCTGAAAAATTAAAAGATGCTATTTGGCTGAAAAAAAATCTACCCTACACAGGTGAATTATTTTTAGGCCACTTGCGTTATGGGACTTTTGGTGGAAATAGTATTGAGAATTGTCACCCTTTTTTACGTCAGAACAATTGGATGACCCGCAATTTAGTTGTTGCAGGTAATTTTAATCTGACCAATGTTGACGAGCTTTTTGATCAACTTGTGGAACTTGGACAGCATCCAAAAGAAAAAGCTGATACGGTTACTGTGATGGAAAAGATCGGACATTTCCTGGATGAGGAAAATGAAAGGTTGTTTCAGAAATTCAAAAAAGAGGGGCACTCTAACGCTGAGATATCTTCTTTGATTGCAAAACATTTGGATGTGGAGCGAATCTTAAAAGATGCAAGTAAAAAATGGGATGGTGGTTACGCCATGGCTGGATTGTTAGGACATGGTGATGCATTCGTGCTTCGCGATCCGAGTGGTATTCGGCCGGTGTTTTATTATTCGGATGATGAGATTGTTGTTGTTACTTCTGAGCGGCCTGTAATACAAACAGCTTTTAATGTTCCTATGGGAGATGTAAAAGAATTGGCCCCGGGCAGTGCACTTATCATTAAAAAAGACGGAACGTTTGGGCCAAAAGAAATTTTAGAACCGTTGGAGAAAACTTCTTGTTCCTTTGAACGCATCTATTTTTCACGTGGAAGCGATGCTGATATATATATTGAGCGTCAAAAATTAGGAAGTCAACTTTGTCCTTCTGTTTTAAAATCTGTGGATTATGATTTAAAAAATACCGTTTTTTCTTATATACCAAATACTGCAGAAGTCGCATTTGGCGGTTTGATCGAAGGATTACATCATTATACAAATACAATAAAGAAACATAAGATTTTGCAAATGGGTGCTGCTGTGCATGACCCTGAATTAAGTGAAATTCTTTCTATTATGCCACGCGTTCATAAAATTGCAATCAAAGATGCGAAGCTGAGAACATTTATCACCAACGATTCTCAGCGTGACGATATGGTGGCGCACGTGTATGATACAACTTATGGTGTAATAAAAGCAGGTATTGATAATTTAGTGATTGTTGATGATTCGATTGTCCGAGGTACTACTTTAAAACAAAGTATTTTAAAAATATTAGATCGCTTAGGTCCGAAAAAAATAGTTGTTGTTTCTTCCGCACCACAAATTCGTTATCCGGATTGCTATGGAATTGATATGGCTAAATTGGGCGATTTTATTGCTTTTCAAGCTGCAGTGCAATTGTTGAAAGATAATTTCAAAGATAATTTATTGGACGAACTTTATGAAAAAGCAAAAGCACAAGAAGGGTTGCCTAAGGAACAAATAATTAATGTTGTAAAAGAAATATACGAACCATTTACTGCAGAAGAAATTTCAGCTAAAATTTCAGAATTACTTCGCCCTGAAGGGATAAAGGCAGAAGTTGAAATCATTTATCAGTCGATTGAAGGTTTACACAATGCGATTCCTAACCATTCCGGTGATTGGTATTTTACCGGAAATTATCCTACTGCAGGAGGAAATAAAGTGGTGAATAAATCTTTCATCAATTATATGGAAGGGAAAAATGTGAGAGCATATTGATAGTGTAAAAATATTTTTTTGTAAAAGACCTCAGATTTTAATCTGAGGTCTTTTTTTTATGTTTTTCTCTTTTGTCGTTCCCAAAATCTCCTTTGTCGGTTTTATTTTAACGCTTAACTAAAGAAATATTTTTAACAGATTTTTATAGTGAGGTGACGAATTGCCAGCCATTCAAAAGCATGATTTTTGTCATGAAATTAGATGCAAACAAGAATTAAATTTGTATTACTCTCTTCAATGTTTTCATTGTAAAACTTTTAAATCTTTATTTAGTAGGCGTTTTCTGGATGAACAGATTTTCGGTTTTTTCTGTCAAAAAAAATATGCAAACATATTTTTTTTTTATATATTTAGCCTGAATTTTAATAAGAACAAAATATATTTACTATAATTTAAAATCAAAAAAATGAAAAAAATGTACAATTTCAGAAAAACTGTGGCGAATGTCTCGAGGCATGCAAGGTCTTTATCCCTTTTGCTAGTGATGGGTTTATTATTTGTCCCCTCTGCATTCTCTCAAGTAGTTAATAATAGCGAGTCTTTTGATGGAGCAACGTTTGTTCCAACAGGCTGGACCAATTTTTTAACTTCTGGTACAAATACATGGACAAGAGTTACTACTGGAACTACCCCAACTTGCACCCCGCATTCTGGTGCAGCAATGGCAAAGTTTAATTCTTATACTACGAATAGTGGAGTACGTTCCATTATTACACCTGTAATTGATTTAAGCGGACGCGGTGCCACTGCAACGAATGTTTCATTTTGGATGTATCGTGATAATAATGCAACGTATGCATCTACTGCAGATAAAATTGATGTTTTATACAATACAGCAGCTAATGTGACGGGCGCTACCTTATTAGGAAGTGTTAACCGTTCAACAACCTTGGCTCCAGTCGTAGCTACCGCTGGTTGGTATCAGTATACCTTTGCTGTTCCTGCAGGCTTTACAGGCACCACGAATTACCTTATAATAAGAGGTACAAGTGCTTGGGGGGACAACATCTTCGTTGATGATGTTGCTTGGCAAAGTTTCCTTCTTGCGTGTACCGGAACTCCAGCTCCTGGTAATACCCTGTCTTCTTTAAATCCAGTTTGTTCAGGAGCTTCCTTCATGCTTTCATTACAAAATGCTACAACAGGAAGCGGTGTAACTTACCAATGGCAATCTTCAGCAGATGGTATTACCTATGCTAATATTGGTGGTGCAACTTTAGCAACATATTCTACTACTCAAACTTCAGCAACCTTTTACCAATGTATTGTAACGTGTACAGTAAGTGGGTTAGCATCTACTTCAACGTTCATAAATGTGCCAATGAATCCTTTTTATTTATGTTCTTGCACTGCGATCCCTTCATCAACAGCAGACGAGGAAATAACAAATGTAACTGTTGGAAGTTTGAATAACTCTTCAACATGTGCAACAGTTGCACCTGGTCCTGGATCAATAGCAACGCGTTATGGAAATTATATGTCAGGAGTTGGTGCTCCTGCAGCTCCTGCAATCGTTAGGTCTAGTCCTACCTCTGTTTCTGTGACCGTTGGATCTTGTGGTTCTTTTAATTATACTAGCGGACTTGCTATTTTTATGGATCTTAATCACAATGCAAGTTTTGCGGATGCTGGAGAAAAAGTATATTCAAGCGGTGCATCAGCAAGCATAAATGATATTCCTGCAACAGTTGTTCCTATTAGTATAACAATTCCGGGAACTGCAACCTTGGGCGTTACTGCTATGCGTGTCATCAGTGATGAATCCACTTCTGGAGATGCAATTACACCTTGTATCGTTTTTACATATGGCGAAACAGAAGATTACCTCGTTAATATTGTGGATCTTCCACCAACTCCGCCAACTCCAACACAGAGTGTAGCTGTTCCGTCTTGTTCAAGTGGTACAGATCTTTCTGTTGCAGGTTCACCTGCAGTGGGTGATGCTTGGTATTGGCAAACAACTGCTTTAGGAACCAGTTTATCTACTCCTGTTTCTGGGCCCTATACTGTTTTTGTAAATGGTATTTATTATGTGAGAGCTTATAATGCAACGTCTTCCGTTTGGTCTGCGGCATCCAGCTCCATCACCGTTTCCAACATTCCTGTAGCTCCATTGCCTCCAACACCAACAGCAGTTACACCGGCTTGTTTAAGCACAAGTCTTTCGGTTCCTGCTGCAAGTGGTAGTGTTACTTACTATTGGCAAGGAACAACTGCAGGAGGAACGAGTGCTTCTCTTGATGCAGCGTCTCCTTATATAGCTACAACATCAGGCACCTATTATGTTGCTGCTTACGATGCTTCAACATCTTGTTGGTCTAATACAAATGGTCTTGCTGTTGTTATCGACACCTATGTGCCTGCAACACCAACAACAACTACAAGCAGTTTAATTATTTGTCAAGGTTCAGCATCTGCAATTATTAATGCAGGCGCCCCTTCAGCAGCATCATTAACTGCAACTTTTGGAACAGGCTTAATATCTCCAGGAACTGCAACTAATTTTAATATTACTGTCCCTGCAATACCAGCGGGTGCAACTATAACAAGTACACAATTACAGATCATCGGTGCAAATGCAATAAATGGATCTTGGAGAAGTGAGATAAGAGTTGCTTTGTCGGGTTCTACAACAATGGCGGCAACTCAAATTTCAACATTAAACTCGGGAGGAATAATTACACCTGATCCTTCGATTACTGTTCCTAACTTGCCATTGGCTGGTGGTCCGGTAACATTGACCTTATCTGAATCTTGGGATGACGGAGGTGTAGACGATGCCTCATTTGCTGAGATCAAATTAGTGATTGCGTATACGCTTCCTGCTTCAACAATTACATGGTGGGATGCAGCAACAGTTGGAACTCAGGTAGGAACGGGAAGTCCGTTTGAAACAGTTGGAACAACTTTGTTACCAACAACTGCAACTCCTGGTACTTATACATTCTATGCACAAGCAGCATCAGGGGCTTGTTTAAGTTCTCCTCGTTTAGCAATTCCGGTTATAGTAAATCCTGTTTTGATTACATTAAATTCAATCAATGTTCTTTGTAATGGAGGAACTGATGGATCGTTTAGTTTAGGAACTGTAACTTGTGGTGTAGGTCCATTTACCTATTCTGTAAATGGCGGTGCTTTTGGAGTTATACCAACAAACTTAACTGCAGGTACATATACGATCATTGCAAAAGATTCTAATGGAGATAATTCTTCCTCTATTTCTCTTACAGTAACTGAACCAAGCTGGACAGTTCCAACTGCTGTAGCAGGTGGACCATTCAGTATTTGTCAAAATGCAGCAAGTGAAATTATTAGTGTTACCCCTGGTACCGTGGCAATTCCACAAACAGTTACTGTTCAGTTTGCATTAGCAGCGCAACCTGCTGATGGAGCTTATCCGGGTGCATTAATTGCAAGTGCAACAATGCCTGCGTTACCTGCAGGTGCAGTTGTTACATCTGCCACTTTATATGCTCCAGGAATTTCTACTAATTCTGGTTCTTTTGAAACAGAATTTCAATTAGGTTTAACAGGCTCAGTAAACTCTGCAGCTGCTTCTGGTATCGGTGCAATATCTGGTGGAGGTATTTTTAATTATACACGACCAGTTTTACCTTCAGAAGTGAACATTTCAGGAGGGGCTCTGGATTTATTATATTATGAATCATATGATGATTACGCTGGCGCGGCTGATGCAAATTTTACGTTAGGTGCATCTTCTGTAACGTTAACGATTACCTATACTCCTGGCACATCCATCACTTGGTTTGATGCAAGTACAGGAGGAACTTCCTTAGGAACAGGAAGTACATTAGAAACCGTTGGTACAAGTGTGTTACCAACAACTGCAACACCAGGAACATATAATTTTTATGCCGAAGGCGGATACAGTGGATGTACAAGTCCTGCAAGAACATTGGTAACAGTGACTGTAAATGCTTTACCGGTTGTAACGGCATCATCATCAGCTGCTGCAGTTTGTTCGGGAACAGCTGTTACATTAAATGGTGGAGGAGCATTAACATATGTTTGGGATAATAGTATTACTGATGCAATAGCATTTACTCCTTCCGCTACAGCAACATATAATGTAATTGGGACAGATGGAAACGGATGTACAAATACTGCTTCAGCAATTGTCACAGTAAATGATTTACCTATTGTAGCAGCTACATCTACACCAGTATTGTGTAATGGAGGATCCTCTACAATAACAGTAACTGCAACTAGCGGATCTCCTGCATATGTGGGTGAAGGTTCATTTACTCAACTTGCAGGAACTGTTGTATACACAGTAACTGATGCTAACTCTTGTGTTGGAACAACTTCCGTATCAGTAACAGAACCGACAGCTATTGTGACTAGTTCTTCTTCAACAGCTATATTATGTAATGCAGAAACATCAACTGTTACAATTTCTGCAACAGGTGGTACTGGTTCTTTCACAGGAACAGGAACATTTACTCAAGCTGTAGGAACAATAGTTTATACTGTAACGGATGCAAATTCATGTCCTTCAACAATTAGTGTGGCGGTTACAGAACCAACTGCAATAGTATTGAGTTCAATTGAAACAGGTGTATTGTGTTTTGGTGGATCTTCTGCTGTTACCATTTCTGCTACTGGAGGAACGGGTGCATATACCGGAACAGGAACATTCCCTCAATCGGCAGGAACAATTACTTATAATGTAACGGATGCGAATGCTTGTCCTGCATCACTTGCTGTGGTTGTTGTTGAACCAACACTTTTAAGTGCTAGTTCTACTTCAACAGGTATACTTTGTTTTGGTGGATCGGCAACAGTTACCGTTTCTGCGTCAGGTGGAACTGCTCCTTATACAGGTGAGGGCTCATTTGTTCAGGCACCTGGAACTGTTGTTTATAATATTTCTGATGCGAATGGTTGTACAACATCTGTTAGTGCATCTGAAACAGAACCATCTGAAATGTTCTTAGGAAGTGGTGCAACATCTATTCTTTGTAATGGAGGAGCATCAACAATAACCATTTCAGCCATTGGTGGAACAGGTTTATACACAGGAACAGGAACATTTTCACAATTGGCGGGGACTACAAATTATATCGTAACGGATGCGAATGGTTGTTCTGCTAATACAGATGTAACAGTTACTGAACCTTCTGCAATTATTCCTTCATCTTCATTTACTGCAATTTTATGTAACGGAGGAACTTCAACCGTTACAGTAACTGCAACAGGAGGAACAGGTACACTAACAGGAACCGGAATATTTACTCAACCTGCAGGTACTGTTGTTTATTCTGTAACAGATGCGAATAGTTGTACGGCAACTACAAGTCCTGTAATTACTGAACCAGCAGCCATTGCAACCACACAAAGTGTGAATTTATGTTCAGGTCAAACAGTAACAATTGGTACTAATACATACTCAACACCGGGAACGTATACAGACATTATGCCTGCATTTAATACTTGTGATAGTACGGTTACTACTACAGTAACAACAACTACAATTGATGTTTCAACTGTTTCTGCTGGATTGTTGATTACAGCGAATAGTCTTACTGGAACATTCCAATGGTTAGATTGTAATTTAGGAAGTGCTCCGATAGCTACTGAAACAAATCAAAGTTACACGGCTGCCGGAAGTGGTGATTTTGCTGTACAAATAACAGATAATGGATGTGTTGATACATCTGCTTGCGTAAATATTAATGCAACAGGAATCAACAACATTTCATCTCAGAATAATTTGTCGGTAAGCCCAAATCCTACAAATGGAGTATTTAACATCACAATCAACAATGCAAATTATAGTGAATTGTTAATTAGCATCTTTGATCTTCAAGGAAAAGAAGTTTTCTCTTCCATAGATCTTAATGTGACTGGTAATTATATCAAGCAAATTAATTTGGAACAGCTATCAAAAGGCGTGTACTACATTAAATTTAGTTCAGCTGCTGAGTTAAAAGTTCAAAAATTGATTATTCAATAATTTAAATTGAAATAATAAAAAAACCCTCATGCAAATAGCATGAGGGTTTTTTTATTGTCTAGCTTTACAAAAGATATATGAAAATAAATAAAAATAAATATTCCAATTCTGTCAGTTATAAAATTGATGCTAAAGAAAGGGAATATTTATATATTAAGAATTCACAAATTTCGAATTCAGGCAAAGGGTTATTTACTGCCATTTACATATATAAGGATGAGGTGATTAGTTTGTTTAAAGGTGAAATAATAAATAGATTAGAAGCAAAAACCCGTTCCAAAAAAGGGAAAGATGCTTATTTTATTAATTTGTTAGATGGGTCAATATTGGATTCTATGGAAGTGAATTGTTTTGCTAAATATGCGAATGATGCCTTAGGTATTGCAAAATCAAAGTTTAAGATTAATTCAAAAATTTCATTGGATGAAAACGACAATGTCTGTATTGTTGCTTTGCGCGATGTAAAAAGGGGAGAAGAAATATTCTGTAACTATGGCAAACAGTACTGGGAAAATTACAAGACAAGATTGATCTCAAAAAGGAAAATTACTGAAACACATCCACGGTAGTTCCATCAAAACTGGCATATACCATGCTTGGATGAGAATCTAAATGAAAAATAGTTCCCTTGTTGTCAATTGCAATAGCTCCAGCAAAACCATCGATTGCCTTCAATTCTGCAAAAGTTTTTTCAAAGGACTTTTCGATTGAAAAGCCATCCGTTACTCTGGTAACAATTTTTGTTGCAACAGCGGCACTTACGATATCTTCTCCAATTCCCGTGCAACTTACTCCGCAAAATTGATTAGCATAGTTACCGGCAGCAGTTGCCGAATCAGAAATTCTTCCGGGAACTTCAAATCCTTTTCCGCCTGTTGAGGTAGCAGCCGCGATATTCCCATTTGAATCTAAAGCAACACAACCAACGGTTCCCAATGATCTGCTTCCTAATTTGGCTTCGTATTCTTTTCTGCGTTGCGGAATTTCAGGATTGAAAAAATCGAAATTGTTGGCGTAAGCAAATTTTGTTGCTCCTTCACCACCAAGCACCCGGTCTTCGGTATTGAATAATTTTTCAGCAACGCGAATCGGATTTTTTACATTTTCAATATTTATTACGCCGCTGAATTTTATGCTCACGCCATCCATAATAGAAGCACTCATTCTTATTTTACCATCGCTTTGTATCTGTGATCCGATACCTGCATTGAACAATATATCGTTCTCAAGTTGTTCCACTGCAAAGGCTACTGTTTCCAGTGCAGAGTGAGTCATTAAATAATCATAAGACAAAGAGATAATATGCCTCAATGCATTTTGCTTGGCAATTTTTGTTTCCATGCTTTGCGATGATTCACTGAAAAAACCTCCGTGTATAATTATTTTCATTTTATTATTTTCTTTTTTATTGCCGATTATCTAATAAAGAAATTATCCGCTGGATTAAGCGTGTTGTCCGATATTTATTGTCATTTCATTTTTTTCCAGATCGTATTGATCATAATGACTCATTACATGTACCACTAAATTTTTGATTGAAATAGGAGTTCCCATTTCTACTTGTGTAAGATTCGTGTCTTTTATTTGTCGGCCATCAACTAAAATAACAAGTCCTGAACCTATTGCTTCCATTAAGTTCCCGTTGGTAATTAATAATCCGGTGTCTTCTCCTAAACCAATTCCGAGTGTGCGGGGATTACTCACAACAGCTTGAAATAATCTTCCTATTCTTCCTCTGTGAACAAAATGTGTATCTATGATCACGTGATCAATCAATCCCAAGCCACTGGTAATTTTTATCTCTCCTTTTAATAGCGCTTCACTACTTGATCCCTGGTAGATCATGCTGTTGGATGCTGCAGCAGCACCTGCTGAAGTTCCGGCAAAGATAAAATCTTCGTCCATGTATTTTTGTAAGAGCAAATCATGGATTGGTGTTCCACCCAAAATGGATGTTAACCGCAATTGATCTCCACCAGTAAACATAACAACATCTGCCTTTCGGATTCGTTCAATATTATCTTCTGACATCGCCTCATCGCGTGTTTCAATATGCAACACATGTACATTTGTAGCACCTAGATATTCCATTGCCTTAGCATATTCAGGGCCAACATCTTTAGGTATTTTAGAAGCCGTTGTGATGATCTCGATATGAGAATTTTCTTTTTGTTTTGATTCAACGATCAACCGTTTTAAAATACCCGTCTCAAAAAAGTTTAGATTTTTCTCAACTTGCTTGTCGAAATTCTTTTCTGTAAAACTGCCTTTATCGACAGCACCGCCAATTACTATTAGTTTTCCTTTTGGATTCATTCTATAAAAATAACTTTTAAATCAATACCCGATTATTGAATTATTTCATAGTTATTAAAAGACAATTGTGCATTATTCTTTACCAAGTGAATTTTTTCTTTGATTTGAAAAAAAATAAGTTTACCTTACATCCTATTGTGAGCCATTTTTGGATCCATAACAACCTACTCAAATTACATATTTAATTTTGTTTTTTTTATGAAAATACTTAGTATTCAAGCATTACGCGGACCAAACATTTGGAGTGTCAGAAGGAAAAAATTGATCCAGATGAGATTGGATCTTGAAACCCTGGAGGGACTTCCCACAAATAAAATTGAAGGATTCAAGGAGCGTTTAGAGGCAATGTTTCCTTCCATGATAGAGCATAGATGTTCGGAAGAGGTTAGAGGCGGATTTTTTCAACGGATTGAGCGTGGAACTTGGATGGGTCACGTAATTGAGCACATAGCCCTTGAAACACAGTCTTTGGCTGGCATGGAGACAGGGTTCGGAAGAACACGCGAAACCAAGACCCCTGGAATATACAACGTTGTATTCAGTTATGTAGAAGAGAAAGTAGGCCTTTTTGCTGCTGAATCTGCAGTTTTGATTGCCCAATCATTGGTTGATAATGTGCCTTACGATTTGCATGGCGACCTGAAAAAAATGCGTGAGATCCGTGAGGATGTCCGCCTGGGACCGAGCACAGGAAGTATTGTTGACGAAGCTGTTGCCAGAGATATTCCTTGGATCCGTTTAGGAAAAAATTCATTGATACAATTAGGTTATGGTGTCAATCAAATGCGTTTTCAGGCAACTATCACCTGCAAAACAAGCAGTATTGCAGTTGACATAGCTTGTAATAAAGAGCAAACAAAACAAATGTTGGATTCTGCTTCCATTCCGGTTGCCAAAGGCGATATTTGTGTGGACGAGGAAGATCTTGAGAAAGCGATAAAATATATCGGTTACCCGATAGTTTTAAAACCCTTAGACGGAAATCATGGTAAAGGTGTTTCCATCAATGTCAATAAATGGGAAGATGCTGTTGCCGGAATGGCTTTCGCACAAAAATATTCACGGAAAGTAATTGTGGAAAAATTTGTTTCCGGCTTTGACTTTCGTGTACTTGTTATCGACAATAAAATTGTTGCTGCGGCACAACGTGTTCCCGCAAATATTGTAGGAGATGGCAAACAAACCGTTCAACAATTAATTGATGAAACAAATAAAGATCCTCGAAGAGGGTATGGTCATGAAAATGTACTGACAGAAATTACTGTTGACAGGGATACGATGGATCTGTTGGAAAAGAAAAATTACACGCTCGAATCAATTCCTCCTGCAAAGGAGATCGTTTATTTAAAATCTACTGCAAATCTTAGTACCGGTGGAACATCGATCGATGTTACCGATATGATGCATCCTGAAAATATATTTTTAGCGGAACGAATTTCCCGCGTGATTGGATTGGATGTATGTGGAATTGATATCATGGCGAAAAATTTGACACAATCGTTGAAAGAAAATGGTGGTGTTATTTTAGAAGTGAATGCAGCTCCCGGTTTTAGAATGCACTTAGCTCCATCTGAAGGATTGCCTCGAAATGTAGCATCTCCTGTGATCGATATGTTATATCCGTTAGGAAAACCTTCGCGTATTCCTATCATTGCTGTTACCGGAACAAATGGAAAAACAACAACCACCCGTTTGATCGCCCATATTGTTAAAAACAATGGATTCAAAGTAGGGTTCACCACCTCTGATGGAATTTATGTTCAGAATCACATGCTTGAAAAAGGGGATACTACAGGACCGGTGAGTACCGAATTTATTTTGAAAGATCCGACAGTAGAATTTGCTGTTTTGGAAACTGCCCGTGGTGGAATTCTCCGCTCCGGTTTAGGATTTAGTAGATGCGATATTGGTATTATCACAAATATTCAGGAAGACCATTTAGGAATAAGTGATATCCATGATCTGAAAGATCTGTCGCGTGTTAAGGCTGTCGTTGTCAATAGTGTAAAAAAAGATGGTTGGGCAGTTTTAAATGCTGATGATATTAATTGTGTTGAAATTGCAAAAAATCTGGATTGTAAAGTGGCCTATTTTAGCATGAACGAACATTGCGATGTTATTGTGAACCATTGCAGAAAAGGTGGAATAGCTGCTATTTACGAAAACGGATACATAACGATCAAAAAAGGTGACTGGAAAATGCGTGTAGATAAGGCGACACATGTTCCGCTTACTTTAAATGGCAAGGCCAAATTTATGATCGCAAATGTTCTTGCGGCTACCTTGGCGAGTTATTTATGGGGTTTTAAAACTGAAGATATTCAACTTTCTTTGGAGACCTTTATTCCGAGTGCAGCGCAAACACCAGGAAGAATGAACATTTTCGATTTCAAGAAATTTAAAGTGATGATTGATTTTGCTCACAATCCTTCAGGATATTTAGGAGTAGAAGAGTTTTTACAGAGCGTTCAATCGCCACATAAGGTTGGAATTATTGCCGGTGTGGGTGACAGACGCGATAGCGATATCAAAGATTGTGCTGTGATCGCTGCCCGAATGTTTGATCATATTATTATCCGACAAGAGAAACATTTGCGTGGAAGAACGGAAGAAGAAATAATCAATCTGATCATCGAAGGAATAACTTCTGAAAGCAAAACTGTTACTTACGAAATTATCCCGAAAGAAACAGATGCTATTAAACATGCTATTAATATTGCCAGAGATGGCTCTTTTATAACTGCATTAAGTGATGTGATCACAAATGCAATTGAAGTGGTTCAGCAACATTTGGATAAAGAAGCAGAAGAATAATTTTATACAAGCAATAATTTGAAAATTTTATTCTTTCGCTTTTTTATATAGTGGAACAGTAGAACAGGGTTCGCCATACATAATGCTTTTTGCGACAGGACGGAGCAATGCTGTTATAAGAACATAAGCGGCATTTGGAACAGGTAATTTTCCACAGCCTTTTATTACAATTCGTGCATCTTTATAGCCCTCTAAAGGCAAGTGATTTAATAGGTCGGAATAAAGAATTGTTTCTAATGTTTCTAAATTTCCAAAAACAACTTTTTTAGCAACAGGCTCTAAATGTACCGCCAATAGCATGTATGCCCAGGTTGGCACGATGGCATCTGCGGAACAAAAGACGGCAACATATTTATCTTTGTATTTATTCCAGTCTTCGTTTTTTATAAACTCCCTGAAATCTTTTTCGCGTAAGATCAATCCTTGAAAAAGAAGATCTTTGATGTCAAATAATAATCGTTCTCCTTTTGGATAAAATGTTTCTAAGTCAATGGTAACGATCCCACTTTCTGAAACTTTATTTGTGATCTCTTCCAAAATAAAAAATTAAAATAGTTGAATTACATAAATCCCAATTCCAGTTGAGCAACTTCGCTCATCATTTCTTTTATCCATGGGGGCTCAAAAGTAAGAGTAACTTTTGCAGATTTTATTCCTTCTGTTTGACGCAATTTTTCTTCTACCTCCGGAGGCAATGTTTCTGCAACAGGGCATGTTGGAGATGTAAGCGTCATTCTTACAATAAGATTGTTTTCATCATCTATTCTGATCTCGTATATCAATCCCAATTCCCAAATATCAACAGGGATTTCCGGATCATAGCATGTTTTAATGGTTTCTATAACCCGTAATGCTAACTCGTCATTTTTTGAATATATTAATGCTGACATTTAAAACAGTTTAAAGTTTAACAGTTTAAAAATTTAAAGTTCTTGAAAACCTTAAAATTTTATTCTAAGTGTGTTCTTAATTTAATTGATCTAGCTGATTTGTTTATAAGCTAAAGCGTCTAATTTCATTTGTTTGATCATGCTCAGCAATCCATTGCTCCGAGTTGGTGACAGATGTTGTGTTAATCCAATTTTTTCTACAAAATTTAATTTTGCATTCATTATTTCATCCGGCGTGTGATTTGATAAAACTCTTATCATTAAAGCAACCATTCCTTTTGTAATTATTGCATCGCTATCAGCCGTATAAATAACGTTACCGGCTTTTAATTCCGAATGCATCCATACTCTGCTTTGGCAACCTTTGATGAGTGTGTTATCTGTTTTGTATTGTTCATCAATGATTGGAAGCGACTTCCCCAGATCAATAAGGTATTCATATTTTTGCATCCAATCGTCAAACATTTCAAATTCTTCAACGATCTCATTTTCTATTTCCTCGATTGTCATCTTAATTCAACATTTTTATTGCACGCTCTAGCCCATTAATAAAAAGATCGATTTCTTCTTTTGTATTATAAAATGCAAATGAAGCACGCACTGTTCCTTGTATTCCGTAAAATTGCATTAGGGGTTGTGTGCAGTGATGACCGGTGCGGACAGCAATTCCCAGTTGGTCTAAGATGGTTCCAATGTCAAAAGGGTGTAATCCATCTACAATAAAAGAAATAACACTTGCTTTTTCTTTTGCTGTTCCAATTATTTTTACTCCATTAATTTTTCCAAGAGCCTCCGTTGCATATACCAACAATTCATTTTCGTAGGCAGCAATATTGTTCAATCCAATTTTGTTCACATAATCGATTGCTGCAGCAAGACCTATTCCTCCTTCAATATGTGGCGTGCCTGCTTCAAATTTTAAAGGAAGATCGGCGTATTCTGTTTTTTCAAACGTAACCGTTTTTATTGTGCCTCCACCAACTTGATAAGGCGGAATTTCAGTTAACCATTTTTCTTTTCCATATAAAACTCCAACCCCGGTTGGGCCGAATAATTTATGACCACTGAAAACATAAAAATCAGCACTTATCAATTGAACATTTACATTGGTGTGTGGAACAGCTTGAGCTCCATCAACCAAAACAGGAATGTTTTTTACATGTGCTAAAGCAATAAGTTCTTCAATTGGATTTATTGTTCCAAGTGTATTGGAGATATGTGTGAGTGCAACAATTTTTGTTTTATCAGTCAATAATCTTTTGTATTCTGAAATGATCAACTCTCCTTCCTTATTGATTGGAATTACTTTCAGGATAGCGCCTCTCTCTTCGCAAACTTGCTGCCATGGCAAAATATTGGAATGATGCTCCATTGCTGAAACAAGTATTTCGTCACCTTGAAAAATAAATTTTTTCCCGAATGAACTCGCAACCAAATTAATTGAATCCGTTGTTCCTTTTGTGAAAATAATTTCGTGGGCATGTTCCGCATTCAGATGTTTTTGAATAGTGCTGCGGGCATTTTCATAAGCAACAGTAATTTCCTGACTCAAAGTATGAACGCCACGATGAATGTTTGCATTCTGATTGGAATAATAATTTCCAATCGCATCAATCACCGATTTCGGTTTTTGAGCAGTTGCCCCATTGTCGAAATAAATAAGAGGTTTTCCATTTACTTTGCGGGAAAGTATGGGGAAATCCGCCCGTATTTTTTCAATATCTAGTTGCACCTCAGTTATATTTTTTGATTCGATCATTTATTGATGAATGCAAAGTTAAGAATAATTCTAAATAGCGAGTCTTTTGCCTGAAAATAATGTCGCTTAAAGCCAAAACGCAATTGTTTTAAAATCGATTCTATTCCTTACTTTTGTTTCGTGAAAATTCCGGTTTATTTGGACTATAATGCTACAACACCCGTTGATAAAAGGGTGTTAGAAACGATGGTGCCCTATTTTACTGAAAAATTCGGAAACGCATCCAGTCGGACGCATTCATTTGGTTGGATAGCTGATGATGCTGTTAAAACTGCGCGTAGGCAAGTTTCGGAACTGATAAATTGTTTGGAGCAGGAACTGATATTTACTTCGGGCGCCACAGAAGCAATTAATCTGGCTTTAAAAGGAGTATGGGAAAATTATCAGACAAAAGGAAAACATATCATTACTGTAAAAACCGAGCACAAAGCGGTTTTAGATACCTGCGCATACCTTGAAAAGAAAGGTGCAGAAATAACTTATTTGGATGTTAATAGGGAAGGACTCATCGATCTGCAGGAATTAAAAAATGCAATGCGGAAAGAAACTATTCTTGTTTCAGTAATGTATTCAAATAATGAAACCGGAGTAATACAGCCTATAAAGAAGATTGCAGATCTGGTGCATGCTAATAATAGTATTTTATTTTGCGATGCCACACAAGTTGTTGGAAAAATAAATATAGATGTGCAGGACGAACATATTGATCTGATGTGTTTGAGCGCACACAAGTTTTACGGACCAAAAGGAGTTGGCGCTTTGTACATTCGCAGAAAAGATCCCCGCGTAAGTTTGTTTCCACAAACGCATGGTGGCGGACATGAGCGAGGATTACGTTCGGGAACATTGAATGTTACCGGAATCGTTGGTTTAGGAAAGGCTTGTGAAATTGCTAAGCTGGAAATGTGGGACGATGCTGCTCGCATTTCAAAATTAAGAACACGTTTAGAGCAATTTGTTTGCGGGCTTCCAAATGTGTTTGTTAACGGTAGCACCAAACATCGTTTGTTTAATACCACTAATATTTGTTTTCAGGGAATTCGCTCCGAAACGATCATTAAGAAGATCCCAAATATTGCGGTTGCAATGGGCTCTGCTTGTACCTCTGAATTAGCCGAACCTTCGCATGTTTTAATTGCCATGGGATTAAGTGATGAGGATTCATATTCTTCCATCCGCTTCAGTCTTGGAAAACATACTACGGAGGAAGAAATCAAAGAAGTTATAGAAAAAATAAAACAAAGCGTATTGTAAGTTATAGATATTCAATTGTTTACTGTCTTTTTTTGACGAAAAACAATAAAGAATGCGCTTATTAAACCTTGACAAAATCAGTACGTCTAAATTGAAGTATGGTGAAACAGTAATTTTCAGATCAGGAAATTATAGAGACGTTTCGCTCAGAGGAGTCGAGAAATATGTCCATACATTTTATGATCAAACGGTTTCAAGCAAAGTTAATACCAATGAAGTATTAGATTTCATAGAGACCCAGAATCTATATTATTACAACAACTTTTTCTTCTTTCTTTTTCATTATACCGATCGGCATAGCAAAATCACCTAAGCCTTCGGAAATCAATAAGTTTTCAAAATCATTTTTTGAACTTGGATCAATTGCAATTAGTAAACCGCCGTTTGTCTGCGGATCACAAAGTGTATATGTCAATTCCTCAGTCATGCCGCCAACTTTAGTTTCAAAACTTTTCCAATTTTTTTGTGTATTTCCCGGCATGCATTTTTGCGAAGTATAAAACTCCAATCCATCAAAAAGTGGCACATTTGCATAGTTGATCTCTGCAGTTAAATTACTTCCTTCCGCCATTTCAATTAAATGTCCCAACAATGCAAACCCGGTAACATCGGTCATTGCATTGACCCCGTTAAGTTGCCCAGCTTTTTCGCCCAACTTATTTAATTGCATCATTTGTTTCGTTGCAAGATCTTTGTGCTCTTCTTTCAAAATACCTTTTTTTCCTGCAGTTGAAAGAATACCAACACCAATTTTTTTTGTGAGATATAATAAGTCACCTTCCTTAGCCGTATTGTTTTGTTTCAAATTTTTAAGATCAATGATGCCGGTAACTGCGAGTCCGAAGATCGGTTCTGGACTATCGATGCTGTGACCGCCTGCAAGCGGGATTCCTGCTTCAGCACAAATGGAACGTGCTCCTTCAATTACTTGCTGTGCCGTTTCGGCCGACAATAAATTTATAGGCCAACCGAGGATCGCAATTGCCATCAATGGTTTTCCACCCATCGCGTACACATCACTGATAGCATTAGCAGAAGCTATTTTTCCGAATTGAAATGCATCATCTACGATCGGCATAAAAAAATCTGTTGTGCTGATTATACCTTGTCCATTTCCAATATCAAAAACCGCAGCATCGTCTTTGGTATTATTTCCAACTATTAATTTATCGTTTTTTGGAGCAACAAAATTTGATCGTAAAATTTCATCAAGCATTTGTGGAGCAATTTTACAACCGCATCCTCCTCCGTGAGAATATTTTGTTAATTTAATTGGTTCACTTGTCATAAGTCCTTTTGTAATATATTTTTCTAATTATTATTTATGTGCTGCTTTTATAATTTCTTTTGCTATTGTCTCTACTTCCATTTTTTCAAATTCAAGCTGAACAATTTTATCCTTTGCTCTTTGTTCTTCGCCATAATTATATGTTTTATCATAATACACCAGACAAATTTCAAAAGCAGTTTTATGGTCTCCTTCTTCAAGTGCGGTAATGGCACGTTTGACATGTTGGCCACCCAAACGCTTTCCAATTCTTTCGGTTGCTGCGATCAACAACTCTTTGTCAAATTTACCATATTCCTTTGCTAAATAATTTACCCTTTCTTCTATCGGAAGATTTATTGAAACGACAATGGCTTTTTGCATTTGTTCCCACAATCCGATCGGTAGAATGTTCTTACCAATCATTCGGCTTTCATTTTCTATCCAGCAGTTTTTTTCAGGATCTATTTTGAAAAGATGAAAAGAAAGTTCATTTTCAAAATGTTCTTGCGACAATTGCTCTTCCTCTCCTAACGAGCCAAATGAAGAGCCTTTGTGGTGAGCGATTTTTTCTAGGTCGATGATTTGTTCGTTTTGTTTAAGAAGCTCGTGCAAAACAATTGTTTTTCCTGTGCCTGTTTTTCCTCCAAGTATTAAAATATTTTTCGGTTGTAAAAAACTTTCAAGGACATGCTTACGGTAACTTTTATATCCACCTTTTAATGTAATACATTTAAAGCCGTATGTTTCCAAGAACCAAGCCATGCTTGAGCTTCGCATACCACCTCTCCAGCAGTGAACTATAAATGTACCGGTCTTATTTAATTTGATCGCATCTTTTACATATTCATGAAGTTTTGGTCCGACCACTTCAAGTCCTTTTAAAATAGCAGGTTGTTTACCTTCTTTTTTATAAAGTGTACCAATGAGAATTCGTTCTTCATTCGTGAAAAGAGGAAGATTGTGGGCGCCAATAATATGACCTTGAGCGAACTCGGCAGGAGTGCGTACATCAACTATTGGATGTGTTTCCGATAGTTTTAAAAACTCATTTATGTTTACGGCTGTTGGCAAAATTATTTTACCTCCTGCATCAGTTTGCGAATAAGTGGAGAAATAACAATCATGATCAAACCTGCGATAAGTGCATATATGGCAAGTTGTTTATAACCGTCTGTATACGATTGTAATTTTTCCATTAGTGAAGCATTTTCATTCGGACTCGACATGCCTGCACCTAATAAACCCCCAGCATATTGTCCATAGGCACTTGCTAAAAACCACATTCCCATCATCATTCCTGCCAATCTTTTAGGAGATAGTTTTGTCATGATAGACAATCCTATTGGCGATAAGCAAAGTTCTCCGAATGTTATTACTAAATATGCTATTGTGAAAATATTCAAAGATGTTTTGCCATCAGCGCCAGCAAAAAACCTTGTGTAATAAAAAATATAAAATGCAGCTGCAAGAAATAAAAATCCTATTCCGAATTTTATTACTGTATTTGGTTCAATTTTTCTTTTGATCATTGCAAGCCATACTAATCCCAGCAAAGGACTGAAGATAATAACGAATAATGAATTCGATGTATTGTTAATAATATTCGGATTCATCTTGAAGGTCAATAAACTGTGGTGCAAATTATCTTGAGCAAAAAGTGCTAGAGAGCCACCGCTTTGTTCAAAGAATGCCCAAAATGCGATTGAAAACAGGATGAAAACGAAAGCTGCAATCAATTTCTTTTTTGCGGCAATTTCTTTTTCCTTCATCGTTTCATAAAGAAAATATAGAATTGCCAAGGGTCCGATCGTATACATAAAATAGTCGGTGTAGTCCGTATTTTTTATCATTATAAAGATCAGCGGAATGCTGATCAATGAACCAACATAAACGGCTATTTCTCTAGCAGTCCTTTTTGAAGAACTCAAATTTAATAAGGGTGAATTCCCTATTGGGCCTAATGATTTTTTTGTAAATAAAAATGTTACCAAGCCTATGATCATTACGATTGCTGCTGAAAGAAACGCATAGCTCCAGCCATAATCTTTGCTTGTTCCAAGGTAAACGCAAACTGCACCACCAAGCAATGCACCAATATTGATACCTGAATAAAACAATCCGAATCCTGCATCTCTTCTAGGGTCGCCTTCTTTATAAAGATCACCGACCATTGAGGAAATGTTTGGCTTAAAAAAACCGGTGCCTATTATTGAAAGAGTGATTCCTAAATAAAAAAATTGTTGAGGAGAAACAGCTATGATAATATTTCCTGCGATCATTACCAATGCACCAAATAAAAGCGACTTTTTAAATCCTAAAATTTTATCTGCAAAAATTCCACCGATGAAAGTAAAAGCATAAACAAATGCTTGAATCGCGCCATATTTTAAATTTGCGTCTTTGTCAGATAAGGATAATCCCAACATTTTATCTGCCATGAAAATAGTCAGAACCCCCCGCATTCCATAAAAGCAGAAACGCTCCCACATTTCTACTAAAAACAAATACCACAATTGTTTTGGATATTTACCTTTAAAATCCTGGATTTGTTCTAGTGTCAATTCGTTTTCCATGGTGTTTTTTATGAAATGAGTGTTATGTTATAAAAAAGGAACAATGAGTGAAATAGTAAAATTTCATCAGACCTTTAAATTTTATTATTTACAGTTGAAAGGTAATATTTTAAATTGATTTTCCAAGTTCATTTGAGTTGTATAGCTCTATTTTCCTTTCAAAAATTCATTTTTATTTGATTACAAATTAAGCTAAATTTTCTATACTTTTGTTTAAGAGTATTCAACAATCGTTAATCAACATTCAATTTCAAAAATATGTATGGAAATTTCAAAGATCATCTTCAAACAGAATTAAAAAGCATTGAAGATTCAGGTTTATTCAAGCGTGAACGGATTATCACATCAGCACAAGGAGCCGTTGTAAAGGTGAATGGCAAAGAGGTCATAATTTTTTGTGCAAACAATTATCTCGGACTTTCATCGCACCCGAAAGTGATCGAGGCAGCACATAAAACATTAGACCGTCATGGTTACGGAATGAGCAGTGTTCGTTTCATTTGCGGGACACAGGATATTCATAAAGAACTGGAACAAAAACTTTCAAAGTTTGTGGGACAAGAAGATACTATTTTATATGCTGCTTGTTTTGATGCAAATGGCGGTGTTTTCGAACCCCTGTTTGGTGAAGAAGATGCCATCATTTCTGATGAGTTGAATCATGCTTCAATTATTGACGGTGTTCGTTTATGCAAAGCACAACGTTATCGTTATAAGAATTGTGATATGGCAGATTTGGAAGAACAATTAAAAGCGTCCCAAAAACAACGTTTTCGAATTGTTGTGACAGACGGTGTTTTTTCAATGGATGGATTTGTGGCTCCTTTAGATAAAATTTGTGATCTGGCTGAAAAATATAATGCGATGGTGATGGTTGATGAAAGTCACGCAAGTGGTTTTATCGGCAAAACCGGAAGAGGTACCATTGAATTGAAAAATGTAATGCACCGTGTCGATATCGTTACAGGAACTTTGGGGAAAGCATTAGGTGGAGCAATGGGAGGGTTTACCTCTGCTAAAAAAGAAGTGATTGAAATGTTGCGTCAGCGTTCTCGTCCATATTTATTCAGCAATTCATTAGCTCCACATATTGTTGGTGCTTCCATCGCAGTGTTGGATATGTTAAGTGAAACAACAACATTGAGAGATAAATTAGAATCAAATGTAAAATACTTTAAGCAGGGAATTAAAAAAGTCGGATTAGAGATCAAAGACGGAGATTCTGCAATTGTTCCTGTTATGTTATACGATGCAAAATTAGCGCAACAGTTTGCTGCCAAACTTTTGGACGAAGGTATTTATGTTACCGGTTTCTTTTATCCTGTTGTGGCAAAAGGACAAGCACGTATTCGCGTTCAATTATCTGCTGCTCACGAAAAAGAACATATTGATAAAGCGCTTGCCGCTTTTGAAAAAGTAGGGAAAGAGTTGGGAGTGATAAAATAGCTGTACGTAAATAATAAAATTATAAAGCCGTGTACTAACTATAGGACACGGCTTTTTTTGAAAAAAATCTTTTATATCTAATCATCAATTCCGATATGCATCAATGCATCGCCCTGGTTAACTACCGGTTGATTATTGATCCCTATGATGTAGCCATCTGTCGGAGAAATTAATTTTTCGTCATGCTCGCCGTAAGGATCACATATCTTTCCAATGAGATCTCCTTTTTGGATATGAGAACCATTTGTTTTTGAAGTATGAAATAAGCCCGAAGATTTTGCTCTTACCCATGTAGTTTTATTTATGATCACTGTTGGATTATTCGGAATATCCGTTTTGAGCATTTTTAAATGTTTCATCAAGCGGATGCATCCGTTCATTCCTTCGTTGATGGATAAATAATCGAAGCGGGAAGATTCACCTCCTTCAAAAACCAAGATCGATTTTCCTTTTTTTGCTGCTTCCTTCCGTAAAGTGTTGTCGCGGAAAGGGGCATTAATTATTAAAGCAGGAGAGAATTTTTTTCCCAGATCTAAATTTGTTTTGTTATTGAACACACAACGCAACTGCGGGTAATTATTGATCTTTGCTCCACCAGTATGAAAGTCGATCCCAAAATCAATTTGTGAAATGATCTCATTCATCAGATCGAATGCTATTCTTCCGCCCAATGAACCATTCTTCGTTCCTGGGAAACAGCGATTCAAATCTCTTCCATCTGGAAGATCACGTGAACCTGACAAAAATGAAATAATATTGATAACGGGGATTGCAATAATGCTTCCGCACAATGGTTTTTTTACATCATCACGGGTAATTAGTCTGCGGACAATTTCGATACCGTTTATTTCATCACCATGCATACCCGCAAGGATCAATAATGTTGGTCCGGGATTTTTTGATCGAAAAATATAAACAGGAATTTCAATTACCGTTTTGGTTGGCAGTTGGTACCAGTTTAAACTTACCTGGGCATTGTTCCCCGGTTTAATATCAACACCATTTATACGTATGTTCTTGTTTGTGTAGGTCATGTAAAAATCTTAATTGAAAAAAACGTAATTATTACGGTTCATGATTAAATTCATTTCTCTCAATAAATTCAATGATCTTCCCTGCAATATCAACTCCGGTTGCTCCTTCAATTCCTTCCAATCCTGGGGATGAATTTACTTCCATAACTAATGGTCCGCGTGAAGATTGTAACATATCTACTCCTGCTATTGATAGGCCCAGTTTTTTTGCTGCCTTGATTGCCGTTTCTCTTTCTTCTTTTGTCAGTTCAATTACATTGGCAACTCCCCCGCGGTGTAAATTACTTCTGAATTCTCCCGGAGCACCTTGCCTTTTCATTGCACCAACGATTTTTCCATCCACAATAAACGCTCTGATATCAGCTCCACCAGCTTCTTTAATAAATTCCTGTACCAATATGTTTGCCTTTAATGCAAGAAATGATTCGATAACCGATTTTGCCGACTTATGTGTTTCGGCCAGGATCACGCCTATACCTTGAGTTCCTTCAAGTAATTTAATTACGACAGGTGCTCCGCCTACTTGTTCAAGAACGTTATCGATGTTTTTTGGTAAGGACGCGAATGCTGTTTTTGGCATTCCTATTCCCGCCTTCGCTAATAACTGTAAGCTGCGTAATTTGTCACGTGAACGCACCAGTGCTTGCGATTCTACTGAGGAAAAAACTTTCATTTGCTCAAACTGACGAACAACCGCTGCACCATAAAAAGTCACTGAAGTGCCAATACGTGGTATAATTGCATCTATCCCTTTTACTTCCTTTCCTCCATAATAAATATGTGGATTTCCTTTTTCGATAACCAATACACATTTTAAATGGTCAAGTACAATCACTTCATGTCCGTGTTGCTCAGCAGCTTCAACCAACCTTCTTGTTGAATATAGTTTTGGGCCGCGAGATAAAATTGCTATTTTCATTTATTAACTATTTATTATTCTTTAATTATTTTTGCCAAGTATTTTAAGGATCCCTTTTAATTATAAGAATCGTCGTTCCAATTCCACTCTCCTAATCTACTTTTATTGAGAAGTAAGGTTAAACAACAAACCAACATCAACAACAAATTTATTCTTTAACAACTTCCTTCCTATTAATACAGGATAGCGCATCGTGCCTCTGTCTGTTAACGAAATTACAGATTTAATTCGTTTATTTCCTATTCGCACAGTCGTTTTTATTATGTAACGCTTTTCAATTTCACCAAACGAGTTCTTTATTTCTTTTTGAAAATAAGCCGTAAAATGATGCTCCTTTTCGGTATACTCAGGATGAGAAGGGTCTAATAATTTAAAATATAAAATGCCGTTTTCTTCACGGATATCATGACAATGCAGAGCAGTAGTATATGCACCTGTATCGATTTTAGCCGTGATTCCAAATAATCCTAATTCGGGAAAGTCAACGACTTCTCTGCGTCCAATGGTTAATTTTTCTCTGATCATTTTTCTAGCCCCTTTTTTTAGGGAAAATCGTTTTTTTTATTCCTCTGCAAGTTAAAAATATTTAATCAACTATTTAATACTAATTTTAAAGCTCTATTTTAAAGCTATGAATAAAAAAGTCGATTATTTAATTGTTGGGCAAGGGCTGGCAGGAAGCATTTTGGCACTAACGCTTATGAAGGGTGGTAAGTCTGTAGTTATAGTAGATGATGCCAAAGGTTCAACCGCCTCCAAAGTTGCTGCCGGACTTTTTAATCCGATTGTTTTTAAACGATTAGTGAAGAGTTGGCTGGCCGATGAATTACTTCCTTTTATGAACACTTTTTATCCAGAAATGGAAATTTTATTAGGGACAAAATTTTACTTTTCGAAGCAAATCTTGAAGCCCTTTTCGGAAGAGCAGGAAAGAACCTTGTGGACTAAGAAAACAGAAGAGCCTGTTGGAAAATATTTAAGTAAAGATATTTATACAGAAGACATGAATGGCATTGTGTATAATCCGTTGGGGATATCTGAAGTGTTGCATACAGGAAATTTAGACACCATTTCGTTTTTAAATTCTTTTAATGAATATCTAAGAAAAAAGAATCTTTTTGTTGAAGAGAAATTTGATTTTGCTCAAGTTCAGCTGTTGGAAAATTCCGTTTCGTACAAAGAATTTGTTGCAGGGAAAATTATTTTTTGTGAAGGCTACAAAGCAACAGAAAATCCGTTTTTCAAATGGCTACCATTTAAGTTGACAAAAGGGGAAACGATTACAATAAAACTGCAGAAGGAATATTTAATACCAATGGATATTGTCATTAATAAAGCAGTTTTTATTCTTCCTTTAGGAGATAATACATATAAAGTAGGTGCCACTTATGAGTGGGAGAATCTTACTGAAATACCAACAGAAAAAGGGCGTTCAGAATTGGTTGAAAAACTTCAAAAAGTTTTGAAAATACCATTTGAAATAATAGATCAACAGGCTGGAATTCGTCCGACTGTAAATGATCGCAGACCACTCATCGGATTGCATCCGAAATATCCCCAGATTGCCATATTCAATGGCTTAGGAACAAAAGGGGTTATGTTAGCTCCTTTCTTCGCAGATCAATTTTTCGGTTTTCTCGAAAACTCCAGCCCACTTCATAATGAAGTAAATATTGCTAGATTTAAATTTTAACTTTATTCAGCTTGAATTCAATTTCCTGTGTTTCGGTCGAAATGGAAATTTGATTTTGATTTTAAATATACCTAAGGGTTCTCCACTAAATAGAAAAAAATCATTTTTCATTATGGAATATTGAATTATCTTGCATCTAATGGTAAAACCATTAAAATTAACTTATCCGATATGAAATTTAGGAAAACGATTTTTATAGCGATTGCTACCATAGCAAGCATTGCAGGTGCTGTAACACTGACGGCATACCAAACAAACAATAATGCAACCGTATTGATTTTCCCCAAAGGTAGTACGTATACAAAGGAGTGGAAAAAGGTAGATTCCTTGGCGGCAAAAGGATTAACGAAATCCGCTTTAGAAGTTGTGAACGGAATCTATGATAAGGCGAAATCCGAAAATAATGCCCCTCAATTTGTTAAAGCGATCATTCACCGGATGAAGTTTGAGCAATACATGGAAGAGTATTCTCTTATTAAGGCGCTCAATAAATTAAACGAAGAGGCCAGAGATGCGAAATATCCTGTTAAGCCAATTTTACAATCTATGATCGCAGAAAGTTATTGGCAATATTATCAGCAGAATCGTTACCGTTTTTACAATCGCACGGAAACAGTGAATTTCGATAATAAAGATATAACAACATGGGATTTGAAAACTATTTTTACGAAAGTAATTGAGAATTACCAGTCATCACTTGAAAGTGTAGATAGCCTTAAACGTACTCCCTTAAATATATATGATGATATTATTATAAAGCAAACAAACTCGAGGAAATTTCGACCAACTCTTTATGATTTCCTTGCGCACCGGGCTGTTGATTTTTACATGAATGAAGAGCCGGATATTACTCGCCCAACCTATAAATTCGAAATAAATTCGGAAAGCTATTTTTGGAATTATAGCGATTTTACGAAAGTAGGTATTGAATCAAAAGATTCTCTTTCGTCAAAATTTTATGCAATAAAAATATTGCAGGACCTTACCGCATTTCATTCTAATGATACTGATCCAAATGCACTGATTGACATTGATTTGAAACGATTGAAATTCGTAAAAAGGAACTCCACTTCCGGAATTAAAGACAGTTTATATTTACTCGCCTTACAAAACTTAGAAAATAAATTTTCTTCTAACTCTGCTTCTGCAGATGTGAATTATGAAATCGCTGAAGTGTATTTTTCAAAAGGAAGTACTTATAATCCTTTGCAATCAGAAGAAAATAAAGGAATGAAAAAACAGGCATTGGAATTATGTGATGCTGTAATAAAAAAATATCCTGCCAGTGATGGCGCAAAAAATTGTGAAGCATTAAAAGCAAGAATAGTGGAACACTCTGTTGACTTCATCACCGAGAAAGTGAATACTCCAAATGCTCCTTTCCGTGCTCTGGTCACTTTTAAAAATTTGAAAACAGTATATGTAAGAATTTCTCAGATCGACATTGATAAATACAATAAATCCATTGAACGTTATTATGGTGAACAGCTCATCAAACAATATTTAAAATTAACGTCCTTAAAAGAATTCTCTGTTGAATTACCCGATGATGGAGATTATCAATCACACGCAACAGAAATAAAAATACCCGAATTACCGCTTGGCCATTATGTGATTCTGATTGGATCAGATAAAACATTTGAATATAAAAATAATGGTGTGGCTTATGCCGCAACATGGATGTCGAATATTAGTTATGTCAATCGCAGAATGACAAATGGGAGCTACGATTTTTATGTTCAAAATCGTGAAACAGGTTCGCCTTTAAAAGGCGTTTCTGCTCAATTATATTATGAAAAATATAATTATACCGTAAGAAAATACGAATATGTAAAATCAGAAAAATACACATCCGATGAATTAGGATATTTCAATGTTCCTGCAACAACAGAATATAGAAACTTTACGGTAGACTTTTCTTATAAGGCTCCCACTCCTTTAGTAGACAGTAAAAATGAGACCGATCATTTACAAACTGATAACGGTATATATCAATACAGAAGCTATGAGCAGGATAAGAATAAATATCCGAAAACATTTTTTTTTATGGATAGAGCAATTTATCGTCCCGGACAAACAGTGTATTTCAAAGGTATCATGATCAATACCAATGGAGAGACAAATGATCTGCTACCGAATACTCAAACGACCGTTACGTTTTATGATGTCAACTCTCAAAAAGTGGCGGACCTGAATTTGACAACCAATGAATATGGCACTTTTTCTGGAACATTTACTACTCCTACTGGAGTGCTTAACGGACAAATGAGTTTGAGTAATGGTAGCGGAAATATTTATTTTTCTGTGGAAGAATACAAGCGTCCGAAATTTGAAGTAAAATTTAATCCTGTTGTCGGAAGCTATCGCTTGAATGAAAATATAGAAGTGAATGGAATAGCGAAGGCATATTCCGGAGCAAATATTGATGGTGCAGAAGTAAAATATCGAGTGGTAAGGAATGCTTCTTTCCCTTATTGGTGGTATTGGTGGAGAGGATATTCTCCTCAATCTGCGCAGATGGAGATCACCAATGGTGTAACAACATCAAATGATACAGGTGCTTTTTTTGTCGACTTCAAAGCTATTCCTGATCTGAGTATTCCAAGGTCATATGAGCCGACATATTCATACACCATCTTTGCGGATGTTACAGATATCAATGGAGAAACGCACAGTTCACAAACATATGTAAGTGCAGCTTATACCGCACTTAACTTAAATGTAAATATTCCAAGCTTACTTGAAAAGGGAAACAAAGATGCTTTTGCGATCTATACAACTAATATGAGTAGGCAGTTTCAATGGGCGAGTGGAAAGGTCGAGATTTATAAATTGATGGAGCCGGTGAAAACATACCGTTCACGTTCCTGGGCCCAACCCGATAAATACATATTGACGAAAGAAGAATTTGAAAAGGATTTCCCAAAAGATCTTTATAAGGATGAGAACAATATGTATAAATGGAAAAGAGGAGAAAGGGTTTTCGAGAAATCATTTAGTAATAGAATAGATGTCTCTAAATTACATAATGGGGCAAACATCACTGATTCGGTAAGGATCGATAATTTGAAAAATTGGAAAGAGGGCGTATATGTGATGGAAGCGCACAGTAAAGATTCCTACGGTGAAGATGTAAAGGATATAAAATATTTTACGGTACATTCTATCGCTGGCTCCGAAGTGCCAAGCAACGAAATAAATTGGTTCAATTTGATCACTGCAAATCCACTTGAGCCAGGTGAAAAAGCAAAATTTATTGTCGGATCAAAGGAAGAAAATGTAAAAGTGTTGTATGAAATAGAGCACAAAGGAGAGATCATTAAAAAGGAATTGATCACTCTTAATAAGGAACAAAAACTTATTGAGATACCGATAGAAGAAAAGTATCGCGGTAATTTTTCATTCCACTATGTATTTATCAAAAACAATCGTGTGTATTCCGAAAGTGCTGTTATTACTGTTCCTTATACGAATAAGGATTTGGATATTGAGTTTGAAACTTTCCGGGATAAATTATTACCGGGGCAGCAGGAGGAATGGAAAATTAAGATCAAAGATAAAAAGGGAGATAAGTTAGCAGCAGAAATGATGGCGACATTGTACGATGCTTCCTTGGATGCTTTCAAACCGAATAATTGGTATTTCAATATTTACACTAGTTATTATTCAAATTTATATTGGGATATAAATAGTGGCTTTGGGACAGTGAATGCGCAATTGTATGAAATGGGCTGGAATAAATATCCAACAGGAGCATACCAATATTATGATCAGTTAAATTGGTTTGGGTACAGTAATGGAAATTACGGTTATTACGATGATATGGACGGAGAAGGGAATAGTAATAATTACAGAAGAACAAGAGGGTATGGGAAATCTGCGGCAGCACCGTCATCAGGTGTTGTAATGGCGGATGAAGAAAAATCGTTGGAACAAGTTGCAACCGCAGAAAAAAGTAAAGACAAAGCAGGAGCAAAAAAAGAATCGGTTTCAACCTCCCACATGAATGTAAGATTTTTGGGTGATGCTACAACTGCAATAGCAGACTCGGAAACTTATGCCTGGGGTGGAGACGGAAAAGAATCAGATAACAGAGAAGACCTCTCCAAAGTTTCTGCGCGTAGTAATTTTGCGGAAACAGCATTTTTCTATCCGCAATTGGAAACTGATAAAGATGGAAATGTGATCATAAAATTTACAATTCCGGAAGCGCTCACCAAATGGAAAATGATGGGATTCGCTCACACCAAAGATTTGAAATTCGGAACCATCGAAAAAGAATTGGTGACACAAAAGGATCTGATGGTAATTCCGAATGCGCCTCGTTTTTTCCGTGAAAACGATAAAATGGAATTCAGTACAAAAATTTCAAATCTGTCGGATGGTGATCTGTCGGGCACAGCTCAAGTGTTTTTTTATGATGCCACCACAATGAAACCGATCGATATTTTGGTTCAATCAAAAAATAGTAATGATGATGGAACAAGATCTTTCACATCTAAAAAGGGACAAAGTTCTGCTATCAGCTGGAACATTATAATTCCTGAAGGTGTTGGAGCAATTACATATAAAGTAGTTGCGAAAGCAGGAAATTTTACGGATGGTGAAGAAATGGCCCTGCCGGTTTTAACAAACAGAATGTTGGTGACCGAAACAATGCCATTGCCAATTCGTGGCAACCAAACAAAAACATTCCGCTTCGAAAAGCTCATTAATCAAAATAATGGGTCAACAACATTGCGCAATCATAAAGTAACGTTAGAATTTACTTCTAATCCGGCCTGGTATGCAGTTCAAGCGCTTCCATATTTAATGGAATATCCATACGAATGTGCAGAGCAAACCTTCTCACGTTTTTATGCGAATAGTATCGCTTCCCACATTGCCAATTCTTCACCCAAAATAAAAGCAGTTTTTGATTCCTGGAAAAATACACCTGATTCAAAAGCTCTGCTTTCTAACTTGGAGAAAAATCAGGAATTAAAATCATTGATGTTGGAAGAAACGCCTTGGGTGTTGGATGCAAAAGATGAAACGGAGCGCAAAAAGAGAGTTGCACTTTTATTCGATTTGAATAAAATGGGAAATGAATTGGCACAAGCATTAAAAAAACTGGAGAAATTACAATCTCCAAATGGAGGTTTCCCATGGTTTGAAGGAATGCGCGATGATCGTTATATCACGCAACACATAGTGACGGGGATGGGTCATTTGGATCATCTTGGTGTAAAAAATGTTCGTGAGGATGCTAAAGTATGGAACATGGTAAAAGATGGTGTGAAATATTTGGACAACCGTATCCGTGAAGATTATGAATGGATCTTGAAACATGATAAAGAACATTTGAATGAAAACCATACCGGATATTCTCAGATCCAATATTTATATGCACGGAGTTACTTTAGAGATATTGCGATCGATAAAAATAATCAGACAGCATTCGATTATTATAAAGGACAAGCTAAAAAATATTGGTTGGACAATGGCAGATACATGCAAGGGATGATTGCTTTAGCATTGAATCGTTATGATGATAAAATAACTCCGAAAGAAATATTGAAATCCATCAAAGAGAACTCCTTGAATAGTGAAGAGATGGGAATGTATTGGAAAGAAAATTATGGTGGTTATTATTGGTATCAGGCTCCGATAGAAGCACAAGCATTATTGATAGAAGCATTTGATGAGATCAATAATGATAAAAAATCGGTTGATGATATGAAGGTTTGGTTATTGAAATCAAAACAAACACAAGATTGGAAAACTACCAAAGCAACAACCGAAGCTGTTTATGCATTATTGTTAAGAGGAACAGATTGGTTGTCGACAGAAAGTAATGTGGAGATCACAATGGGGGACATAAAAATTGACCCGAAAAAATTACCGGAGATGAAACAAGAGGCGGGGACAGGATATTTCAAGACATCGTGGAGTGGTGGCGAAATTAAACCTAACATGGGTGAAGTTACTGTGGTGAAAAAAGATGCCGGAGTAAGTTGGGGTGCTGTATATTGGCAATATTTTGAGCAGCTGGATAAGATCACTCCTTCAAAAACTCCATTGGTTTTGAAAAAACAATTGTTCTTACAAAAAAACACAGATGCAGGTCCTGTGATCGAACCGATCTCTGAAAAAACAATATTGAAAGTAGGTGATAAAATAAAAGTAAGAATTGAATTGCGAGTGGACAGAGATATGGAATATGTTCAGATGAAGGATATGCGGGCATCCGGGTTTGAACCGACAAATGTAAGTTCAACCTACAAATGGCAGGATGGATTAGGCTATTATGAAAGTACTCGTGATGCAGCTACCAACTTCTTTTTCGATAGG
Organism: Bacteroidota bacterium; assembly: GCA_947476185.1. Classification (GTDB taxonomy): domain Bacteria; phylum Bacteroidota; class Bacteroidia; order 2-12-FULL-35-15; family 2-12-FULL-35-15; genus 2-12-FULL-35-15. The sequence continues at coordinate 209,472 of CANJPX010000001.1, forward strand.
CTGCCGAAAGGAACTTACGTTTTCGAATATCCATTAGTTGTAACACATAATGGTGATTTCTCAAATGGAATTACATCTATTCAATGTATGTATGCACCCGAGTTCTCAAGTAATTCGGAGGGAATTCGTGTAAAGGTTGGCAAATAGTTTTTTATTCATTTCATTAAAGTGATTAATTTTTAAATGAGGATCTATAAAACATTGTAATTTGTTGAGCGCATAAATTATTAGATTGAATGAATGGATTCTTATACTTAAGAGTGTTATTTTATTGTTTACTTTTAAAAACGCAAGCGGTCCGATGTCTATCAGATCGCTTGCATTTTTATTTAATAGCCTGTTTAAAATGTGCTTTTTAGGTCACTTTATATGGATGATTAAATATTTTATAAAATGTCATATTTTTCAATTCCTTCATGTATATTTGTAATAACCTTAATTTTATCGCTTTTTTATTAAGCAGATTATTTGTGTTGAGATAAAATTTGTTTAGTAAAAATTACTCCGTATGCTTAAAAAATATGCTCTCCCAATAACTCTTTTATGTGTTTTTACCTGCGTAGGTTTATGCGTTGCCTACTATAGAGGTCAGACAAAATATTTTTTCATGTTTGCCGGTATGGGCTCTTGTGCATCAACAGGAGAGTGGCTAACGATCCATTTTCCAAAATACAAACAAGTTTTTAGGAGAACGATTCACATTATTGTCAGCAGCTTTCTTTTTATCGGACTTTCACTTTATGGAAATGTGAACTTCGAATTTTCCGAGATATTTTTTGACCTGTATGCGGGAGTTGTAACCGGTGCTTTAATACAATTTATTTTTGCCCGATTGATCTTGCCATTTATCATGGGAAATGCATTTTGCTCGCGAGCATGTTGGAATGGTGCAATGTTTGAATACACCGACCAGTTCAATCCAAAAGTAAAAAAACCGAAGGTCAGAAAAGAATGGATCGCTTTTGGTTATATCGGACTTTTGATCTTGATCAGTTCTGTCGCTTCTTATATTTATAACCCCGCTGTTTTTGAAGGTTCAAAACGCTATTGGATCATTGGAGAAAATGTGGTTATCATGGCGATCGGAATTATTGTTTCACGCTATTGGGGAACACGGGCGTATTGCCGAACTTTTTGTCCTTTTATAAGCATCTCAGGTATTTTTGCAAAGTATTCAATTTTTAAAATCACACCAACAGATTATAAAAGTTGCAATAGTTGTGGACTTTGCAATAAGGCTTGTCCGATGCTTATTGACGTCAGAAAAGCTGTTAGGGCGAATGAACGTATAAAAAGTAAATCATGCATTTTATGTGAGACATGTGTTACTGTTTGTCCGAAAGATTGCATTAATCTTTCACCGGGTTTACCTTGGACTTAATAAGATCCGGAAATTAAATTTAGGATCCTGACATGTTATTCATTTTATTTAAGATGAATATATTTACCTTAGATTTTCAAATTTAAACCAAATGAAAAAATTCTACACTCTTTTATTGTTTTTGTTTCCGCTTTTTACACTTGCGCAAAATCAATCATTGGATACAATAGAAGCGCCTTCTAATTATGACAATATCTATAGCAGAACAATTGCTTCCGATTCATTAAGCAGCAGTTTTGTGATCTTTATAAAAAAGGAAGTCAAAAAGCACAAACATACTACACATACGGAAAATGTGTACATATTGGATGGAGAAGGTGAAATGGTGCTTGGTGATAGATCGTTCAAGGTAAAAAAAGGAGATATCATTTTTATTCCGAAGAACACGGTTCATTCTTTAAAAGTAGTATCGGCAATTCCGATGAAAGTTCTATCTGTTCAATCGCCAAACTTCGATGGCAAGGATCGGATATTTGTAGAATAATTTACCTATCCTCAAAATAGCTTCCTAAACAATTCCCCTTTCTCCCTTTTTGTCTTAAACTAAATTAGAATCATGATTAATGGTATATTTGCACTATGGGAAAAGAATTTTATTTAAAGCACCATTCATTTCATATCAAAGCCATTTTTAATGCTTTGAAAGACATATTCGAAAAAAATGAATATGCCGATAAGGCGATTGAAAAAGTGATGAAGGCAAACAAATATTGGGATGTTAAGGAGCGCGGCTTTGTTTCTGAAGTAACATATGACATGGTTCGCAATTGGAGGTTATTGATTGTATCATCGGGATTGGAAGCGGATGCAAAATTATCGGATAGAAACTTATGGGCCATTTTTGGTACCTATTTGGTTTTTGACGGATATGGTTTACCTGAGAGTAATTATTTTAAAGGCTTGAGTGAAAAGAAAGTAGTTTCTCAGCTTGAGAAATTTCATAAGATCAGAAAGATCAGAGAATCTGTTCCTGATTGGTTGGATGAAATCGGAGAAAAGGAACTCGGCAAAAATTGGGATAAAGTAATTCGTGCTTTGAACCAACACCCAACAACTGTACTAAGAGCAAACTCATTAAAAACAAATCCAAAGGAATTACAAACGATCCTGGAAGCAGAAAATATTACTGACAGTACACTCATTCCATGGTCACCGGATGCTGTTGAATTAAAATTCCAGCGTAATGTTTTTAGAACCGAAGCATTTCATAAAGGGTTATTTGAAGTGCAAGATGCTTCATCACAAATGGTATCTGAATTTTTAGATGTCAAAGGTGGAATGCGTGTTGTGGATGCATGTGCAGGTGCCGGAGGGAAAACATTGCATTTAGCTTCTTTGATGAAAAATAAAGGACGGATCATTGCATTGGATGTTAAAGGTAGAAAGTTAGAAGAATTAAAAAAACGAGCTTCACGGGCAGATGTTCGTATTGTTGAAACTAGAGAAATAGATTCTTCAAAGGTTATCAAACGGCTAAAAGATACTGCAGACAGATTGCTATTAGATGTTCCCTGCTCAGGTTTGGGAGTGCTCAGAAGAAATCCGGATAGTAAATGGAAGTTGAATTTAGAGGAGTTGGAAAGAGTGAAAACACTTCAAAAAGAAATACTCACTAATTTTTCGGATATCACAAAAGTGGGTGGAAAAATGGTTTATGCTACATGTAGTATTTTACCTTCTGAAGGTGAAGATCAAATTAAATGGTTTTTAAATTCAGTTGGCGAAAAATGGAATTTACTTGGTGAAAAACGCTATTCTCCTGAGATGTATCATGCCGATGGATTTTATATGGCATTGCTTGAACGGCTGAAATAAACTTTCGAAAACAGAAACGAATTCTGTTTTTTTATTGATTTTTGTTCTTTGATCGCTGACTCAATAATTATTGAAAAACAAAAAAAACAGCATTTTTAGAAATTATTTCAAATTTCATAAAAAATAATTCATTCATTATTTGATATTTTTTGGGAGCAAAAATCTTTAAATTGATAAGATAAATTTGAGCTGATTTTATTCGAAATATATTTTGTAAATAAAAAATCTTAAAAATGAAATATTCTGAATTAATAGTAAAATCAATTAGTGTAGAGTGTGTTATAAAAAATTAATTTGTTGTTTGTTTTTTTATCGCGAATAAAAAATGAAATTTTAAAAGTGAAATAAACTGGAGTGATTTCAAAGATATTAACAATATGAACAATTCGATGTTAATAAAATAAATGCGATTTTTTTCGTTTGTGTTGAATATTTTTCTTACTTCGTATCAAATAATTTAATAACCAAAAAAAACCATGGCAAAAAAAGCAACAAAAAAAGCAGCTCCAAAAAAAGCAGCTAAGAAAGCAGCTAAAAAAGCAGCTCCAAAAAAAGCAGCTAAAAAAGCAGCTCCAAAAAAAGCAGCTAAAAAAGCAGCTAAAAAGAAAAAGTAATAAAAGAGCCCTTCGGGGCTTTTTTTTTGCCTTTTTTTTTCCTTCCGCAATTCCCTACACTACATCAATCTTCTGAACAACACCAATGCCAGGCATTTCATTTAACGTGATCTTCCCTTGCGTAAATGTTATTCCATCAAACAAATTGTTTTTGATCAATAAAGGGCCATCAAGATCCGCATGATCTGTTAACGGACTTAATTGTGCAGCAGCAGAAATTGCACATGAAGTTTCACTCATGCATCCTATCAATATTTTTAATTTTAATGCACGGGCCCGTTTTATCATTTTAAATGCCTCATGCATTCCGGTGCATTTCATTAATTTAATATTGATACCATTAAAACAATCTGTCGCTTTACCTATATCCGAATATCTTTGAATGCTTTCATCCGCATATAGAGGTAATGGGCTTCTTTCAAAAAGCCAATGTGCATCATCCCAATTATTTTTTGGTAATGCCTGTTCAATAAAAAGCACATTCTTGTCTAATAACCAGTGGATCATTTCCAACGCATCTTCTTTATTTTTCCATCCTTGATTTACATCAATGGCCATAGGTTTGTTGGTGACACTCCGGATAGTATCAATGATCAATTTATCATTCTCACCATTAAGTTTAACTTTTAAGATCTTATATTCATTTGCATCAACGATCTTCTCTCTTATAATTTCCGGCTCGTCAATTCCTATGGTATAGGTTGTAAATGGTGTATTGATTTTATCCCCTCCATATATTTTCCAGCAAGGTTTGTTTTGAAGTTTACCAATCAAGTCATTTAGTGCGATATCAATGGATGCTTTTGCCGCTGTATTGTTTGATGCAAAAAGATCAATTTCGCTTAAGATGGATTCCAGATCAAACGGGTCTTTTTGATTTTCAATTATTGGCTTTACATTCCTTAAGAAGCTAAGAACAGTTTCATGTGATTCACCTAAATACGGAGGCATGCTCGCTTCCCCATATCCAATTATTCCTTCATGTTCTATTTGTGCAATAACAATTGAAGTAGAAGTGCGGGTGCCATGTGCTATTTTAAATGGCCGTTTAAAATAAAGTGTATACGGAGTAAAAGTGAGTTTCAAGGAGATTATTTTTTACGAATGTAATTAGAATATTGCTCAAACTTGTGCAGCCATGTGTTTAAAATTTTAATGAAGGAATCTCCTCCTTGTTAATTGTTTGTTAATAGAACCATTTGTTCAATTATATATATATCCTATATTTGCCTACTAAACTAACAAACCAATAAAATGAAAAAGATACTTTTATTATTAGCTACTCCTGCGGTTTTGCTTTTGGCTAGCTGTGGAGGTTCAAAAACAGAAGGAACAACATCGGCAATGCCTGGAATGATGGAAGTTCAATTGAAAATAAATGGCAACGCTCTTTCAATAATGGTTCCTGATTCTACAGTTGGAAAAATGGAGATGGTTGAACAATCATGGGGCGCGACTGAGATCAAAGTTGGAAAAGATTTTCAAATTTCTATTGAAGAAGGTGATGGAGATATTGCCTTAACAAAAAGTGATATTGCCGGTAATGATGTAAATAAATTCAAACGCTTTATCAAAGATGAACCAACATTGTTAATTTGGGAATCTGAGATCACTGCACCGGAATGCCATTTTTATACGATCATTAAACCTGCAACTGTATCTTATGTGATTCAGGATATCAAAGGAGAGATGTTTGGTGAAAAAGCTGCTCAAAAGATGGTCGATGCAGCTAAATCATTAAAAGCAAAAGATGCTGCGAAGGTATAAAAATCGTTAATTTTTTAAAGTGCCTTGCTTCGTTCTTTCAAAGCAAGGCATTTTTGTTTTCGTATCATAAGTGAAAGTTTGAATCGTCATTGCGAGGTACGAAGCAATCTTTCACGATTAGGACAAGAGTTATGATTAAGCACAAGATTAAGTCACACCTCGAAATGAACGTTCTAAAAGATGTTGTGATTCAAAAAAGCTTCACCTAAAAAATAAATTATATAATAAACTAGTATCATTTTTCAATGAACAGAATTCTTTCCTCATATCTGGGAGCCTTTGCAAATATTCAGCGGAACATCTGGATCTTGTCTGTTGCTATGTTTATAAACAGGAGCGGTTCAATGGTGTTGTTGTTTACGTCATTATATCTTACAATAGACCTACATTTTACGATCGGTCAAGCTGGGTTGGCCTTAAGTTTTTATGGGATGGGAAGTGTATTGGGTTCTTATGCCGGTGGTTGGTTAACCGACCGAAAGAACTTTTTTGATATTATGATTCTTTCTCTCATCACCAGTGGATTAATATTATTATTACTTCTGATTGCAACAACGCCTTTTTTTATCTCCCTCATTATTTTTTTATATGCATTCGCTGCCGATATTTTTCGACCGGCAAATTCAAAAGCAATAACGGCCTATAGCACTTCCGAAAACCGGACCCGCTCCGTTTCATTAGTTCGTTTAGCCATTAATTTAGGCTTTTCAATTGGCCCGGCCGTTGGAGGATTCATTGCTTTATATCTCGGATATAAATGGTTATTTGTAATTGATGCCTGTACCAGTTTTTTAGCCGCAATTATGTTATTTATGTATTTGCCGAAAACGAATGAAGAGCCGGAAAAATCAGAATCAACCATTTTAGATGATAGCTCAACATCTGCCTACCGCGATATGAGGTATTTATTATTTATTGTTTTGGTAGCCTTTTTTGGAATATCCTTCTTCCAGCTTTTTTCAAGTGTTCCCCAATATTTTAGTAAGGAATGTCATTTTAATGAAGGTACGATCGGATTATTATTGGCATTAAATGGTTTACTGGTAGTAATTATTGAAATGCCATTAGTGGCAGCATTGGAAAAAAAGCCGAAGATATTTTCTTTCATCATTGCGGGTGCGCTTTGTCTTCCGATAGCATTTTCCATTCTTCATTTTGGAAAAGGAATGATGATCTGGGCGGTGATGTATACGTTGTTGATTACACTTTCAGAAATTCTGGCAATGCCCTTTATGATGAATTTTGCTTTATCGCGCCCTGCAAAAGAACGGCAAGGACAATATTCTGCTTTATATTCCATCTCTTACGGATTGGCAAATATATTTGCTCCATTATTAGGATTAGGCATTGCCGACAAATACGGTTTTGATGCAATGTTTTATTTTTTCATCGGATTAAGCTTAATGACAGCAATTGGATTTTGGATCTTGAAAAGGAAGGAAGGGAAACCTTGATCTTTATTTGATTCTTTTTTATTGTGCAAGAACGACAAATTCAACCCTCCTGTTTTTCTGGCGATTAACTTCTGAGTAATTCAATATGTATTGTAAAATTTAATATATTGATTATAAAGATCCAATATGCCTGTAATACTAAATTATATTCTTACCCCAATTAGTAAAACATCATCTACTTGCTCGGTATCAGCTTTCCAATTTAAAAAATTACTCTTTATTATATCTTTTTGGTCATTCATGGGAAGGTTACATATTTCAATTAAAATTTCTTTTAACTGTTTATGCATAAATTTTTTACCCTTGGCTCCTCCAAATTGATCAGGAAGACCATCTGTTAAAGTATATACAATATCATTTTTTTGTAATTGAAACGAATGTTGAGTGAATGGTTCGGAGTCTTTGTCATGTTTCCCAACCGGCATTTTGTCTGCTTTAAATTCTATTAATTCATTTTTGCATGCATCTGAAAATGATTGACGAATCACCCAAATGGGATTATTAGCAGCCGAATAGGTCATTTCCTGAGTTATAAAATCAAAAGTAATTAAACTGCAATCCATCCCATCTTTTCCTCCTTCGATACTGCCATCTCTTTTCAATCGTTCGATAATATTTGAACGGGTATGATTTAATATATCAGCGGTTTCAGTATATCCTTCTTCGATAGCCTTTTCTAACGATGAAATATTTAATATGCTCATAATCGCTCCCGGTACTCCATGCCCTGTGCTATCAGCAGTTGCTAAAATAATTTTTCCATCATTTAATTTACTTGCCCAGTAGAAATCTCCACTTACGACATCTTTAGGTTGAAAGAATACAAAATAGTTCTTTAGGTTCTCATCTAAAAAAGTTTTACTTGCAAGAAAACTCCTTTGTATGCGTTCTGCATAATTGATGCTGTCAGTAATTTCCTTGTGCTTTTCTTCAATAATATCTTTTTGTAATACGGTTTCTTTGTTTTTTATTTCAATAATTTGTTTTTGTTTTCTTGTAATACGAAGTGAACGTAAAATCAAACTTGCAAAACCAATTACTACTATTAAACCAATAATTACCGACCAGGTGATAGTCTTTTGCTTTTTGCTTTTTTCTTCTGCAATCAGGTTCTGCCTTTCTAATTCACCCTTATATTCTGCTTTTGAGATAGCTGTTTTTTTTTCAAATTCAAATGTCATTTGACTTTGAACAGTTTGCTTTCTAGTTTCTTCATTATCTATACTGTCTTTATAAAGTTTATAGAGCTTGAAATGATTATATGCAGCCTTAAAATCTCCTGTTGCACTATCTGCTTCACTATATCCTTCATATATATTTTGCAAGGTTGATTTAGCACCAATTTCTTTGGCTAATTTTTCAGCCTTCGATAAATATTTTATTGCCCGATTGTATTCTTTTTGTTTAATATAAACACCTGCTATATTTGCTAATGCATTAATGACATTAGGCTTGTCTCCAAGATCTTCATATATCTTTAAGGAAGCCAAAAAGTTTTTATAAACTTCCGGGTAGTTACCTTGATCATGATAAATCATTCCCAATAAGGAATAGGAATTAGCGACTCCTTGCATGTCTCCTATTTCGTTAAATATATTTAATCCTAAAGTTTGATATTTTATTGCTTCAGGATATTTTTTTTGCATATAATAAGCAAATCCCAAATTTCCATAACACGCGGCCATTCCATTTTTATATCCAATAAGTTCTAATGTTTTTAAACTAGATAAATAATGCTTTGTAGCAACGGGGTAATTTTCTTGGAAATAATAAATGGTTCCAATGCTTCCATAAGAAAGAGCAGCCCCCATTTTGTCTCCAATTTCTTCTTGTATTTTTAAAGAAGCAAATTCATTTTTTAATGCTTCTGGAAAGTCACTTTTGTCGGTGTATATCCTGCCAATACTAGCATAAATAGCAGCCTTGTATTTTTTTGCAGTTTGTTTTACCTTTTCTTTATTTTTATCTGAACTGGTTTGAATTAGAATTTCAGCAAAATTTAGCGCTTTTTTACAAGTCATTAATCCGTTCTGAAAATCTCCAATAAATTCATATGCATAACTTAGTCCCGTCAGGTGAATCAGTTTGTTTGTGTCAGCCTTATCAGTCTTTATTACCTGGAGTAATGAGTCTATTTTGGACTGTTGGGCAAGAGAATATTTTTGACCAATTATAAATGAAACGATTAAAAAAAAATATTTTATTGCTCTTGCCATTTGAAGTAAATTGTTTCTACGATAAAGAAATGGAATTAATAGAAAAATAAAAAAACGCTCCAAATTTTGGAGCGTTTTTTAGTTTAGTCTCCTCTCATCACTCTTTCCCTTTCGCACCTTCTATATGAGGTAACGGAAGAGAAATTTGTTTTGCGGAGAGAGATTTAAAGAGTTGGCTTTTTTACCCAACCAATTTTTTCTCGTTACGTTTACGTTCTGTTTCATCCAATATTACTTTACGCATACGGATAGAACCAGGCGTTACTTCAACATACTCATCGATCTGAACATATTCCATCGCTTCCTCTAATGAGAAATTGATTTTTGGTGCGATACGCATTTTATCATCTGTACCAGATGCACGCATGTTCGATAATTTTTTCTCTTTCGTGATGTTCACCACGATATCATCCTGACGATTGTTTTCACCGATCACTTGTCCGGTATAAATAGGTTCACCCGGCTCAACAAAGAATTTACCACGATCCTGTAATTTATCAATTGAATAGGCAATCGCAGTTCCTAACTCACCAGAAATTAATACACCGTTATTACGGCTAGGAATAACACCTTTCCATGGTTCGAATGCTTTAAAGCGATGCGCCATGATCGCTTCACCAGCTGTTGCAGTTAAAATATTATTACGTAAGCCAATAATTCCACGGGAAGGAATTTCAAATTCCAAATGTTGAAGATCACCTTTTGGTTCCATCAATAACATATCACCTTTACGCTGACTAACATACTCAATTACTTTTCCGGCAGATTCTTCAGGAACATCAACCGTTAAATATTCTATCGGCTCACATTTCACTCCATCAATTTCTTTGATGATAACTTGCGGTTGTCCAACTTGCAATTCATAACCTTCGCGTCTCATTGTTTCTATCAAAACAGATAAGTGAAGAATACCTCTTCCGAATACCAAATAGGAGTCGGCAGAATTTGTTTCCTCAACACGTAATGCAAGATTTTTTTCCAATTCTTTGAATAAACGATCACGCAAGTGACGTGAAGTAACAAACTTTCCTTCTTTACCGAAGAAGGGAGAGTTGTTGATACAAAACAACATATTCATTGTTGGCTCATCAATAGCGATAGGAGTAAGTCCTTCCGGATTTTCAAAATCAGCAATCGTATCACCAATTTCAAATCCATCAATTCCTGTGATTGCAACAATTTCTCCTGAGTTGATCGACTCCGATGATTTCGCTTTTCCTAAACCTTCAAAGGTGAATAATTCTTTGATGCGGGATTTTATAATGGATCCATCTCTTTTCACTAATGATACCGGCATATTTTCTTTTATAGAACCGCGGTGTACACGCCCTACAGCAATACGTCCAACAAATGAAGAATAATCTAAGGAAGTGATCTGCATTTGCAAAGTACCTTCCTGACTTGGAGCTTCAGGGAAAAAATCAATAATTGTATCCAATAAATAAGTAATGTCGGTAGTAGGATTTTTCCAATCCGGCCCCATCCAACCTTGCTTTGATGAACCGTAAACAGTTTTAAAATCTAACTGCTCTTCTGTTGCATCTAAGTTAAAGAACAGATCAAAAACCTGATCATGAACTTCATCGGGGCGACAGTTTGGTTTGTCCACTTTGTTGATCACAAGCACAACACGTTTGCCTTGTGCCAAAGCTTTTTGAGTTACGAAACGCGTTTGAGGCATTGCACCTTCAAAAGCATCTACTAATAGAACTACACCATCGGCCATGTTTAAAACACGCTCTACTTCACCACCAAAATCCGCGTGACCGGGAGTGTCGATGATGTTAATTTTTGTTCCTTTATATCGTACAGATACATTTTTTGCCAAAATGGTGATCCCGCGCTCCCGCTCAAGATCATTATTGTCAAGGATCAATTCCCCTGATTCCTGGTTATCACGAAATAATTTTCCTGTGTGTAAAATCTTATCTACCAAGGTTGTTTTTCCGTGATCGACGTGGGCAATAATGGCAATGTTTCTGATGTTTTTCATTATAAAATTTAGTTAATTTGACAGTTATAAATTCCAATCGGTCATATAACGATCAATAATATTGATTTTAAAGCCTGCAAAAGTAGTCATTTTTATTGTGAATTGTACATAAGCCGACCGTATATAATGGCAATTGGTCGAAAATATGCCTTTCAGGGAGACAAAAGCCCTCTGAAAATCATTGAAATACGAAAATTACTTTTGGAAAAATTCAGCCGGTGAAATAGATTTAATATTCTGATTGCTAACGGGATCGATCTTTATTTCATAGGTAGAATACGAATCGATGCTGCCATTTTTCATTTTTTTCATTTTTAAGGCATCTTTTCCTGTATTGATTTCAACAAATCCTTTTTCAGTATTAAATCCTCCTTTAATAGAATTATTTAAAAATGTTTTTTTAGGATTCCAGTCTGTTCCATAGTAAATTCTTAAAAAATAATCTCCATCAGGAATTTCATTCATTTTGAATTCTGTCTGGCTTACCATATATTGATTTCTTATGGTTCTGTTTGGAGCATCTTTTTCAACTAAACAAACTACGGCTTCGGTATTACCGGTAGTAAAAATAGTGATACTGTTTTTGCTTTCCGGATCAGAAATTTCTGCTCCAAAATAAGTGGAGTAGGGTGAATCAAAATTGCTGATGGCCGGTTCCGAAGGTTCTATCTTTTTGTCATTGACCTTTTCAGTAGGTTGCGGCACGGTAGTACTTGAAGCTGTGTTTTTTTCGGCGGAATACGAAATGATAAAATACAAAAGGACAAGCGCAATACCAACGCTTACGAGTATTTGCCAACTTTCTGTATTATCTTTTTTCTCTGGATTTTTTTTCGTTTGCGTCTTTTGCTTTGTGTATTGATATGCGCTCCCTGATGTATATTGAGGTCCTGTTGCGTATTCGCGTTTTTGTGCCTGTGTTTTATTATAATAGGAAAACTTCAGATCGTATTTTTTTCGTTTTTCAGGATTTGATAAAACGGTATATGCTTGTTGTATTTCCTTAAAATATTCTTCAGCTGCCTTGTTGCCAATATTTTTATCCGGGTGATATTTTTTTGCTAATGCACGATAGGAAATTTTTATTTCATCGAATGTTGCGTTGCTTTTTACTTCAAGTAGTATGTAATAATTTCTTTCGGCCATATTTCTCTTTCACTGAAATTACATTATAAATTTTAAAAAGATGGACTTGCTGCAGAACGGTATTTCTGAGTGTTTATCTTCGATGTTTTTGGGTACTTTACAGAAAATGAAAGTTCAATTTTTTTTACTTCTCCAGGTTGTAAATTATATTTCCATACCAGTTTTCCTGTTTTATCATCGTACTCAGCTTTTGATATTTCAATAGCATCAACAGCTACATCACTTTGCGTTGAAATAGGTAATTGGTCTTCCACCTCGATTTGAACCGGCGTTTTACGATTATTTTTTACCAACATCTCATATGCAAAGGTTTCTTTTGTGCTATTGCCGATATATTTTTTTGTGCAATATTCTTTTACTTTACTCCTTGTCACTAAAACTTTGTTATCGCGGCCAAGTGAAAGATCGAGCGTGTCGTCAGCGCTTCTTGTATATATGTATGATTGTCCTACGAACGTGCCGCCATAATAAACATTCGCTTCGCCTTCCACAAGGTCAAGGTCTTCCCAGCCGGTGATGCGGGCCAATAAAAAGGCATCGCGATCTAGTTTCGGTGCACTAAAATGTTGGAAGGTTGCAGGTAATTTGTATTCTGTAACATCAACAAGATATGGTTTTGAGTCGGAAGGAAAAGTGTAATTTGTTTTAATATCAAATTCGGCACTAAGTTCTGCGATTTCAATTTCTACAAATGAAACTTTTGGTTTTTCGATCTGTTCTTTTGGAATTGTACTAAAAGTATTTGAATTCGAAATAGAATTTTGCATGTATCCTTCTCCGGATTGATAGGCTGCTGAAGGCGCATTTTCCTTGTTTGAAATTTCTCTGTGTTTATAAGTTGAAGTGTAGGTTAGATCCCAAGGAAGTAATTCCGGTTTAGCAGCACTTTTTGATGGATCGGCAGTAGATAATTTTAATTTGATATCATTCCAATCGATACCTGTATTATTATAAACTTTCGCTCTGTATTTTAATTCTATTGGTTGATTGATATCTTCTGCCCGAAGATCATAGCTAGGTGCCCAGCCTGCATCGGAAACTAAATATTTCAGATCAATTGTAGATGTTGTTTTTGCTGTTGATGAAATGAGGATTGAAATTTCGGATGTAGGTTGATTGTTTTTTGAATCTAATTCATCCAGTTGCTGATTTACTTTATTTAAAGTTTCTTGCAAAGAATAATTTCTTTTATCAAGTTTACTTATCTCTGCATTTATCTCTTTTATCCTAACTCTGTAAAAATCGGCAGCTAATTTTAATTCTGCGATCGCAACACCTTTGTCTGTGCCGCCAATAGATTCGTTCTTCAAAAGCATGTTTTTTTCTGTCACAAAGGCATCTTTATCATTATTTGCTAATGTGATCCCATCAGATAAAATAGTGACTGAGTCTTTCAATTGTTTAATTCTGTTGCTTTCTTTTTGGTTGGACATATAATTTATTGCATCCGAGATTGCTAATATGGAAACGTTGCCGGATGCACTTACTTGAATGCTTTTGGAATCTAGTTTAGGAGAGAGATTAATAAAAGTTATTTTGTTCCTTCCCGGATTAAGAGTCACCATTTTGTTTTGGCTTACTTCAGCACCATATAAATAAATGATCACCGACTGAACAGGAGTATTCACTTCCTGAACTGTTTCGTTTGTTTGCGCAAATGAATTAGAGCCGCTAAGAAGGACAAATAATGAAAACAATATTTTTGTTTTATTGATTATTTGCTTTTGGAAAAGAGGGTTGTGTCTCATTTGTTTTTAGGTCTAGAAAGTTTAAAAACAAAACCCTGACGTTAATTGAAAAACAATTCGTCAGGGCTTTATAAAAAAAATTAAAATTTATTTCTTTGCTTCACCATCTTTTGCAGTTGCAGCAGCCGGAGCATTTTCTTTAATATAAACTTGAGAATAATCTCTGTAACGCATAGGGTTTGAAAACAAATTATGTACAGTCGATTTTATCAAACGATAATTTTCATCGTACCATAACATCATTATTGGTGCGTCATTGATCATTAGTTGTTCCGCCTTCAGGAAATCAGCATATCCTTCTTCTTGTGTTTTTGCAGATTTTCCAAGATCAAATAATTTATCAAATTCCGGGTTTTTATAACGAGAAGTGTTTGGGTAGGAAGGTTGTGAAAGATCAGAAGGTACCGTAGCTCCGTAAAGAATCCATAAGAAGTTTTCTGGGCTAGGGAAATCTGCAATCCAGGCAGCACGGAAAATTTCTGCGCGTGCATATTTTGAGTCTTCCATTTTTTGTTTTTGTGGTACGACTTCAAAATCTACATTCACGTTCAACACATCCATTAATTGTTTTTGTATTTCCAAAACAACATTGGTGTTTTTTGCTCCACCACTGTTTAATTCAATTTTTATTTTTGGGAATCCCTTACCATTTGGGTATCCTGCATCGGATAATAATTTTTTAGCTTTTACAGCATCAAAATCATAACCTGTGATTTTTGTAATATCGTATCCTTTAAATGAAGGAGGACTAATCCCGTTAATTGCAGGACCATAAGCTTCTCCCTTTAATACATCTTCAATAATTTTGTTTCTGTCAATTGCATAACAAAATGCTTGACGAACTTTTATATTGTTAAAAGGTTCTTTAGAAAGATTGAACTCATAATATTGGCTAGCCATTTCTGGAGAACGCTCCAATAAATATCTTGGCGGTTTATTTTGAAAATCAGCAATTTGACTTTCAACAAGGTCTTTTATTGATTCTGAAGGAAGTCCAATTACCATATCTAAATTACCATTTTGGAAATTTTCTAATTCTTGTTTTTTAGTCGGCAAGAAACTGAACACAATAGAATCAAGAAAAGGAAGTTGGTTGCCTAAAGAGTCTTTTCCATAATAGTTATCGTTTCGTTTTAAAATTGCTTTATCAGTTCCTCCATTTTCAACATAAATAAATGCACCTGTCCCAACCTTCATGTTAATACCGTATTTTTCATACGCCTCTTTTGCAATCACACTGGTAGATGGTGAAGCCAAGGCTGATAAGAAGGATGAACTAGGAGAGGTAAGCGTGATAGTAACTGTATAATCATCTGGAGCTTTGATGCCTTCTAGGGTTCCGTTTGGTTTCCCTTTGCTTGCAGCGAAGAATTTATTTGCTCCAACAACACGGTCTTTAAAGGTAGCGGCAAAATTTGAATTGTCTTTGCTATCAACACATAACAGTCCGAATGAGTAAATAAAGTCAGACGATTTCACTTCTCTTCCTTTACCATCAGGGAAACATTCGTTATCTTGAAACAATACACCTTTTTTAAGATGGAAAGTGTAGGTAGTTCCGGCTGCATCAACCTCCCATTTTTCAGCTATACTAGGAATTATTGACAGATCTTTTGCATCGAATTTCACCAATCCTTCATATATTTGGTTAGCAATGTGAGCAGATCCGATATCGGTAATGCCTGCAGGATATAATGTTAGAAATTGTTCAGTTTCATTTATTCGGAGCGTTCCGCCATAAACTTTGTCGCCTTTCGCAACTCTGTTTGACCCGCCTTCGCTTGTAGAAGTTGAGCAAGAGCTAAAAAGAACTGCTACAGAGAGGATAAAGAAGAAGGATTTTTTCATAAGAATTATAGGTATTGTTGATAAAAAACAAGTGTTGTTACTCAAATTAAATACAAGATTAGTGCATCTTTCACAAACATGCAAGTAAATAAAGAAAAAAACGTGAATTTAAACCTTTCGAGGAATTTTTTGATTTTGTTTACGAGGGATGTTCTTTGTGTGACAAAATTGTTTAAATTTGCGATGAATAATAAAAATTATGATTTTTTATTTTGAAATTATTAAATAAGATTATAATATTGCATTCGAAAATTAAGAACAGTTAATTGATAGTTCTTGTTTTTAACTTTAACCAATACAATGAAAAAAATACTATTTGTCGTTTTTAGTTTGTTCGTTTCATCTTCAGTTTTTGCTGTAGGAGTAATAGTGTTGGAAGGAAACTATCAAGGAAAAAATTTATATATTCAAAATCCATTTGCAGGTTCAGGTGTTGGTTTCTGTGTTACAGAGGTTCGTGTTAACGGGAATGTTACTACAGATGAGATTGCATCAAGTGCATTTGAGATCGATTTCAGAAATTTACAGTTAAAGATAGGTGATAAAGTAGAGGTAAAGATCACTCACAAAGACGATTGTAAACCAAAAGTATTAAATCCTGAAGTATTAAAGCCAAAAAGCACCTTCGAAATTGTTTCTATGGCTGTAGGTACAGATCTTGCTTTCAAGTGGTCAACAAAAGGTGAAACAGGTAAACTTACTTATACTATTGAGCAGTTTCGTTGGAACAAGTGGGTAAAAGTTGGTGAAGTTGAAGGAACTGGTACACCTGATGTAAATAACTATTCATTCTTGGTTGCACCTCATTCAGGTAAAAACCAATACCGTGTAAAACAAGTAGATTACACAGGTCAACCAAAACTATCTAAAACAGTTGATTACAATTCAACTTCTCCCGAAATTACATTTAGTCCGGCAAAAGTTTCTAAAGAGATCGGCTTTTTTGCAGGTAGTACCCCGACAGAAACAATGTTTGAGATATATGATCAATTTGGAAATATTGTAAAACGTGGATTTGCTTCAACTGTTGATGCATCCAATTTGCAAAAGGGAGCGTATTATCTGAACTACGACAATAAAATGGGAGAATTTATTAAAAAATAATTCGTTTCATTCAAAAGAAATTCAAATAATCCCGGTTTTTATCGGGATTATTTTTTTTGTACTAAACAATCTTTATCCATGTTAAAAATAGAGCATTTAGGCATAGCCGTCAAAAATATAGAGCAATCCAACGAACTATTCACTAAGTTGTTTGGAAAGGCTCCTTATAAGCTAGAAAAGGTTGAAAGCGAGAACGTTTCTACTTCCTTTTTTATGATTGGTGAAAACAAGATAGAACTGCTGGAAGCAACAAGTCCTGATAGCCCGATAGCTAAATTTATTGAGAAAAAAGGGGAAGGCATTCATCATATAGCATTTGAAGTGGAAGATATTTACTCAGAAATGAAGCGACTGCAAAATGAGGGTTTTACCTTGTTGTCGGAACAGCCGAAAAGAGGAGCCGACAATAAACTTATTTGCTTTTTACACCCCAAAGGCACGAATGGCACATTGATTGAGCTTTGTCAGGATGCAAGTAAAGGCTAGGATAATGAAAAAAGCACTGTGATATACAGTGCTTTTTTTGGGTGGGCCCACTTGGAATCGAACCAAGCACCCACAGATTATGAGTTCAGAGCGGCTTTTTGACATCCTTTTATTTACAGGTATTTCAGAGGTTTTTACTGATTTTAGGGTGCCTTTTTAGAGTGGACTGGTTTATTTCATTCCTTTATTATCACTAACTGGTTGGATGGTATACTTTACCACTATTTCTCGCTTTTAATTATAATTTGTAAATATTTAAATTCTTCTACATCCAAAATGTCCAAATCATTCTTAGTTGCTAATTTAACTTTGTTCCGGCATTTCATAAGTCTTTCAATCATTGGCTGAATATATGAATTGCTATGACTCACAAATTCGTATAAATCTGATTTTGAAGATGGTAATTTATATCCTTTATTGGAACTTGAAACTAAAACTCCGTTGTCCCTAAGCTTAGCAATAATTTTACTTCTAAAATAATGCATACTAATTGGCGAATTTCTTACTTTTTCTATCTGATTAATAAGCTCAAACGTTGGAATATAATTTTCAGGATTTATATTTTTAAAATGAAAAATTAGATAATTTAAGCAAGTTCGTTGGTCAATTTCAAACTGGATAGCAGTGTTTTTTGCCTGATCTATGAACTGTTGTGCAAGATTTAATCCGAGACTTGAGATTGTAGGGTCGTAGTTTGCAAAATCCTTTTCGGGATTGAAAGCAAAAGGTTTATAGTCCGGTGGCCAAAAGCGAATTTCTGTTATTTTACTCTTCAGACAAGATAGAAACGCCCCACGTCTTTCGCTTAATTTCTTTGTTTCGTAGCACCGAGCAAGTGTGCCGGTTACAAAATCAGCGAGCTGCACAACCAAATTAGATTTACTATTAGAGAAGCGAAATTCTGACTGGCTAAATAGGTCTGGAATGTGTCGCTTGTTAATATATTTTATAAATCCTTCCTTAAAAACATTGCCACCGTGTTCATCAGCAACAACCAACAAATCAGGAAAAACACTGAATAACTCCCGATCAACAAGAGAATGCAAAAACTTATAGAAAGGTTCCTTGTAATTAAATCCTTGACCTTTCAATTCTCTTTTGTCAATGACTACAGAAAAAATATGGTAATCTACTTCATTCAATTGATTTAAAATAGCTAACCTTCTTGTATCATTATCTGCAACTTTAGATGATTTCATTTCGCCGGTCTGAAAATTAGCTTTGCGAATTACCTCTATTTTATTTTCATTTTTTTCAAGCCCTTCCTTGTCTATAAGTATTGCGGTCACAATAAAATGAGTACTGACTCCTTCCGAGTCAAATTCGAGTCCATTATTGCCAAACTCATCAATAAAAGCTATCTGATTATTCATCTTTTTGGTAGTAAAATATATATGCCCGGCTAACCACACTTTGCGTTTTTTAAAACAACAGACAATGCTACCGGCAAAACTTCACTAAATGTAATAAAGGGAATGGCAAACGCAAAAAATATTGCATTAATTGCTTAGAAGAAGCTTCCGGTAATTTTTAGACTTGTATTTTTAAAGACTCAAAAGGTTAATTCCCTTGAAAACTCGCGGGTTTTCTGCTGCTGTTGGAAGCATGACATCATCATCAAAATAATGATTGTTGGTTGTTGTAAAATCACCATGCACCCGTCTCGATGCAATTTCCGGGCTTGTATTTCTTCCCTCGTGACTTATTTGAGTTTTTCTGAGGTCTTTAAACTGTAAATTCTTGATAGGATTTATTTCCAACATATAATAATGAAAACCCTTACTAATATTGGATTTGATAGTATTGCGATTGTGACGGTGATCCGGTGCAAGAATATAATTATCAGTATTTCTCTGTTCATATCCTAATCTCATTAATAGTTCTTCTATATCATTATTCACACGGACATAAATGAATTTTTTAATATCCTCCTTAAACTGTTTTTTCATGTTATTGATTTTAATGTCTTCAACTTTTATAACAGCATTTAATATGGAACCAGGAGAATACGCTTCCGATAAATCAATATCCGACCATTTTAATTCTACAATATTTTCGCTTCGGTAGCCCAATGCAATTGCGAGTTGTATCCCATCCAAAAGATATGACTGAAAATATTTAAATGTTTTATTAATATATTTTTTTTGAGATTTAGAAAAATAGGTCTTCTTTTCTTTCAGTTCAGTTCCATTTCTTAGCATCTCGAATAACTTTGACAATTCTGCTGGTGTTACTGTTTTTATCTTATTCTTTATTGCTTGGTTTACGTTTTTTATTTTAATTGTTTTGAACGGATTTTTAATATTCATGCCTCTTTCTTCATCAGCAAACTTATAAATGGAGCGAAATAGCTTAACATAATTATTTTTTGTTGTGGTTGAAATGGTTTCGCCTTTCTTTTTTCCTTCCCGCTTGTCTATTGCTAATTCAACCTTTCTTACCCATGTGTACCCATCCGGCAAGCGTTCAGTTAATTGGTCAATTTTTATTTTGTTAGGATCAGCTCCATTATCAATAAAGACCTGCAGCATCAAATCAAACATTTTGCGTTGAGCATTTAAGAACACCTCTTTATTCCCCTTGATTTTAAGCAAATGCTCCAGATAGTCCTCAATTAAATTTGGCAGGATGTTAATATCATGAGCAGCATCCGGCTCAACAAGCGTGAGTGACTTCGGCTTTTCTCCTACTAAAAAAGTTACCCTCCGAAGTTCACGTGCAAGTGCCTTTGCCTCTTGTTCGTCTCGTATATTGTTAAACTCTTTTTGAAAGGAAGTCCTTATAGCTTTTGTTTTTATCAATAATTTGTAAGTCTCATAATCCGCTGAATGTCTGCATCCATATGGTTTCTTCCTCCGTTTGCAATCTGAGTGATTACACCAGATAATTAGACCCGGCACCGCTTCTTTTTTACCCAATTTTAACGGTAAAAGCATTTCTTGCTTTTTGAATATAGGATTAAGGACTTGTTTTGCTGATTGAGGAGAAGTTGGTGCTGCAGGAGTTGGTGCATGTCTCCTCTCTTCCATTGCCTGCAATCTTTCAATTCGTTCAGCATGATCTACTGGATTTTGAACTTTTATTTCCCTTATCTGCTTCTGGACAAGAGCTTCCAAAAATTCTTCTTTGAAGCACCGGTAAGGATTTTGGAAATACTCTACACCCTCATCCTTTAAAAAATTTTTGAGTGTCCGATTGTCCTTAATGTACGTCAGGTAATTTTTCTTTATGTCTTCAAAAGTAATCTCCATTATTTATTGATGCTATTGCTGTATGCCATTAAATATTACGCGCCGGGGAATGTTTTCTTTCACATCATAAAGGGTAAAATCCTTCAACTGCCACAGTATATTTCACAATTCTCTTTTGTATTCGTTTTTTAAAAAGGCAGGTCTTCATCAGGCTGAATTTCCTGTTGTGGATGGTGATCAGGATCTATTATTCCGTTCCTCTCATCCTCTAATCGTGCCTCTGCTTCTTGCTCCATTTCATTTCTGAACTCTTCACTCTGATAATATAAATCAAGGGACGCATTTAATATGCGATCATCGAATGTTTTTATTTCCATGCGAGTTAGATGCTGTTCAATTAGATTTACATACTTGCCAAGTTGATCAATTTGCTTACCATTTGTTATATGACTTTCAAAAAGTTCAATTGCCTTCTTCTTAATATATTCAACCATGTATTTTTCTACTAACACTTTTCTTGTGAGTGCTTCCGGTGCTAATTCTTCTATGCTTGCTGCTGCCATTTGTGCCATTTTATCATTTATTTTTTTTCGTTTTGCAACCTGAAAAACTGAATTTCTGAATATCGAAAACAAACATTTTTTAAACATTGTTTGCTGTTTGGATTTTACTCAAATATGGTAACCTATTGTGACTATCTGCATGGTTTGTGTATACATGAGCAACAATATCTTTTATTTCTTTTTCAAGAAAATCTTCTTGTATATAGGATAGGCAACCGGTTAAAGTTTCACTTTCCGGCACTCCTTTTAAATTACAATACCTTGCAAGTTTTACTAAATAAGCATGACGCCCATTTTCAGAGAAAGAATTATTTTTATTAATCTGCTCCTTGCACCAATCAAATGCATTAGCAGATGCTGTTGCATTTGATATAAGATTTTTTTGTTTTTTTATTATGTGATAACTTTTCTCTGCCGGTAATAAATGATACGGTTTAGCAATGTGATTAAAAAAATGAGTGGAGTCATCATTGAAAGAAACATATCTTGGCTGAGATAAAGTTTTGTGACAATCATCTCCCATTGGTAATCCCATATCAGTAAAGGATTGAATTAACCTCTGATAATGCTTTAAATATTTATCTGGATAAAGAAAAGGAACTATGCAGTATATTCTATTTCCCCGGCATGATAATCCGGCATAGGCAATAGAGTCTATTTTTTTTAATTCCTTGAGAAGTTCAATTGCATCATAATCTTCAGCACTATCAAGGTCAACACATCCAAGTCCTGAGATCTGAATAAGACCCTTTTCACTTCTTGGGTTAAAAGTACCGGCAACTGTAAAGCATGGTAAAGCATTTTTTAATTCTTTTTGCTTAACAATATCTACACATTGCCGTATTTCTAATATTTTATCCTTGTGTGTGTCACTTCTTAGTATATCCAGAAGGTTTAGTTCAACACCTTTTTTTGTATCCAATATGCCTGGATAGAAGCTTACTTGTTTGTTTAATACACTCATTGTAAAATAATGTTTGTTTTCGATATTCAGATTTTCAGAAATTCAGCTCTTGTCAAGAAAAACTGAATTTCTGAACTTTGTTTAGAACAAATTTTTGATGCCTTCTTTAGCTTCTTCTTCAATACGAAGTCGTTCTACATAAAATCCGGTGTCTCCTTTGTTTAATCTTGTTTTTACAAAACCTTTCCGTTCCAGTCTTTGAGAAAACCGATTTTTTCCCAGCGGTTTATAATTATCTTCTTTGCAAAATTCCTTGTAACTACCGTACAAATCGGTCAATGCTTCCCGAAGTGTAGCAGAAGGCTCCAAATGAATTTCCTCAATAAACAGCTGCACGCTATCTGATTGCTTCCGAAACTCTGCCAGTGCCATATCCGCTCTGTCACATTTTGTAAAATCCTTCTGGGCGATAATCCGGTCTAACCCGGCAAGAAGCCAATTGAAGACACCCGGTAGTTCAGCATCGATAATTTTATCTGCAAGATCAATGTCCTTTTCTGCATCAGTGATTTTTGTGTCAAATGGAACAATAAGGAACCGGCGAAAATATGCCTGAGTGCTCTCCACCTCGCGGGGAAGCTCGTTGCAATTGATGATGAATTTTACTTTATTGTATATTGTAAAAGGCTGACCATAAGGACTACGAGCCTGTAAAGGTTCTCCACTAACTAAAGCCTTGAACGTATCAGGATGCAAATCAAAGCCTTTTTCACTGCTGTAGTTAAGCAATATATTTACAAGTTTTGCTCTACTATATTCATGAGCAAATTGCCCAAGGGAATAGTTTAATACATTATCCTTGCCGATTAATGCATTTAAGATGTTGAAGAATACACTCTTCCCATTTCCGCCTGGCCCAGTTAGTACAAGACATTTTTCTAAATTAAGACTTGTAAAAATAAAACCTGAGAATTCCTGCATCACCATCCGAGAACTTTCATCCGGCAGCGCTTTCAATAAATATTGCTCAAACAGTGGACATTTAGCATTTGCATCGTATTCAAAAGGTAATTGGTAGGTTTTAAAATCCTTTGGGTTAAAATCCCGAAGCTTCCACCCAGCTGAAGTGAATTCAAAAGTTCCATTTCGTAAATTGATGAGGATTTTATCAGCATCAACTTCCGGTGTCGGCAATTGTGCATCACTAAGAAACTGCTTGAACAATTTTTCAGAAAACTCATAATGTCGAGCGTCATATTCTTTCAACCCCATCTTAACAGCTGCAGTTGTCAAGAAGCTTTTCATCTCTTCTTTTGCACACTGCTTCCAGAAAGCTCCGTTAAAAACATAAATAAAATCATATACCTTGCATAGACTCCATTGTTTCCGTTCAGCAATTTGAAGAAGATTTTTAACAATTCCGAACAGAAAATGTTTTTGCTTTAAATCTTCGTCTTTGGGCAGCTCTATCAACTCTCTGAAGTCAACGGGTCGTATTTCATTTAACAACCGCGTTAATATATCCTTATGAAGCACTCTTCCGTAAAAAGCATTAGGGTCAAGTGTGATTCTCTTTTTTATTATAGTGGTAGTTGCAACCGCTTGCTCATTTTTTGGAAAAGCTATTATAGCCTTGCACACATACTTTTCAAATAAAACAGTTGCTGGGATATATTCATAAGTGCTTTCTAACTTATGTGAATTTTCGTCAAATCCTTTGTTTCCACTAATAAGGAATGATTGACTTTCTTGAATATTTTCATTAATTTTATTCATCATCGTGATTTTATTAGATTTTAAAAAGGAGTATGAGATTGATGCTCATACTCCTTTTAGTAATTAGAACGGACAATCATTTTCCGGTTGATTGAATTTTGAAGGTGCAATATTCTGTTTGTCTACTTTAACAAAGGGATTGCCGGATCCTTTGAAAACAGCTTCTTCACTTAATAGAAAAGTATTGCTCATTTCAATGGCTTCCTTATTTAAGGGTTGAAGTGCCGCTGGCTTGATTTGAGTGATGGTCTTCTTTCCAATTACCTCAGTGCTGACAATAAGGTCATAATGAATTGGGTTCCCGCATCTTGGATCCTGGATTAATTCCATCATCGTTTGGAGAGCCTTACTATCCCTCTCTACCCAAAGTTGGATACTATTGGTCGCCCGATTAAACACCTTCATTGCCCAAAAGTGTCTCGGTTTTTCTGTAACATCCACCGGGACTTTTTGTTCTTCAAAGGTGCGGGTGCGAATACATCTGCGGTTTTCCCAACTTTCCCATCCCATAATCGCAGGGCTACTTAGTATTCTCACGCTGACTTTCTCGTGTGAGGGCTTGAAAAAGATGGTGAGTTTTTCTGCACTTTTCTCTTGAGGCAGTTGATAGTCTGCTGGCAAAAAGCCATTGCTACTAATTGATTTGTCGCTCTGTGGCGAGTTTTGAAGGTTAAGACCTTCCGTTTTAATTGTTTCCATTTTGTTTCGGATTTTATGTTATTAATTTATAACACAAATGTCCTCCACAAAAATCAGGTAAAAAAAACGTTTTTATACTTGCACTACTGCAAGAACCTTATCATTGCTTACTTTTAGAGTGCAACAATTCATTCCTTTCTTTTGGTGAAAGTATTTTAAAAATGAATTTTTCATCTTTTATTTCAAAAGAAAATTTTTGAATTGTCGATGTGTTTCCAGCTCGCAATGCGGAATGTAGAATATCTATTTTAGGGACATTAAAATGGCAATTAACCCAAGCGATCAGACCGGCATAATCATTTTTTTTAAGTTCTAAGAAAAATTCTGTTTCCAGCAACCCATTTAAAAATTCCACAAAATCAACTTGACTTGAAACAAAAACAGCAGGTTTTATTGGATGGCATATGGATACTTTGATGTCAAAATCAATTGCATTTGTTAGCCAATCGCGAACATCTCCATCCACTTTCATAAAACTATTTTCCCTAAATAACTCAATAAACATCTTATATACTTCAGGATAATCATACTTACAGTGAAGTTTTTGAGCTTCTCCATTTTTTTGCTGCTCAATTTTATTCTCTATTTCTCCTTGAAATTTCTTTATATCAAATTTGATATCCTTGTAAAACATTTTTAATTCATAGGCTATTAAATATAAAGCCTCTTCTTTATTAAGTTTAACCTGGTGCTTCAACTTTTCATATCCATATTCCACTTCTTTGGTTAAATCTCTTATCATTTCAGTTGCTTTCTCATGCCACTTATTTGCTACACTATATTGCTCTTCCAGTAGTTTAATATAATCATTTGATATTATTTTGTTCAAATTTATATGTGACTGATATTGCAATGCGAAATTTTTTAAGTTCTCGTCTATAGATTGTCCCATAGGAGGAAATAATACTAATCCTAAATCCTTCTCTTTACTGTTTTGGATATTATTCTTTAATACATCATGAAATTCCATTGCTCTATTTAACAAAACAATAGCATGTTTTTGAACCCTATCACCCATATTGGTTGCAATTTATATAACAAAGTTATTTCTTTGTTTCACACAGCAATAAAATGCTCAATATTATATTACTTTTCACTTTGGAAGGAAGTTTCTTCCTGTGCATCTTAAATCAATAAAAATTAATGAATTTTTTTTCTGGGATTTTTTTTGAAAGCAGTTGATCCAAAATTTTTAGTCATTTTTTTAACTCCACATTTCGAGCGCCTCCCATGCGTTTACAGGTGGTTTAAGATTAGTGGCTTAAATAAAAATACGATATAGACCCATTATTTAAGCATTCTATTTAGGGACTCTCCGATATAATGAGCTGCTGAAGCTCAGGTATCGCCGGTCAATATTCAGGACGTTTTTTTTCAGTAAGGCGTATA
>CANJPX010000002.1 GCA_947476185.1 Bacteroidota bacterium
ATTAATCAAACGCAATCAGATGCATCTGTTTCATTTTTTGAAATGCCTGTTCCGATAAAATTCATTGGAGCAACGCAAGATACAACGGTCGTTTTTAATCACACTTTTTCCGGACAAAGTTTCGCTGCAACAATCGGATTCCCGGTTGTCAGCGTGCAATTTGACCCGAAATTATGGATCTTATCCGCAAACAATACAGTAACAGGAATTGCGGATCTTAAATTAACAACTGATAATATTCTGGTTTACCCGAATCCTATTTCAAACTCTATTTCTGTGATGTTAAATCTAAAGGAAAAGGCAGATATCACTTTTGAAATATTTGACATCACCGGCAGAAAGATCAGCTCAGAAACGCAGAACATAAATGTAGGAAGCTCAGTAAAAACAATTGATTCAAACAAATTAAGCAATGGGTCCTATGAAATAAAAATTACAGGAAATGATATCCATTTTTCCAAAAAATTAATAAAACAGTAAAAACTATTCATTCAAAAAAAGGCTCCTGATAACACCTTCACGAGCCTTTTTTATTTTAATTCCGTTAAGTTCCTGACTCTTCATTATCGTGATAGCCCATAAATAATTCACATTAATTAGCAATTCAGTATACAAAATCCATTAATTAATCATGCAATTTTTTCGTATCTTTCGCGCTTTAAAACAGCATCTATAAAAATGGACATTTACGATAAATACGAGGCGGTAATTGGTTTGGAGATTCATGCGCAATTATCTACCAAGAGCAAAGCGTATTCCGGCGATTCTACTGAATTCGGTGTTTTACCGAATACCAATGTAAGTCCTATTTCATTAGGTCATCCCGGCACTTTACCAAAATCAAACAAACGTGTTATTGAATTTGCTGTGCGTCTTGGACTTGCTTGTAAAAGTACGATCCGTGAAGTAAATGAATATGCCAGGAAAAATTATTTTTATGCCGATCTTCCAAAAGGCTATCAGATCACTCAAGATAAAACACCAATTTGCACAGGCGGCTTCATCACTGTCAAGTTGCACAATGGAACAGAAAAAATAATAAATATCACACGGATTCATATGGAAGAAGATGCAGGAAAAAGCATCCATGATATCGATCCGTTCGACACATTGATAGACCTTAACCGTGCGGGTGTTGCCTTATTAGAAATTGTGAGTGAGCCGGATATCCGCAGTGGTGAAGAGGCTTACCAGTATGTTATGGAAGTTCGTAAACTTGTTCGTTACCTTGATATTTGTGATGGCAATATGGAAGAAGGAAGTATGCGTTGCGATGCAAACGTTTCAGTCCGCCTAAAAGGGGCGAAAGAATTCGGCAAAAGAACAGAAACAAAAAACATGAATTCGATACGCAATGTTCAACGTGCCATTGAATACGAAATAAAACGTCAGATTGATATCATTGAAAGGGGAGGAAACATTTCTCAGGACACAATGGGTTTTGATGCCGTTTCAGGAACAACTTATTTAATGCGAAGCAAGGAAGCTGCAAATGATTACCGCTATTTCCCTGAGCCGGATCTTCAACCGATAGTTGTTACAAAAGAATATATTGAAAAAGTAAAACAAACATTACCGCCTTTACCAAATGAGCTGTTCAAGAAATATACTTCATTGGGATTATCGGATTATGATGCGGGAGTTTTAACAGATTCAAAAGAAATTGCTTTATACTTCGAAAAAATAATTGCGAATACAAAGAATGTAAAATCAGCATCAAATTGGTTAACAGTGCAAATAAAATCATTTTTGAATGACAGCGCTTTGCATATTTCAGATTTCAAAATCAGTCCTGAACGGATCGCTCAATTGGTGAATCTTATTGACAGCGGAAAAGTCAGTCATACGATAGCCACACAAAAGATATTTCCGAAAATGATGGAAGACATCTCTAAATCGCCTTCTGAAATTGCATCTGAAAATAATTGGATCCAGGAAAGTGACAGTGCTGCCTTAACAGAATTTGTAAAACAGGTCATTGCAAAATATCCTGAAAAAGTTATTGAATATAAAAACGGAAAAACAACATTACTCGGACTGTTTATGGGTGATGTCATGAAACTTTCCAAAGGGAAAGCCGATCCGAAAATTGCAACCGAACTGGTTAAAGAAATGCTTGAGAAATAATTTTACGATTTGAAAATTAAAAATAAAATAAAATGAGATCTACCTCCTTAATTATTGCTATTGTTTCTTTATTATCATCTGCTTGTTCAAGTCCGAATTCAGAATCCGCATCGGGTTTTGAATTAAAAGGAAAATTGGGGAATGCGCATGGCGACAAGATCATCCTTGAACAAATGGCGACTGATGGTATGAAAAGTATAGATACAGCTGTATTGGATGAAAATGGTGAATTCACAATGAATCCGAAGATCACTGAAATAGGATTTTATCGTTTAAAAACATCCGAAAAGAATTTTGCCACTTTCATTTTTGATGCAGACCAAAAAGTTTCGATCACAGGAGATGTTGCAAATCTTGGTAATACCTATACTGTTGAAGGCTCCGTGGACTCTAAATTATTTTGGGAAATAAATCAGGCTTCTGCGGAAAGTTATAGAAAACGTGATTCCCTTCAAAAAATATTTCAGGCATTTGTGAATATTACAAAAATGGATTCGCTCCGGATAGATTCGATGAGCAATGCACTTGAAAAACCTTATACTGAATTAGTTGATGCTCATAACATTTTTTTGAAAAACTTTATTGAAAAAAACTCAGCCTCCTTTGCTTCTTTAGCAGCCATCCAACAATTGCAACCGGATGAATTTACAGACACTTATTCTAAACTTGACGAAGGCTTGTTTGCAAAGTATCCTAACTCGCCATATATAAAAGCTTTTCACGAAGGTGTTATTTCAAGTAAAAAATTGGCTATCGGAACTCAAGCTCCTGAGATCAACATGAATACTCCTGAAGAAAAACCATTAGCCTTATCTTCTTTAAAAGGAAAAGTTGTATTGGTAGATTTTTGGGCATCATGGTGCGGCCCATGTCGTGCTGAAAACCCAAATGTGCTTAAGGCTTATAAAAAATACAACACAAAAGGGTTTGATATATACAGTGTGTCGTTGGATAAAGACATGGAAAAATGGAAAGGTGCTATCCGACAAGATGGTCTTATCTGGAAAAACCACGTTTGCGATTTTAAATTCTGGCAATCTCCTGTTGTGGCATTGTATAATTTTAATTCTATTCCTTCCAATGTTCTTATCGATAAGGAGGGAAAAATTCTCGCAAAAAATTTACACGGAGAAGATCTGGATAAAAAATTAGATGAGATTTTGAAATAAGAACTTTTTAGAATGCATGAGGGCTAACCAATTATTGTCATGCTGATCGATTTGAAGTATTGACAATTTGAAAAAACGATACATGAAAAAAATATCTTTTTTAACTTTATTCATCCTCCTTGCATTTTCAAGCCTTGTTAATGCACAAACTTATTTTCAACAGGAAGTTGATTACACTATCAATGTAAAATTGGATGATGTAAAAAATGAAATTACTGCGGATGAAAAAATAGAATATACCAACAACTCTCCTACCACACTCACATACATCTATATGCATTTATGGCCAAACGCATATAAGAACAATAGTACCGAACTCGCAAAACAAATGCTTCAAAGCGGTGAGACAAAATTATATTATGCTACTGATGAGGAAAAAGGATTTATTGATCAATTGGATTTTAAAGTAAATGGACAATCTGTAAAATGGGATTACCTGAAAGACAGCATCGATATTTGTAAGATAATTTTAAATGAACCGCTGAAATTCGGAGAAAAAATAATTATCTCTACGCCTTTCCATGTAAAAATCCCTTCCGGAAAGATTTCAAGGATGGGACATATCGGACAATCCTACCAGATAACTCAATGGTATCCAAAGCCGGCAGTATTCGACAGAACGGGATGGAACCAAATGCCTTATCTGAATCAAGGTGAATTTTATTCTGAGTTTGGTAGTTTTGATGTCAGCATCACACTTCCAAAAAATTATGTGCTTGGTGCTACAGGTGATATGGTGGACGGAGAAAAAGAACTTGAATGGCTGGATAAAAATATAAAGGCTACTGAAGCTATGTCCAGCTTTGACAAGGAAGATCTTGCATTTCCGGCATCAGATCCTGAGATGAAAACTTTGCGTTTCAAACAAAAAAATGTTCATGATTTTGCCTGGTTCTGCGACAAACGTTACCATGTTTTAAAAGGAGAAATTATCACGCCTCATACAAAAAATAAAGTAACCACCTGGACCATGTTCACAAATGCAGAAGGTAATTTATGGAAGCATAGCATTCAATATATGAATGATGCAGTATATTATTATTCATTGTGGAATGGAGATTATCCTTATGCACAATGTACTGCTGTGGATGGAACAATTAGTGCAGGAGGCGGAATGGAATATCCAAACATCACTGTGATCGGTAACAGTGGAAATGCCTTTCAGCTGGATATGGTAATCACTCACGAAGTGGGACACAACTGGTTCTATGGAATGCTCGGTTCCAATGAAAGAGAACACGGATGGATGGATGAAGGAATAAATTCTTTTGATGAAAACAGATATGTAGAAACAAAATATCCCGACCAAAAGTTGATCGGTAATTTTGCTGATGGTCCTGTAGGAAAAATATTTGACCTTTCCGGTTATAAACACAAAAGTCAATATGAACTATCCTATCTTTTCTCTGCAGCAAAAAATGAAGATCAGGCAATAGAAACCCCATCTTATGATTATACCCAAATAAATTATGGAGGAATCGTTTATTCAAAAACAGCAATCGTATTGGATTATTTAATGGCCTATTTAGGAGAAAACGAAATGGATAAAGCCATGCAAGCCTATTTTGATGAATGGCATTTCAAGCATCCTTTGCCTGAAGATTTCAGAAGATCAATTGAAAAAACGACAGGTAAAAATTTAAGTTGGTTATTTGACGGATTAATAAATTCAACAAAAAAACTGGATTATAAAATTACATTCGTCCGTAAAAATCAGGATGGTTCTTGGGACATTGGTGTTAAAAATAATGGAGACATAAATGGTCCTGTATTTATTCAAGGCATGCGGGATGGTAAATTAATTGGCGAAGTGGTATATGACGGGTTTGACGGAAAACAAGCGTTAACATTCCCTATCTCCGATATCGACTATTTTAAAATTGATGCAAATCAAGACATGCCGGAAATAAATAGAAATAATAACAGGATACGGACAAAAGGAATTTTCAAAAAAACAGAACATCTGAAATTACAATTTCTTGGAAGTTTGGATAACCCGGATAAAAGTCAATTATTTTGGACTCCGATACCTGCATGGAATAATTATAATAAATGGATGTTCGGAATTGCATTTTATAATAATGTTTTACCACAAAAGAAATTTGAATTCGAACTAATGCCGTTATATAGTGTCAGCACAAAGGACATCGCAGGATATGGGCACATCGCTTACAACATTTTTCCTGAAAATAATCTTCAACGTGTTACTATAGGAATTACAGCATCACGCTATACCTATTCAAATGATCCTTCGGATGCGAATAACGATCCACTTAATTTAAATTTTAATAAAATTGCTCCGGAAATAAATATAAAATTTAAAAAAGCGGAACCAAGAAGTCCTTATAATTTCAACATCCGATACCGAAATATTACGATCATGAAGGAAACTTTTTTCGGAAACTACAGCACGCAGCCTGCAATATACAAGCGCGACACAATCACAACAAACTTCAACGACCTTAACTTTTCGTTTTCAAAAAGTGATGCCATCACTCCTTATGATATTAATTTTAATTTTCAGCAAGGAGAGAAGATCATGAAAACTTCCCTTACTGCAAATTATTCTTATAATTTTAAAAATAAAAATAAAGGAATTGATGTCCGATTATTTGCCGGGACATTTGTCGGAACAGATGCCGTTCACGCAGGACCCTACCGATACAGATTAAGTGGGCAAACAGGTTCACAGGATTATTTGTATGATAATATATTCCTTGGAAGAAGTGAAACTGAAGGTCTGTTGTCAAGTCAGTTTACGAATACCGATGGCGGATTTAAATTTTATTCTCCATTAGGACAATCATCCACATGGATTGCTGCATTGAATATCAAATCATCATTAGGAAATATGAAAGTCCCTATTAATTTATATGCTGATATCGGAACGGCAGATCCTGCTTCAATGAGTAATGAGAGCATAGTATACGATGCAGGAGTTTGTATCTCCTTAAAGAAAAATTTCTTTGAAGTATATTTTCCAATATTGATCTCTCAGAATTTTATAGATTATAAAAAGGCGAATGACATTAAATACCCGGAAACGATCCGATTTACATTAAATTTGAATTTGATCAATCCGTTTAGTTTGATCAGGAATTTTTCGTTATAAGGAACGAAAACACACCCCTGCCCCTCTCAAGAGGGGAATTGATTGTGCTGACATTAAAATTTTATTTTATAATTGATAATTTTATTTGAAATTGAAATTACGTAACTGAACTAAATGCATTCCCCTATCATTATGGGAATGGATTGTGCTGACATTAAAATTTTATTTTATAATTGATAATTTTATTTGAAATTGAAATTACATAACTTAACCAGATGCATTTCCCTCTTGAGAGGGATTAGGGGTGTGTAAAATTTACGAAGCTAAATGACCAATAACAAAAAAATATATTTTGCATCCGATTTCCATCTTGGTGTTCCTAACTATGAAAAAAGTTTAGAGCGGGAGAAGCTTATTGTGAAGTGGCTGGATGAGATCAAACAAGATGCTCAGGAAATTTATTTGATGGGCGATGTATTTGATTTTTGGTTTGAATATAAACACGCGATTCCGAAAGGATTCACCCGTTTACTTGGAAAAATAGCAGAGATCGTTGATTCAGGAATTCCTATTACACTCTTCACAGGAAATCACGATATGTGGATGTTTGGTTATTTACAAAAAGAATTGGGCGTGACTATTTACCGCAAACCGATCACACGGGAATATTATGGTAAAAAGTTTTATTTAGGACATGGTGACGGACTAGGACCTGGAGACCATGGTTATAAGTTCATCAAAAAAATATTTGCCAATAAAATCTGTCAGTGGTTATTTGCAAGACTGCATCCAAATTTCGGAATGGGCCTTGGTAATTTCTGGTCACAAAGAAGTCGATTGTCAAACGGACCAAATGATGCACTATTTTCATCTGCAGAAAAGGAATGGTTGGCGATATACTCCAAAGAAGTTTTAATGAAAGAACATTTCGATTATTTTATTTTTGGACACAGGCATCTTCCACTTGATATTAAACTCTCTGAAAACAGTCGCTATATAAATTTAGGGGAATGGGTGAATTATAATTCCTATGCTGTTTTTGACGGAGAGAAATTGGAGTTGAAGGAATACAAATAGAATTGTTATTACTAAATATAACTACCCGATCTTCCCCACCAAATCTGCCAAGCGGCTAGAGTAGCCATATTCATTATCATACCAACCGATCACTTTGATCATGTTTCCGACAACCGAAGTAAATTCAGCATCATAAATACAGGAATGAGGATTTCCAACAATATCGATAGAAACGATTGGCTCCTCGGTATATTCTAAAATTCCTTTCAAATACGTTTCGCTTGCTTTTTTAAATGCAGCATTTATTTCTTTTACTGTTACAGGTTTTGTAAGCACGCAGGTAATATCCGTTAAGGAACCATCAGGAACAGGAACACGCATTCCGCAGCCACCAAGTTTTCCGGTAAGGTGAGGAAATATTTTTGTGATCGCCTTTGCTGCACCGGTAGAAGTAGGAACAATAGAAAGCGCTGCCGCACGTGCTCTTCTCAGATCTTTATGTGGCGCATCGTGCAAACGCTGATCACCGGTATAGGAATGCACTGTTGTTATATATCCGTCCTCTAATCCCCAATTTGAATCCAACACCTTTATCATTGGTGCAGCGCAGTTGGTGGTACAGGATGCATTAGAAATAATAATGTCATCACTTTTGATAATTTCATCATTGATCCCCAATACTACTGTTTTGATATCGTCTGTATTTGGCGGAGCGGAAATGATCACTTTTTTTGCTCCGGCCAAAATGTGTTTTCCCGCTGTTTCTTTATTCAGAAAAAACCCTGTTGATTCGATCACCACATCAATATCTAAATTTTTCCAAGGAAGATTTGCAGGATCTTTTTCTGCATATACCGCAATTCTTTTTCCGTTTACGATTATGGCTTTCTCTTCTGCTTTAATATCCGCATTGATAATACCATGCACCGAATCATATTTTAAAAGATGAGCCAATGTTTTGCTATCACTAAGATCGTTGATCGCAACAACTTCAATATTTTCGCGACTCAATAATACACGCAACGAAACTCTGCCTATTCGCCCGAATCCATTTATCGCAACTTTTATTTTTTTCATCTTTTAATTTGTTTCTACAAAGATATATTGAATTGTGATGTTCATTAAAAAATATGTTTCTCTGCATGATACGAAGACCTTACCAATGGGCCGCTTTCAACAAAACGAAATCCTTTCGCAATTCCTATTTCTTTAAGTCTGGCAAACATATCGGGATGAATAAATTCAACCACAGGTAAATGCTTAGGTGTTGGTTGCAAATATTGTCCGAGTGTCAATACATCGCATCCCACAGCTCTCAGATCATCCATCGTTTCAATTATCTCTTGTTCAGTTTCACCTAAGCCCAGCATTATTCCGCACTTAGTCTTTACTCCTGCTTCTTTCAGTCGTTTCAAAACTTCTAAACTTGTATCGTATTTCGCTTGTATCCTAACTTGTTTTGTAAGTCGGCGAACAGTTTCTAAATTATGAGAAACAATATCCGGTTTCACATCAATGATACGTTGCAAATTTTCCCATTTGCCTTGAAAATCGGGGATCAGTGTTTCAAATTTTGTTTGCGGACTAACTCTGCGAATGGCATTTACGGTTTCTGCCCAGATTGTGGAACCGCCATCTTTCAGATCATCACGATCCACAGAAGTAACAACACAATGTTTTAGATTCATGAGTCGCACTGATTCTGCTATTCTTTCCGGTTCTTGCAAATCAACAGCCAATGGTTTTCCGGTTGCAACATTACAAAATCCGCAAGAGCGTGTACAAATATTACCAAGTATCATAAAGGTTGCAGTACCTGCACCCCAGCATTCGCCCATATTCGGACAGTTCCCGCTTTCGCAGATGGTATGTAATTTATTTGTGGATACGATCTGACGAACTTGAGCATACTCCTTGCCGGTTGGCAATTTTACTCTTAACCATTCGGGTTTACGTTGAAATTTTCTTTCTTCTAATTGGGTAATAGTATCAGACATATTGAATTTAAAAACTATGAATACAAATTTGTAATTGGGAATTTAGTGTTTCGCAGAATTGCTCAAAACCATTTCTTTCCCCAGACCATTTTTAAGTATAAGGAAACAAACACTTGTTGTTTTTTATTAAATGCCATCATTGGAAGTGCTACTGGATAAATGTCAACAACAGCACCTGTTTCTAACGCTTTTATAACATTGTATCGCTTACCGTATTCAAAACTCAATGCGATCTTCGCGTATCCTGCGGGATAGATCCTGGTTTTATCAATGCCTTTGAAAAATGGAGCCTTTCCATAAATTTCGGATGGCATATGTTTGTCGGGGTCGTATCGTTCTGTCGACACAGAATTTACAGATGGATCGGCTGTTGGCGTAATGATCTCCAAATACACAGGTTTTGCGAAAGCCAACGTTGCTCCCACAAAATAGGAATAACGTATCTCAACATTCTTTTTTTCTGTTTTTTCAAATAGTATATTTTGATATCCTAAACCCGGACGGATCAAAAGAAAAGAATTTAATTTTCCATAAATAAATCCTTTGGAATTATCATAATAAGAGTTGACACTTTTGATCTCTTTTGGATGTTTAAAATTTTGTACTTCTATCTCGTACATTCTTTTTCGAGTCCCATGAACATGATATCCTCTGCGATAAGCAAGTCCGATCCCACCGGCTGAATGCACAAACAAACTAAAGCTAGACTCGTTCCGGTAAAGCACTTTCAGATCTTCTCCGTTTTCTAAACGAGTAAGATCATCCTTCAACTCCTGACCGATAATAGGGAAAGAAAAAAGAGAAAATAAAATAAAAAAATAGATATTCTTACGCATTCGTTTACCTTTGCGAAGGATTTTTATTATTACAAATATACAAAACAAAACAGCAATTTCCCACACCAAAAAACGATGAAAACATCAAAAATAGTATACAAAGGCAACCTTCGCACAGAAGCAACACATTTACAATCAGGCAAAACCATTATAACCGATGCTCCTCTTGATAATAACGGCAAAGGAGAGGCTTTTTCACCCACCGACATGTTAGCTACTTCGTTGGGTTGTTGTGCGTTAACAATCATGGGAATTGTTGCTGAAAGACATAGCATAAACATAGAAGGAACCAGTATCGAGATCACAAAGGTCATGAAATCGGATCCAAGAAGAGTGGGAGAAATAATTGTTGAATTTACTTTACCAAAAAATAATTATAGCGAAAAGGAAAAGAATTTTTTGGAAAATGCAGCAAATACTTGTCCGGTTGCAAAAAGTTTAAGTGCAGAATTAATACAAACTGTAATCTTTAACTATTGATTGCAGCTTCAATATCGGAAGCAGAAATATTAGAATGGGAAGCGGCATAAATACATTTCCCATTTTTTATTACCAAAACCTGAGGAGATTCATGAGGAATGGAAAACACACTTTCTATTTTATTGGAAATATTTCGATAATTCAGAAGATCTAATAGATAGGTTGGAACTTCCGTTTCAGAAAGTTGCCATGAACGCTCCAATCTATTTAACGCCATTGAACTTATTGAACAACGCGTACTGTGCTTCAGCAAAACAACAGCTTTGATTCCGTTTGTTTGCGACAATAAATTAATATCCATCAACTGTTCTTCAGTGATGAGCGGCAACCAATTCATGAAATAATGGTAATTAAAGTGGACGTTCCGATGGAATTGTTTTCACCTTTTGGATCTGAGTTGTAACACCAACGCAAGCATGAGGCTTACAAGACGTAAAGATCGATCCTAGAAATAATACAGCTAAGGCAACAATTACAAGTTTCTTCATCGGAAAATACGGGGTTTTAGAATTAGATTGATTTTTCTGTTTTATCAGATACTTTTTTACCAGAGTCAATTTTGTTTATTTTCCCATAAGCAGCGCAGCGCTCATGACTTCTGCATGACGAAAGAGAAGCGCCAACAAAAACAACCGACAGAATGATTACTAGGAATTTTTTCATGCGAGATATGATAATATTTTAGTACTTATGATCGTAAGATGAATTGCAAAGTTAAAATAATTATAGATTTATGCAAACCATTTGGCAACTATTTTTTGCACAAAAGTGCAAAAGTCCCAAATTACCTTACTTTTGCTTTCAAAACACGAAAAAATGGTAAAAACCGATGTAGATATTCATAAAAGTTGGAAAAAAGTGCTGAATAATGAATTTTCATCACCCTATTTTTCGGATCTAAAAACTTTTCTGACCAACGAAAAAAAGAAGCATATCGTATATCCTCCGGGGAATCAAATTTTTGCAGCCTTTAATCGCACACCTTTTGATAAGGTTAAGGTTGTCATAATCGGACAAGATCCCTATCACGGGCCCGGGCAGGCAAATGGACTATGTTTTTCTGTTAGTCCGGGGATACGGAAACCGCCTTCGCTCGTCAATGTTTTTAAAGAACTGCAAACCGATCTTGGCATTCCAATACCTCAGGATGGAAACCTGGAGCCTTGGGCCGACCAAGGTGTACTTTTGCTGAATGCTACCTTAACCGTAAAATCGGGGATGCCGGGATCTCATCAAAAAAAAGGCTGGGACAAATTTACTGATGCTGTTATCAAAGCTGTATCCGATAATAAAAAAGGTGTGGTATTCTTATTATGGGGGAATTTTGCTCAAACGAAAGCCGAATTGATCGATAAAGAAAAACACTTTATCCTGGCAGCAGCACATCCTTCACCACTGGCGAGAGGTGCTTTTTTTGGCTGCAAACATTTTTCAAAAACCAATAAACTGCTCGAGCACAATGGTATCTTACCGATAGACTGGCGCATCGAAAAATAGAAAAGCCTACAACACAATAAGAGCTATAGGCAATCCCATCCCACAAAAAAAATTATTGTTTGATAATTTTATCTACATATTTAAAGTCCTTTGAACTTACTTCCATAAAATAAATACCATTTTGAAATCCCGAAAGATCGATGGACTGAAATTGTTTTTGATCCGCTGTCGCACTTATTTGATCACGATAAATAATTTCTCCAATAACATTCGTCAGGCAAACAGTAACCAATTCATTTGTTTTTGGTGTGTAACAAATATTTATTAAAGCGTTTGTCGGATTCGGATAAACGCCAAACCCATCGACCGCTGAATTAACCATGATCCCTGTGACAGTTATATTGATTGTATTCGAAGGATATGGGCAGGCATTATAATAAGTTACTTCAACATAATAATTTCCTGCAGCAGTGGTTGTGTAATTTTGAGAAACAGCACCGGGAATCACTGACCCGTTAAAATACCACTGGTATGTAGTTGCAGCCGTTGAAGTTAATACAGCTCCAACCTGAGTGATCACGGGATTAGAAATAGCGCAGGACTGATTGTGTGTAATGCGGGGAGATATTGCCAAAGAATCGTTAAAAACATTCCATGAATTACACATATCCTTTAAGTAATATTCCAGCCACAACTTTAAAAAATCAGAAGCTGCATCTTGCTGTTGCGTTCGTGTGATCGTTGGTGTCGGAGAGCAGGTAGATTCACCAAATGTGCAATTAAAATTACTGTTTGCAAATTCGCAATGTGCAGCACCTTTCACACTGATGAAGGTTTTGCATGTGGCACCACATGAATCATACATTTTGATCTGATGATCAACAGGAGGCGCCACACAATCATTTTGTCCTGCAAAAACAAGGGTAGGAACCGATACAGTTGCGGCAGCAGTTATTGAAGAAGGAGTGGTATTTGCAGCAGCAAATGTTACCATAGTTGTTATTGAAGTATTACTTGCAGCAGCTAAAAAGGAACTGCCTCCGCCCATGGAATGCCCCATTATCGCCGACTTATTATTTATATGATTGTAAAAAAGTGAAGCTGCATTTGTAGCACTTTCACTTTGCATTTTTGTCACCAGGAAGGCCAGATCTTTACCAAATTCAGCATGAACAGGACTAAAACCACCTTCTGTACGAGGGAAAGCAACAATATAACCTTGGGGAACCAGGTCTTCCCAGATATTCTGATAGGCATCCCAGGTCATAACAAAACCATGGCCGAACACAATGATCGGAAAGGTACCGGCTGAAACAGGAACACTGGTACCTGCCGTAGTTGCAGGATAATATATTTCGGTTTGTATACTCCGGCTGCTTCGCGCAGGATCCGTGAAGGTTATCTGGGTATGGCCAATTTGAAATGGCTGGCCATTGGCTATTACTGAAACAAATAGCGACAAAGAGAAAATAAAGTAACAGATCTTTTTCATGATTTATTTTTTCACAAATATCCAATACAGAAAAGTTAAATAAAAGTCTTTTGCAGACTCTCGCATCAGACAAAAAATATACATTTATTAGGACCAGGTATCAAACTTATCTCTAGTTTATAATAAAGAAGCGAAAATTTAATCTCTCATCCAAAAGAGAAAATCAGAATACAAATTTTTTATTCGGTTAATTTTAGATACTTTAGGGCTAGAAAAAACAATCATGTTAAGCATACAAAAAACAATCCTCTTATTAGACAATGTTCATTTCGAAGAATTTAAACTTCATTTGAAAAAGAATAATGCTGAGTTACCTCTGAAATTAATTTTGCAGATCCGTAAAGATGATTGGAAACAAAAAGAATCGGATGATCTTTGCAAAGATGT
Source organism: Bacteroidota bacterium (assembly GCA_947476185.1). Lineage (GTDB taxonomy): Bacteria > Bacteroidota > Bacteroidia > 2-12-FULL-35-15 > 2-12-FULL-35-15 > 2-12-FULL-35-15. The sequence continues at coordinate 13,995 of CANJPX010000002.1, forward strand.
GTATGGCTCGAAAGATGAGAAAAGCAAAAAGAAATTTTTTCAATTGGTGCATTACACATTTCGCCTGACTTCCTACTTAAGCCGAAATCACCCTTCCTATCTCACCTATAACATTTCTAAACTTGAACAACTAATAAATAAGGGAGAGTTAGAGAAAGCGAACAAACTAGCGGAAATACTTTTAGATGTTTCTGAAAAGATAGAAGATTTTCCGACTGCAATAGCTGTGCTTAAATATTTTGCACAACAATCATACATCACAGAAAATAAAAACAATTCGATAAAATTTCATCAACGGATAAGTGATCTGCTTAAGTATGAACATATCACTAATCAGATGTATTTGTATATGCGCCAGAATCTTAATTTAAAGGGCAAAAGTGCATTATCAGACAAAGAAATGGAAGAGCATTTGCGATTTTATGACAAGTATCGCAACCACGAATGCCTAAGCTTACAAATGTTGAGCCGCTACGCATATTGTCATACCTTAAACTATTTGAATGACATCCGTTTTTACAGTCAGGAAACCATAGATGAGATAGATAGTCTGATGAGTGATCTGGAGAAAAATGCTTTTGTGATCTTTTCCTTTTCAGACGACATACAATTAAATGTTGATTATTTAAAATTAAAACATCTGATTGGTTCAATGAGTAAAGATGAACTGCAGAAAGAAACCGCATTTTTTATTAAACAACGCGAACCGCTTCGTTTTTGGAAAAACTATGTAAACACTCCTGAGATAATTTATCTGAGCATCCAGGCGAGTTATTTCATGACGCATTATGGATATGGGTACAAAAAAGATTTTAATGAAAATCTACCGAAAGAAATAAAAACTCAAATTGAGTTTTATAAACAAAAATGCGAAGAGGTTTTAGCAAAACCTATTTGGAATGAAGGAATGCATGTTCGATTCATCAATTTAAATAATATTTATTGCGGATTTTTAATTTTAGGTAGCAAAAGCGACATTAAAAAAGCTGTCGAGAAATTAGAATACCTATTAGTGAATTTCCAGCAAATTGCTTTTCAACGATTGTATGATGCATTATTTGCAACATTGATCCTTGGATATTTCTTTTTGGATGACACAGAAAGTATTCAGGAATGTTATAAGCGTTATGAAAAACTAACGGCTAATCTCAATAAGAATGTAGAAAATGATCTGTCTATCAAAGCGATATATTATGCTTCACAATATAACAGCACCCAGAGAAAACAGTATACAGAAAAACTACAAGGTGTATTGACCAAAGCTGCTGAAAACGGAAAATTAAAACACCTCGAACATTTTATAAATGATGTTGTCAGTTATTTTAATATTCCGATCAAAGAAATAAAATAATTAAGTGCTTTTTTAATTTAGATAGGTCTTTGCTTTTTCTAAAGCCTTCCCAATTCCTTGCAAATTACTTCCACCGGCATTCGCGTAAAATGGTTGTCCACCTCCACCTCCTTGAATTTCTTTTGCTATATCACGCATGATGGTTCCGGCATTCAAGTTTTTATCTTTCACTAGATTATCGGAAATAATAATTGATAAACTCGGCTTTCCTTTCACCTCCGCACCAATCACCATAAATAAATTATCAACCTGACTTCGCACCTCATACAAAAGATCTTTTATAGCATCCGCTGAATCCAGATCAATTTTTTCGGCAATGAAATTTATTCCGTTGACAGCTTGTTTTTTTGAAAGCAATTCTGTTTTAATACCTTTTGCTTTTTCCCGAAACATCTGGTCGATCTGTTTTTGCAATTCTGATGTATGCTCCAATAAACTCTGAATGCTTTTTACAACATCTTTCGGATTCTTCAACAATTCCTTTACATCATTTACTAATTTGTTTTGTTCATTAAAATACGCTTCTGCTTTAACAGATGTAATTGCTTCGATACGTCTGATACCCGCAGCAACAGCACCTTCCGAAACGATCTTAAATAATCCAATTTGTCCCGTTGCAGGAACATGTGTACCACCACATAACTCTATTGAATAATTCTTATCAAATGTCACGACACGAACCAAGTCACCATATTTTTCTCCAAATAAAGCCATCGCACCTGTTTTCCGTGCATCATCAATTGGCATTTCTTTAATACTGGAAGAAATATTTTCACGGATCTTCTGATTAACCAATGCTTCGATCTGTGCGATCTCCTCATCCGTTATTTTTGAAAAATGTGAAAAGTCGAAACGTAAATATTCATCGTTCACCAAACTTCCTTTTTGTTCCACATGCGTTCCTAGAACTTTGCGCAAGGCAGCATGCATCAAGTGTGTGGTGCTATGATTATTTTCTGTCAACTGACGTTTTTCAACATTTACTCTTGCATAAAATGTCTGTGTAAAATTCTCAGGAAGTTTATCTGTAAAATGAATAATTATTCCATTCTCCTTTTTTGTATCTGTAACATTGATCTTTTCATTCGCAGATTCCAAAACTCCCACATCACCAACTTGCCCTCCACTCTCAGCATAAAAAGGTGTTTTATCCAACACCACCTGAAATTGTTCTTTCCCTTTTGCTTTTACCTTTCTGTATTTGATGATCTTACTTTCAGTCTCCAAATGTTCATAGCCAACAAAATTCACTTCTTGAATCTTATTACCGGAATCCTGGTTCTTGACCTCTATCCAATCACCAGTGTCAACGGCTGTTGCTTCTCGGGAGCGATTTTTTTGTTTTTCTAATTCTTTCTGAAATCCTTCCTCATCGATACTTAAACCATAACCACGTGCTATCAAAGATGTAAGATCGATAGGGAAACCAAATGTATCATACAACTCAAAAACTATCGCCCCATCCACTATTTGTTTTTTATCTCTGATGGTATTTGCACAAACCTGATCAATGCGTTTTAATCCATTTTCCAATGTCCTGAAAAAAGCGATCTCTTCTTCCTTTATTACTTTTTCGATCAGCAATTTCTGCGATACTAATTCAGGAAAAGCATGTCCCATCTGATGTGCCAAAACAGGAACCAAACGGTACATGAATGGCTCTTTCAAATTCAAGGATTGATATCCATAACGGATTGCTCTGCGCAAAATCCTACGAATAACATACCCTGCACCTGTATTTGAAGGTAATTGTCCGTCAGCAATACTAAAAGAAATAGCGCGGATATGATCTGCAATAACACGCATTGCAATATTAATGATCAATTGTTTCTGGTGCTTTTCTTCTTCAAAAGGCTTATATCTTAATCCTGAAAGTTCTTCTATCTTATCGATAACAGGTTTGAAAACATCGGTATCATAATTTGACTGTTTCCCTTGTAACACACGTACCAAACGCTCAAAGCCCATTCCTGTATCCACATGTTGCTTTGGAAGTTTTACCAAAGAGCCATCTGCCTTTCGCTCAAACTCCATAAACACATTGTTCCAAACTTCAATCACCTGAGGGTCATCATTATTTACACGCGATGCGCCACCAACTTTTGCAATTTCTTCAAGTGTTCTTCCATCATAATGAATTTCAGAACATGGTCCGCAAGGACCGATATCACCCATTTCCCAGAAATTATCCTTTTTATTTCCACGCAATATCCGTTCTTCCGGAATAAATTGTTTCCAGATATCGAAAGCTTCCTGATCAAATCCCAAATTATCTTCTTTGCTACCTTCAAAAACGGTAACGTATAATCTGGATTTATCTATTTTGTATACCTCTGTAAGTAATTCCCAAGCCCAAGTAATAGCATCCTTTTTAAAATAATCACCAAAGCTCCAATTACCAAGCATTTCAAACATGGTATGATGATACGTGTCCACACCCACTTCTTCCAGATCGTTGTGTTTACCGCTTACGCGAAGACATTTCTGAGTATCAACAACACGTGGGAATTTTATCGGAGAGTTCCCTAAAAACAGATCCTTAAAGGGGGCCATCCCCGAATTAATGAACATAAGAGTTGGGTCGTTTTTCACAACCATAGGAGACGATGGCACAATTTCATGACCTTTCGACTTAAAAAAATCTAAAAATGTTTGACGTACTTTACTTGATTCCATTCTATTATCCAGTTCAATGTTTGAAAGTTTAAAGATCAAAGTCTTGGAAAAGATATATAAACATTATCTATTTGCCATTCCCGACTTTCTATTCCCTTAAACAAGATTGCAAATTTAGTTTATTTGCGTAAATTCGCATTAAGCAAAGCCAATAAATATTGAGCAAGATCAAATATAAATTTAACACCAAGTCGCTCACTTATGAAAAAGTGACTGTGCCTATTCGTAAAAGAGTATGGCAGGTACTTTCCTATCTGGCTATCGGCTTAGTATTTGCCACTGCGACCATCCTATTTGCTTTTAAATACCTGAATTCCCCGAAAGAAAAACAATTACAAAGAGAAATTGCAGAATTGACGATACAATTTGAGCTATTAAATAGCAGAATGGGTGAGGTATCAGAAGTATTGGATGATATTCAGGAGCGTGACAACAATGTTTACCGAACCATTTTTGAGGCCGAGCCTATTCCTGCCAGTATTCGGCAAGCAGGTTTTGGTGGTGTTGACCGCTATAAAGCATTGCAAGGCTTTAACAACTCCGACCTGATGATCGAGACCAGTAAACGCCTAGACAGGATCAGTAAACAGTTATATATCCAGTCAAAATCTTTTGATGAAGTAGTAACATTAGTGAAAGGGAAAGCGCAATTGTTGGCTTCCATTCCGGCAATTCAACCGATTGCGAACGAAGACCTGAAACATCAACCGGGAGGTTTCGGCTGGAGAACACACCCTATCTATAAAACACCTGAGTTCCATCCGGGGATGGATTTTGCGGCTCCGCAAGGAACCGAGATCAGAGCAACAGGCGATGGCGTTATTGAACGTGCTGATGCTACTGCCCAAGGTTATGGAAATCATGTGGTCATCAACCATGGTTATGGTTACGAAACCTTATATGGTCATATGCTGAAATTTGTTGTTCATGCCGGACAAAAAATAAAACGCGGACAATTAATCGGCTATGTTGGAAGCACAGGACTTTCCACGGCTCCCCATGTTCATTATGAGGTTCACAAAAATGGTCAGATCGTAAATCCTATTAATTTTTATTACAACGACTTAACGCCACAACAATACCAAAAGCTGATCGAACTTTCAGAACAATCGTCTCAGTCGTTTGACTAGCAGGACTCAAGATTTAAGACACAAGAATCAAGATTTATATAGAGTACACAAAATGAATAAATTACATTATATTTGTTAAGCACAATTTAAAACTCTCTAAATCACCAACTCAACAAACCTCTAATTGAACCTTGCCTTATAAAGAAACAGATATCGTTAAATTGTACTACACCATAGGTGAAGTTTCGGAGATGTTTGATGTGAACACTTCCCTGATCCGCTTTTGGGAAAAGGAATTTGATATTATCAAACCGAAGAAAAATAAAAAAGGCAATCGTTTATTTACTCCCGAAGACATTGATAACTTTAAAGTGATATACAACCTTGTAAAAGAACAAGGCTTGACGTTGGATGGTGCAAAAAAATATCTGAAAGAAAATAGGAAAACGGTAAAACACGAAATGAAGATCGAGAAAAATCAATTTTCAGAAATAGAGAATAAATTGAGATCCATTAAGAGTAATTTGATGGATATTAGGGCTTCACTTTAATAACACTTCTGCTAATTTCACATAAAACAAATTGAGTAGATAGATCATTTTCATACTTAAACGTCACAACAAATGAGAAAATTACTGACAATATTAACTGTTAGTGTATTATTTTCTTCATGCCAAAAAAAAGATGAAAAGCCCAATTTTACACATGGGAAGATTAATCCTAATCTTTATTCATATATATTTGACACTGGGTCTTATTGGATTTATAAAGACACTATTACCAATAGCATAGATAGTACAATTGTGACAAGCATAATAAAGGATGTTTATTTATATCCTGTAACTGGTCCAGGACAAGGACATCCGGGAGACGAGGAATATTTTTACATTTCCTGTCTAACTTATCCTGCAAATACTGTATCATATGACGTTCTAATGCTTTCAGAAATAGGAACAACCGCACCATTATGGTATGGTCCAATTAAGTATATCTCTACTAAAAATATCGGATCTACATTTCAAAATGCTAAAATTGAAAATATTATTGACTCCTTAAGTGTTGAAGGGGAAATGTATTATAACGTAATAAAAATGCAGAGCCTACCAAATCTAAGTTCAACAATTACTAATTATTATTATTACGTTGATAACATTGGAGTAATAAAAAAAGAAACTTTGACAGGCACTATTCTAACAGGCACTTGGAATTTATTACGCTATAACACAATAATAAAACCATACTTTTAGTAATATTTCTTCCCTACCAAATAATTTTTCACATAATCCTGTACACCTTCTTCCAGCGTATGAAAAGGTTTTGAGTAACCGATTGATTTTAGTTTTGTCATATTTGCTTCAGTAAAATATTGGTATTTATCACGAATATCAATTGGAGTATCGATGAATTCGATATTTGGTTGTTTATTTACTCCGGCAAATGTATTTTTTACCAGATCTAAAAAAGTACGTGCTTTTCCTGAACCTAAATTATAAATTCCGGAATCTTTTCTGTGCTGTAATAAAAAGCAACACACTTCCACAACATCTTTTACATAAACAAAATCACGAAGCTGCTCGCCATCTTTATAATCGGGATTGTGAGAACGGAATAATTTTACAGCGCCTTTTTCCAGGATCTGATTAAATGCATGCATGATCACAGAAGCCATTCTTCCTTTATGAAATTCGTTCGGTCCGTATACATTAAAGAATTTTAATCCAACCCAGAAATATGGTTTTTTCTCTTGTTTGATCGCCCATTTATCAAAATCATTTTTAGAATCTCCGTAAGGATTTAATGGTTTCAATTTATCAATCACTTCATGATTATCTTCATATCCAAATTCGCCTAAACCGTATGTTGCTGCAGAGGAAGCATAAACAAGAGGCAATCCGAATTCCACACAAACTTTCCAAAGGTCTTTCGTATAATTAAGATTCAGTCTGTCAAATATTTCCTTATTAAATTCGGTAGTATCCGTACGGGCACCAATATGAAAAACAAATTGCACCAAGCGCTGATTATCTTTCAGCCATTGAATAAAATCATCCCGATGAACTTTTTGGGAATACTTTTTACCCTCGAGATTTTTCATTTTTTCTGCTGATGAAAAATCATCTACCAGTATCAGATCTACAAATCCTTCCTGATTAAGTTTGCTAACCAAGCAACTTCCAATAAAACCTGCGGCACCTGTAACTATTATCATTATGAATACGAATTTAAATTTTTGACTTTAACAAACATCTTTGACACCCTCCTAACCCCTCTCGAGAGGGGAATGCATTTCATCCACAAAAACTTTGAACTTTACACTAAAAATATGTCTTCTTCAATTTTATTTATCACACCCAATTCCTGAGCTTTATCAAAAAGTAATTGAACTGCTCTTTTCCCTTCGATTCCAAGGCCAACCGAATATTTATTGACATAAAGACCGATGTGTTTATACATCACCTCTTCACTCATTTCCTGAGCATTTTCTTTTACAAAGTTAAGACTAGATTCAGGGTTTGCAAATGCATATTCCACACTTTTGCGTAACACCCGATCGAATTTATTTTTCAGATCAGTGGAACTATTTCTCTTTATAACGATACCTCCTAAAGGGATTGGAGCATTTGAAAGCGTTTCCCAATATTCACCAAGATCAATAATTTTTTTCAATCCTTTTTCTTCGTAGGTAAAACGATTTTCATGAATGATCAATCCTGCATCAACTTTCCCTGATAATACAGCTTCTTCTATTTCTGAAAATATCATTTCCACTTTATTTTTTGCTTCTGGAAAGGCCAAGGATAAAAGAAAGTTAGCGGTAGTATATTTCCCGGGAATGGCAATGTGTGTAGCGCTTTGAACTTGCATATTTGAACTTGCAACTAATAAAGGCCCGCAACCATTTCCCAAAGCGCTTCCGGCATTCAAAAGTTGATAAGGTTTTGTAAGGTAGGCATATGCGTGGTAGCTCAATTTTGTGACGTCCAACTCAGCGCGAAATGCCTTTTGATTCAACGTTTCAACATCTTCCATAAAGACGTCGAATTGCAAACCTTCCGTATCTATCTTGCCATGAAGCATCGCATCAAAAATGAAACAATCATTCGGGCAAGGGCTAAATCCTAAAGTAACAGTGGTTGGATGTTGGTTGTTAGTTGTTGGACTCATCAGTTATTTAATGCTTCTAAAATCTCAATCACTTGTTTATTTAAATTTTCAATTGCCAAAGGAATATTCCATGAATCTTTATTTCTCTTTTCCACATAATTAGAAACAGCTCTTATCTGCACATATGGAATATTTTCATTTTCACAAACAAACATAAATGCAGCTCCTTCCATGCTTTCAACATTGGGATGAAAATTATCCAACACTTGTTTTATGCTCGCTTCATTTCCATGAGATGTGTTTACAGTTATCCCGGTAACCTTTGGAATAGACTCAATGACAGGATGCAAAGCGCCACTCTTATTTTCGATCTTGGATATCCCCGGTAAATTCAATGCTTCGAGTGTTAAAAATTTATCGTCATCTTCGGCTCCCAATTCCGAAAAGCTATCTTCGTAAATATTCACAATTTCTCCCATCTCCAAATTGCGGTTAAAACTTCCGCAAATACCTATATTTAAAGCTATATCATAGCTATCATCTAATACTTTGCCGGTGAAATATGAAGTCGCCACCATGCCTACTCCTGTTATCAAAAAATCGATCTCCAGGTCCTTGTACTTGCAAAAGAAGATCGTGCCATTGTGAGAATCAACAGCGCTCATTTTTTCCAGTAAGGAACCGATCTCAAACTTAGTAGCAGAAACAATCAATATTTTCATCAGAACAAAGATAGTTATCTTCTAATTAAAAAAAGATAACTTATTCTTAATATGCATTGCCGGTTCGTTTTGGTGCATATATTCGGAAGATAACTTATATTTGTACCCTATTTTACAAGCAATGATTTACATAACACGAAGAGAACTTTTTAATGCAGCGCATAAATTGCATAACCCCAATTGGACTGACGAACAAAATACGGAAGTCTTTGGGAAATGTTCAAATCCAAATTGGCATGGACACAATTATAATTTATATGTTACGGTAAAAGGAAAAGTAAATAAAGACACAGGATATATTGTTAATTTAAAACAATTAAGTGTAATTATCAAAACCCATATCATAGAAAAACTGGATCATAAAAATTTGAATTTAGATGTTGATTTTATGAAAGGCTTGATGCCTTCAACTGAGAATGTAGCCATTGCCATCTGGAAAGAACTTTTACCACATATTGATAAGTTGGATTGTAAATTACATTGCGTTAAATTATTCGAGACAGAAAATAATTATGTAGAATATTTCGGAGAGTAGATATCTGCGAATTACGCACTTCAACTCCGCTCAGGGCGACAACAAAATAATAGCTGCAGAATTATACATTGTAAAAACACAGCAATACCAATTAACTAATTAACTGAATGGGACACGATGAATTTGATGATGTAGAAGGATACAAGAAGATCGACAGGTATAACCTGAAGATCGTAAGTGAAATTGCATCAAAATACAAAACCATATTAACAGATATGGGAGAAAATCCCGATCGGGAGGGACTGCTGAAAACGCCGGAGCGTGTTGCAAAAGCAATGCAATATCTGACACATGGCTATGACCTGAACCCTGCGGAGATCTTAAAATCTGCAATGTTCAAGGAAGATTACAGTCAAATGGTCATCGTAAAGGATATTGAGGTTTATAGCATGTGTGAACATCATATGCTTCCCTTTTTCGGAAAAGCTCATGTGGCTTATATCCCAAATGGTTGTGTTGTAGGACTAAGTAAAATTCCACGTGTTGTTGATGCATTCGCACGCAGACTTCAGGTACAGGAACGGTTAACCAACGAGATCAGGGATTGTATTCAGAACACGCTTAATCCATTTGGAGTGGCTGTTGTTATTGAATGTTCTCATTTATGTATGCAGATGCGTGGGATCCAAAAACAAAATTCTGTAACTACAACATCTGCATTTACGGGAGCATTTTTAAAAGATACGACCAGAAAAGAGTTCATTAGCTTGATAGGCTCCAAACTGCATTAATTGTAAAATTTTGTTAACGCATCTGACATTTTTGCATAAAAGCACAATCGGTATTATCTTTGTACTAATAAAATTACAAAAAATAAAAAAATATGGAAACCAACAATTTTAATTACGTTCAATCAGAACAGGAAACAGCTTCAATTTCGAAAACATTTATGGCGAGTGTATTTTCATGGATGTTTGCAGCTTTAGCAATTACCTCTATCGTTGCATATTATTTTGCGCATAATGCAGATCTTTTTGCATCACTTGTAAATGTTGAAATAGGCAAATTAACAACTTTGGGGTATATAGTAATGTTCGCTCCACTAGCATTTATCCTGGTTATTTCATTTGGATTCAACAGATTGTCTTACCCTGTATTATTATTTCTATTCCTACTTTTTTCAGCGGTAATGGGAATGAGTTTAAGTTTCATTTTTCATCAATATACCGCAGGTTCTATTTATGGCACATTTGCTGCCGCAGCCGGAATGTTTGGATTGATGGCACTTGTAGGTTATACTACAAGCACTGACCTTACAAAATTTGGGTCAATCATGATAATGGGTATGGTAGGTATCATCATTGCAAGCTTAATAAACTATTTCATGCAAAGCGAAATGATGGATTATGTCATCAGCGTTATTGGGGTGTTGGTATTTACAGGTTTAACAGCTTATGACGTTCAAAAATTAAAAAGAATTGGTGCAGGTGTAGAATACGGAACAGAAGTAGCAAACAAACTAGTAATTATGGGAGCACTAAACCTTTATATGGACTTCCTTAACTTATTCCTTTTCTTGCTTCGTATTTTCGGAGACAGAAAATAATCACACATCTCATTGTGAATAAAAAGAGTCGAGCAGAAATGCACGACTCTTTTTTATTTATTAATATTGAATACTATTAATCATAAAAACAAGAAGCATGAAAGCATATGTATTTCCGGGACAAGGTGCCCAGTTCGTAGGAATGGGAAAAGAACTTTACGAAACTTCCCCTTTAGCAAAAGAACTTTTTGAAAAAGCAAACACTATTCTAGGGTTCAGAATAACTGATATTATGTTCAGTGGGACGGAGGAAGAATTAAAACAAACAAAAGTCACTCAACCGGCAATATTTTTACATTCAGTAATTTTGGCAAAAACATTGGGAGAGAGCATCCAACCCGAAATGGTTGCCGGTCATAGTTTGGGGGAATTCTCGGCTTTAGTGATAAATAAAACATTGTCATTTGAAGATGCACTTGTCTTAGTTTCAAAACGAGCATTGGCGATGCAAAAAGCATGTGAAATGAATCCTTCCACCATGGCAGCTGTATTGAATTTAGATGATAAGGTAATTGAAACAATTTGTGCAGAGATTACTCAGAATGGTGATATTGTTGTTGCGGCAAATTACAATTGTCCCGGTCAATTAGTTATTTCTGGAACTATAAACGGAGTGAACATTGCCTGTGAAAAACTTAAAGCGGCAGGAGCAAAACGTGCATTGGTATTACCTGTTGGCGGGGCATTTCATTCTCCATTAATGCAACCTGCGGCAATCGAATTGGAAGCGGCAATAATGGCTACAACTTTCAACCAACCAATTTGTCCGGTTTACCAAAATGTAACTGCTAATGCTGTTTCAAATCCGGAAGAAATAAAAAAGAACCTAGTTGCACAATTGACCGCACCTGTTAAATGGACACAAACGGTACAGCAAATGATCGCAGATGGTGCCAGTTCATTCACGGAAATCGGTCCCGGAAAAGTTTTACAAGGGTTAGTGAAAAAAGTGAATCCTTCCATGGAAGTGGCGAGTGCTTAAGCAATCGGAATATATAAAGTTTAAAAGTTAAAGTACTTTATTTGAAATTTTGTCGTTAATCAGAAAAAGGGAATTGTGAAAAAAATATTTTTATTTTTAATTACTTTTATTTTTATTGCACAAACTAAGGCTCAATTTGTGAATAGCATTGGTATAACTGCAGGCGTTTCAGCAGGAAATCAAAAATTTCTTTTCTATGACCCTGTTGCGTTTTCGAGAAAAAAATACATGTATGGATTTAATGCAAGCATATTCGGTGAATTTTTCAGCAATGATCATGTACGTTGGGTAACCGAAATACAATACGATCAAAAGGGATCAATCGATTCGCAACCGGATGCAAATTATCCAAATCAGTTACAATATTTATCGTGGAATAATTATCTGAAATTGCGGTATGAAATGTATAACATCATTCCTTATCTTTTGATAGGGCCTCGTTTGGATTATAAATTAGTTCAGAGCACAACCTCTCCCGCAATAACCGGAGGCTTTCTGCCTTTGCATTTAAGTGCCGGTTTCGGAGGAGGATTTGAAGTTGTAAGTTATACCAACTTTAAATTTCTAGTTGAAGGATTTTACAATCCCGATATGATGCCTGCCTATATTAGTCCTGTTATGCATGCAAAAAATAAAAATATTGAATTACGGATTGGACTCAAATATGAATTTTCAGGAAAAAAAGAGAGTTGCAATACTCCTACTTACATAGAAGATTAGCAACTCTCTGAAAATTATTACCGAAACCCTTTTTTACCTTCCCTTACCACCACCTCTGTTTGCAGGTTTACTTCCTCCTTGTTTTTGAATCGGTTTGTTTGATGACCTAGGCACCGACCTGCTTGGTTGTTTAACTGCCGGTTTCTGTGAAGGTTTATAAACAGGCTTCTCCTTTACAGGATTTGAAGCAGGTTTTTCTCTCGTGCTTGATGGTTTATTATCCTTAGGCGCAACACGATTTTCTATTGGATCGGAAGCAGGTTTATTTACATCATTACCCGGTTTTTGCCTGTTATCAGGTGTTGTGCTGTTATTTCCAGGTTTGTTATTAAAAGCAGGATTTGAAGTTCCCGGTTTTACTCTGCCATCACCGGCTCTGTCCTTTGAATCATATGTCTTTTGATACACCTTAGAAGTCCTGTTTGTTTGAACAGTTGAAGAAACTGTTTTGCGCGGACCGTAATAAGTATGAGCATTAGGAGCCCGGTATTCATAAGTACGGTGATAATATCCATAATGATGACTATGAAAATGGTCGTAATGATGCCAATAGTAGTTGTGCCAATACCAAGGAGTCCAAGGATTCCACCACATAGGATAAGAATACCAATACCATGGAGAAACATAAACTACATATGCAGGAGCGTATATATAATGAACCATAGGCCAATTGCTAACTACAACATAATTATCGGGAGAGCTTGCGGCATTATTATTTGTAGTGTTATTGGTGGTATTATAATTATTGGTGGTGTTATTAATGATCACCGTTTTACCATCAGCAGTGACAGTTGTGTCCGATTTTTTATTAGGATTCACAGCCTTTGCGGTCGGATCATTTTCTGTTGGTTCAACAATATAATCTTTGCCATATAGTTCTTCATTTCCTACAATTTGAACAACTACTTTACCATTTTTATCTTTTTCAATTTCGATAACGGCAACATCTTGCGTTTCCTTTTCATTGACAAGAACCTGTAAAACCACAGCATGTGATTCACCGGTCTGATGATCAATTACTTTTATATAATCTATTTTATCATCGTTATTCAGATCCAGGTTGTTGACCTTTGCGTCTTCGGAGTTCAACTTTTTTTCGAACACTTCGAAAGTCTCAGATTTTTGAAACAGATCCAAAACAGCATATAAATTTAAATTATCACCGGGTAATCCGAGCGAATCAGCTTTTTCGATTTTCTGAGAAAAAGCACTTTTACCACCGCAAATTGCAAGTAATAAAAGAAGAAAAGTTAATTTTTTCATACGATTAGAAATTTATATTACAATTGACAAATTAAACCCAATAAGGTTTAATACCCAATGCCAAAAATCATTCCAATATTATTCAGAGAACATTGGTTACTATAATACCCAATGAGGTAAAGACATAAAGCATCAATGGCAGACTATTTATGAAAAAGTATTTTAGCCTTTAAATTAAAAAAGATCGTTTAACAATTGATCATCGACACTATTCGGTAAAGTAACTCTTAAGGAAGGTGTCCTTTGCATTTCGCGTTTGATCGCGAATAAAGCTTCTTCGTTTCTTGCCCAGCTTCGTCGCGCAATTCCATTATTCACATCCCAGAACAACATCGACTTCAATCGTCTGTCACTATCCGCTGTTCCATCGAGTACCATACCAAAGCCGCCATTTATTACTTCGCCCCAACCTACACCGCCTCCATTGTGCAAAGATATCCAGGTAGCACCACGAAATCCATCACCAACAAAATTCTGTACGGCCATATCGGCTGTATAACTAGAGCCGTCATAAATATTAGAAGTTTCCCGATAAGGAGAATCAGTGCCTGAAACATCGTGATGATCTCTTCCCAAAACGATAGGAGCAGAAAGTTCACCAGACTTGATCGCATGATTAAAAGCTTCGGCAATTTTTACGCGTGCCTCCGAATCGGCATATAAGATACGGGCTTGAGAACCAACCACTAAATTATTCTGCATTGCATCTTTTATCCATGTAATATTATCACTAAGCTGTTGCTTGATCTCATTCGGTGCGGTCTTATACATTTCTTCCAACACTTTCATAGCCAATGCATCCGTTTTCGCCAGGTCCTTAGGGTCACAAGAAGTACATACCCAGCGGAAAGGACCGAATCCATAATCAAAACACATTGGTCCGAGAATATCCTGAACATACGATTTGTACTTGAAAGTGCCATCTTCATTCACAATATCAGCACCAGCACGGGACGCCTCCAATAAAAATGCGTTTCCATAATCAAAGAAATACATTCCATTTGCAGCTAATTTATTCACAGCATTTGCATGTCTTACCAAGGATTTCTGAACTTCTTTCTTAAAATTTGCAGGATCATTTGCCATCATTTCATTGGATTGCTCCAACGAAAAACCGGCAGGATAATAGCCTCCTGCCCAAGGATTATGCAAGGATGTTTGATCTGTACCTATATCTACTTTCACATTTTCTTTTACCAAACGTTCCCACAGATCAACAACGTTACCGTGATATGCAATAGAAACAGCCTCTTTAGAAGCTTGCGCCTTTTTGATCCTGTCCATTAATCCGGAAAGATCTTCAAAAACTTCATCGACCCAACCTTGTGAGTGCCTGGTTTTCACGGCCTTTGGGTTTATCTCTGCCACGACAGATACCAAACCGGATATCTTACCGGCTTTGGGCTGTGCACCACTCATACCACCAAGTCCGCAAGTAACAAACAACTTCCCGTTTCTATCTTCTTCAGATTTCGAAATTTTACGTGCTGCATTCATCACAGTAATGGTAGTTCCATGCACAATTCCCTGAGGCCCGATATACATAAAAGAACCGGCTGTCATTTGTCCATATTGCGTAACACCCAATGCATTAAATTTTTCCCAGTCATCAGGTTTACTATAATTAGGGATCATCATTCCATTGGTGATCACCACACGCGGAGCATCCTTATGCGAAGGGAATAAACCCATTGGATGTCCTGAGTACATCGCTAATGTTTGCTCATCGGTCATCTCCGCTAAATACTTCATGGTAAGAAGATATTGAGCCCAATTTTGAAAAACAGAACCATTTCCTCCGTAAGTGATCAATTCATGAGGATGCTGTGCAACAGCATGATCCAAATTATTTTGCAACATTAACATGATTGCTGCCGCTTGTTTTGACTGATGCGGATATTCACTGATAGGACGAGCATATATTTTGTAATCCGGATGAAAGCGGTACATGTAAATTCTACCATAGTCTTTTAATTCCTGAGCGAATTCTTTTGACAAAACCGGATGATGTTTTTTATCAAAATATCTCAAGGCATTCCGAATAGCTAATTTTTTTTCTTCTTTCGAAAGAATATCTTTCCGCTTGGGAGCATGATTTATAGTTGATTCGTAAGGCCTAACAGAAGGCAGTTCAGAAGAAATTCCTTGCAAAACTTGTTTTTTAAATTCGCTCATATATTTTTAATAAAAGGGGAAAGTATTTGTAAAATAAACTCTTTTCGTATTTGATTATTTTTTCTTTTCTATTCTTCCTTTGTCCTTATTAAATCCATAAGGACAGTGTTTACAACCATTCTGACAACAAGTTCCGCGTTTTAATAAATACTTTTCTGTAAATACAATATACCCCTGCTCACTGTAATAAAAATCCTCCGGGTCTAATTGTTTATTATTTGAAAAGCCTATATCATCTGCCATAAAACAAAGATAATGAGCTAAACAGAATAGCCAAAGTATTTTTCAAATTCTGCTCTATTTAATGTTAAAACGACAAGGGCATTCAAAAAAGGATAAGCTGTTAAACATTTTTAACCGATATTTGCTTTTCCGACCTCTTCAAATGATAAACAATTCGGTACCCATACAAAAAATCAATTCTGATTTTACATCTGCACAGGATATTCATCTTTATGTTTATCGGTTGGATCTTAACCATCAATACATCAGTGGAAATAAATTACATAAACTTCATTATAATTTATTGGAGATAAAAAAACAAAACATTAAAACTCTCCTCACTTTTGGCGGTGCATATTCTAATCACATTGCTGCAACAGCAGCAGCAGGGAAAGAGCACGGACTAAAGACAATAGGGATAATCCGCGGTGAGGAATATTCCGAATTAAATCCAACATTAAATTTTGCAAAAATATGCGGAATGGAATTGCATTATGTTTCTAGAAAAATTTATCAAAATAAAGAAGCGTTATACAAATATGTTTCCGAGAAATTTTCGGAACAAAATTATTATTTAATTCCGGAAGGAGGCTCCAACAAATTTGGAGTAACAGGTTGTATGGAGATCACCCAAAATATCCCTTTCGATTTTGATTTTATTTGCTGTCCTTGCGGAACCGGAGCAACGATGGCAGGAATAACGCTTTCGCTGAAAGAACATCAAAAAGCTATTGGATTTCAAATTTTAAAAGCAGAAAAATACATTGAAAAAGAAGTTTCGAATTGGTTGAAAATATTTAATTCAAATCAAAAGAATTGGGAGATAAATGAATCTTTTCATTTCGGAGGATACGCCAAATTAAAACCTGAGTTACTAAATTTCATAAAGGAATTTGAAAAAGAGCATACAATTCCTTTTGACTATATCTACACAGGAAAAATGATGTTTGGTATTGTTGAAATGATCAAAAATGGAGTTTTTAAAAAAGGGCAAACTATTGTTGCCATACATACAGGCGGATTACAAGGGAATGCGGGATTTAAGAATTAACAATTTGCTGTTTGAAAGTTAAGATCCAGCT
This sequence comes from Bacteroidota bacterium, assembly GCA_947476185.1. Lineage (GTDB taxonomy): Bacteria > Bacteroidota > Bacteroidia > 2-12-FULL-35-15 > 2-12-FULL-35-15 > 2-12-FULL-35-15. The sequence continues at coordinate 31,444 of CANJPX010000002.1, forward strand.
TGAAACAACTGTCCGAATAAGTTGTATTTTTGAGTAAATGCGAAAAGCGCTCTCCATATTATCATTCACATTTTTCATTACATCTGTCTTTGCTCAACCTGCAGAACAGAAAATGACACCTACTCAATACATCGATAATTTCAAAGATGAAGCAATAAAAGAAATGCTGATGTATAATATTCCTGCTAGCATCACATTAGCTCAAGGCATGCTTGAAAGCGGAAATGGCAATAGTGACCTCGCAGTATATGCAAATAATCATTTCGGAATAAAATGTCATCAGGAATGGAATGGCCCAACATTTATAAAAGATGATGATGCAAAAGACGAGTGTTTCAGAAAATATTCATCAGTTTTGGATTCATATACAGACCATTCCAATTTTTTGAAATCACGCACGAGGTATGCAGAGCTATTTGAATTACAGCGAACGGATTATAAAGGATGGGCAAAAGGATTAAAAACAACAGGTTATGCGACTGATCCTAAATATACACAACGAATATTGGAATTGATTGACACCTACAAATTATATCAATACGACCAAATAGACGGATTACCTAAAATTTCAATCACAGCCAATAAGACTCCACACCCGGCAACGTTAGAGCCAAGAGAAATTTTACGTTTCCACTTTATCAAATATGTCATCGTAAAACCGGGAGATACTTTTTACAAGATCGCTGTGGATACAGATAAAGATCTTTGGCAATTATATAAATTCAATGACTTGGAAGCAGATTCAAAATTAATAGTTGGACAAAAACTTTATTTGCAACCAAAACGAAACAGAGCCAAAGAACCATTTCATAAAGTAAAAAAAGGAGAAACTATGAAATCGATCTCACAATTGCACGGAATAAAATTAAAAAAACTTTACAAAAAAAATAATTTGAAAGTTGGAGAAGAACCGAAAGTTGGCGACATATTAAATTTGAGACAGAATAAATCCTAAGTAATTTTTCAATGAAAAAACATATAAGAAATATAAATTGCAGCGATCACTCCGGCAAGATCTGCAATTAAACCGGCTGTAATGGCATACCTCGTTTTCTTTATTCCTACCGAACCAAAATACAAAGCGACTATATAAAATGTAGTATCTGCAGCACCCTGAAAAACGCAGGATAAATGGCCGACAAATGAATCCGGTTTATAAATATCCATAGCAGATATCATCATCGATCTTGACCCACTACCACTTAAGGGTTTCATTAATGCAGTAGGAAGTGCGGGAACAAAATCTGTATTAAAACCTAATGCGCCAAATACGTATCCAATTCCATGCACCAAATAATCCAAGGCCCCGGAGGCGCGGAAAACAGCTATACCAACAAGCATTGCAACCAAGTATGGAATAATTTTTATAGTTGTTTCAAAACCACTTTTTGCTCCATCGATAAATGCATCGTACACATTTATTTTTTTTCGGAGAGCGCCAAGAATGAATGCCGTAATGATTGAAAATAAAATAACATTGGCTGCTACCTTCGAAACAATTGTAATTTGTTCCTGCTGCAAAGTGCTGAAATACCAGACCAATCCGATAACACCGGCACTGATGCTTAACATCCAAGTGAGAAAAACACGATTGAAAATATTTATCTTTTGCCAAATTGCTACAGTCAATAGTCCGACCAACGTGGAGCAAAATGTAGCAATCAATATGGGAATGAATACATCGGAAGGATTGGCAGAATGTTGAATGGCACGTTGAGCAATAATTGTAATTGGAATCAATGTAAACCCAGAGGTATTGAGGACCAAAAACATAATCTGTGCATTAGAGGCGGTATCTTTGTTTGGATTTAATTCCTGCATACTGTCCATCGCCTTTAAACCCAAAGGTGTTGCTGCATTTCCCAAACCTAACATGTTAGCTGAAAAATTCATCATGATATGTCCGTTTGCCGGATGACCTTTAGGGATCTCAGGAAATAATTTGTTAAAAAAAGGTCCGACAATGCGGGATAAAAAATTAATTGCTCCCGCTTTCTCTCCAATATTCATAAGTCCTAACCAAAGTGTCATGACTCCCGCCAAAGGAAGTGAAATGTCCATCACTGCCATTTTTGATGAATCGAATGTTGCGTCAACAAGTGTCTTAAAAATTTCGGTATCACCTGTAATTGCTAACTTCAAAAGTGCAACAACAAAAGCAATCACAAAAAAAGCGATCCAGATATAATTTAGTATCACGTTAGTTAGTTAAAGTTAGTTTACAAAAATTGTTTAATACTATTAACCCATTTTCACCCGATATTTCAGGATGGAATTGTACTCCAAAAATATTTAAAATAAAATGTTTCATTGCTTCAACTTCATATTTTTCAGATGAAGCTAATCTGATAAATGAATCCGGCAATGTAATTCCTTCCGTATGATCTTCTGCCATTTCTATTTTATCATCAAATCCATCAAACAAAGTATCCTTTAATCCTATCTTAATTTCAATAACTGTTCTAACTTCATCAGACCTAAATACCGATGCTCCAAATAAAAGTCCCAAAAGTTGATGCCCAAAACATATTCCTAAAACCGGCACATTAATATTTTTCAAAAAATTAAATTTTTCAAAATAAATGTCACAATTTGTTTCAGTTAACAAAATAGGTGATCCACTTAAAATAATTCCTTTCGTTTTTTTCCAATCAACTTTTTCAGCTTCCTTCCAATCAAATATGCTTGCAGTAAAACCAAGAGCAGTCAAGCAACCTAAAATTTCATGCGTTTTTGCACTTCCAAAATTAATTATACTAATCATGGCGGATTTTAAACGAATGTAACGAATAATTATGTTTGAGAAGGTTCACTCCTATTTTAAATATCAACCAAAACGACTTAAAATGTTAATAAAAACCGAAACGTATTATTCCGTTTTATAGCTACTTTTGACCAGCAATTTTATTCATTAACCTTTTATTAAAACAAACCATTAATATGGGATTTATAGCCAGCATTCAAGCTCGTCAAATATTGGATTCACGTGGTAATCCAACAGTAGAAGTAGATGTAATTACCGATCAGGGAATAATGGGAAGAGCAGCAGTTCCTTCCGGAGCCTCAACAGGAGTACATGAAGCCGTTGAATTACGGGATGATGACAAAGGATTTTACCTAGGGAAAGGAGTCCTAAAAGCAGTGAACAATGTCAACACGGTTATCCGTGAAGAGCTCAATGGCACTTATATTTTCGATCAGAATGCAATCGATAAAAAAATGATTGCTTTGGACGGAACTGATAACAAAGGTAGTTTAGGGGCAAACGCCATTTTAGGAGTATCCTTAGCATGTGCTAAAGCAGCAGCAGAAGAGGCTCGTCAACCTTTATACCGTTATGTCGGAGGCGTAAACGCAAATTTATTGCCTATACCGATGATGAATATCATCAATGGCGGTTCACACGCTGATAATAGTATCGATTTTCAGGAGTTCATGATCATGCCTGTAGGGGCGACTTGCTTCACTGATGCTATCCGCATGGGAACAGAAGTTTTTCATAATTTAAAGAAAGTATTGAAAGACAAAGGATATTCGACAAATGTAGGCGATGAAGGAGGTTTTGCTCCGAATTTAAAATCCAATGAGGAGGCCATTGAGTGCGTTTTAAAAGCGATTGAAAAAGCAGGATATAAGCCTGGAGAAGATATGTTTATAGCTATGGATGCTGCAGCTTCGGAGTTTTATATTGAAAAAGAAAATGTTTACCACCTGAAAAAATCAAGCGGTGAAAAACTGACTCCTGCTCAAATGGTTGATTATTGGGCTAGTTGGGCAAAAAAATACCCTATCCTTTCTATCGAAGATGGATTGGCGGAAGATGATTGGAAAGGATGGAAATTAATGAGCGATAAGCTTCGCGGCAAGATACAATTGGTTGGAGACGACTTGTTTGTAACCAATGTGAACCGCTTACAAAAAGGAATTGATGAAAATATCGCCAATTCGATTCTTGTAAAAGTGAATCAAATTGGCAGTTTAACTGAAACCATTGATGCTGTTCAATTGGCTCAGAATAATTCATACACTTCAGTAATGAGCCACCGTTCGGGCGAAACAGAAGATGTTACTATTGCTGATCTTGCTGTAGCATTAAATTGCGGGCAAATTAAAACCGGTTCCGCTTCACGCACGGATCGTATAGCAAAATACAATCAATTATTGCGTATCGAAGAACAACTGGGTGAAGCAGCAAGATATTTAGGAAAAGACTTTAAATATGTTAAGAATAGATAAATTGTGATAATGAAATCCCTTGTTGAATTAGTTCGTGAAAGCCCTTTTTTTATTGGAAATAATGATAAATGTCATAATTTTTTCCGAGTAAAAAAAAATAAAGAAAATTTAATGAAAGATTATTTTTATTGTGACAAAATCCTTTTACCTTTCGGGTGTTAAGAAAAAAAACTATATAATTCATACAAAACATGGATTCATTAAAAGATAAATTCGCTGAAAAAGCTGGCCCAATGGCCGCTGAAGTAAAAAAGATCATCAAAGAAAAAGGTGATGTAAAATTGGGAGAATATACTGTTGCGCAAGTATACCAAGGAATGAAAGGCATTGTTGGCCTGGTAACAGAAACATCGAAACTGGATCCTGAAGAAGGAATTCGCTTTCGCGGATATACAATTCCGGAATTACGTGAAAAACTTCCAAAAGCTCCGGGTGGAACAGAACCATTGCCTGAAGGGATTTTCTACCTAATGTTATTAGGTGAATTACCAACGCAAGAAGATGTATTAAATCTTGGAAATGTTTGGGCTCGCAGAGCGATTGTTCCAAAACACGTTTTTGATGTGTTGGACAAACTACCAACTGCAACACACCCTATGACTCAGTTCGTTATTGCAATTATGGCAATGCAAACCGAATCGTTGTTCGCTGCTGCTTATAAAAAAGGTGTAAACAAAAAAGATTATTGGGATTATACATACGAAGATTCAATGAATCTTATCGCTCGTTTACCTCGCGTAGCAGCATATATCTATCGTAGAAAATATAAAAATGGTGTACATATCGAACCGGATCCAAAATTAGATTGGGCAGCAAATCTTGCTCATATGTTGGGCTACGAAGAATTTGATATGAAACGTTTGATGCGCATGTATATGACCATTCATGCTGATCATGAAGGAGGAAACGTTTCTGCACACACAACACATTTGGTTGGTTCTGCATTGAGTGATCCATATCTTTCTTTTGCTGCAGGAATGAATGGTTTAGCAGGTCCGTTACATGGATTAGCAAATCAAGAAGTATTGAGTTGGATATTAGAATTGCGTAAAGAACTAGGTGGTGGATTGCCAACAGAAAAACAAATTGAAGATTATATCAAAAAAACATTGGCTGACGGAAAGGTTGTTCCAGGATATGGACACGCAGTATTGCGTAAAACAGATCCTAGATTTTCTGCACAACAAGATTTCTATTATCGATACATCAAACCTCAAGGTGCTGATGATCTTTGCGAAATTGTTCAGATGGTTTACAAAGTTGCTCCTCCTATTTTGGAAAGCACAGGAAAAATTAAAAACCCTTGGCCAAACGTTGATTCTCACTCCGGTGTATTGTTAACACATTACGGAATGGTTGAACATGAATTCTACACTGTACTGTTCGGGGTTTCAAGAGCATTAGGCGTTTTAGCTTCTTTGGTTTGGGACAGAGCATTAGGACATCCGCTTGAGCGTCCGGGTTCAATCACCACAGAGGGCATCAAAAAGAAAATTGCTGCTGCTGAAGCTACAAAAGCATAAAATTAAATCCCGGTATATCCGGGATTTTTTTTTGTATCTTTTTAGAACTATTGCGTTATTATGCTAAAGTGTATTTATGAAAAAAAATATTTTATTTTTATTTTCAATTGTGATCAATGTATTTGCATTTGCGCAAACAAAAACAATTATTTATTTTGATTCCAATAAAAATGAATTGAAACAAAATTCCTTCAGGGAGCTTGACTCACTTGTTAAATTCCTGAACGCAACAAAAGATTTTCAAATTAGCATCAATGGTTATTGCGACAATTCCGGAACTGAAATAATAAATCAATCTCTATCTGAAAAACGTGCTGATGTAATTTCCAGCTATTTAAAAAGTAAAAATATTCCTCCACAATTTTTTGCAACAAAAGGTTTTTCCGCAAATAATCCTATTTCAGATAATACTTCTGAAACAGGAAAGTCAATGAACAGGAGAACGGAAATACTCATCACTATAAATGCTCCTATAATAGTCAACGATCTTATGGACCATGAAGATAGACCTGTCCCACAAAAGCCCGATACAATTATAGTCAAAACAAATGAGTCATTCAATTCTACTAGCACAATTAGTGATCTCGAAATCGGAAAAACACTTGTACTTAAAAATTTAAATTTCGAAGGAGGCACAGCTATACTTTTGCCTGAAGCAGAACCCACTCTTAAACTCCTTCTAAAAACAATGAAAAAAAATCCAACTTTGGAAATTGAAATTGGCGGACACGTTTGTTGTGCTGACGATATGCCATTATCAGTTCTTCGTGCTAAAACTGTTTACAAATATCTGATCGAAAAAGGAATTGATGAATCACGTTTGAAATATAAAGGATACAGCAGGAATAAACCTATTTATGAAGATGACAGAAACCCGTTCGAAGCAAAAGCAAACAGAAGGGTGGAGATAACTGTTTTAAAAAAATAAAATTTTAAAATCTCACTAAATAATTCCAAACAAAGATTTACCCTTTACACCTAAAGCATCAATACGTTTTTCAATTTCAGGATCCTTAATTAATGGAGCTGCATGATGTGGTTTGATCCGCGCGTCAATGATCAAAGAACCATTACAACCCCAGTGTTTATTTTCTGTAAAACTATCAATCCCATAAATATCGTGAGAAGGATTGCTTCGTGTAAATGTCACCCAGAGAAAATTATTTAATTTTTGAGAAACAAAATCAGGATCATCACATATTATTATCAAAGGAAAACACTTTTGCTGATTTCCATCCGCTGCCTTAAAGAAAATATTATTTTCTAGTTGTTTGCAAAGTTGTTCTATCTGCTTTTTTGTTGTGTGAGAATCGGTATATTTATCAGCACGAATTGCAATAATACCCGGCAACAGAACTTTTGGATCTTTAAAACCATCCGGTAAATTTAATTCAGATAACGTTGTCGCAAGTTCTCTTTTCTTTTCCCCTGCCGCAGCAATAACAACTTTACTACCGCTGTTCAAGCCATCACCACTGTAATCCAAGGTATCAATCGAAGTTCGTGTGTAAAAATGCAGATCCCGTTTCCAATCAACACGTTCTAAAACATGCACAAAATAATCCGCTACATTGTGAGTTGTTAATTTAGGATTGTCTTCTCCGGCAATTATAAATAAATATTTCGCCAGACTCAATTGTCCTTTTCCTAAAATATGATTTGCAATCGTTAAAATTTCCTGAGGTTTCCGTTCCTTATAATATGGAGTATACCGTTCGCTTCCAATAGCCAACAATAGAGGATGAACACCTGAAGCATCCACAGCATGAACATCTTTTAATCCAGGAATTTCATTTGGAATTGCATTACCTGTAATTTCATGTATCAGTGCTCCGAAACTTGTATCTTCCTGAGGCGGACGGCCAACCACAGTAAATGGCCAGATCGCATTGTCTCGATGATACACTTTATGGATTCGCATCAATGGGAAATCATGCTTCAAACTATAATATCCTAAATGATCACCAAACGGACCTTCAGCTTTATTTTCATTAGGATAAACTTCTCCTGTTATTACAAAATCTGCATCGGATGCAATGCAAAAATCATCTTCATAAGAATATCGTATTCTCCGGTTTCCAAGAGCACCTGCAAATGTCAACTCGCTCATCCCTTCCGGCAAAGGCATAACAGCGCCTAATGTGAGTGAAGGCGGCCCGCCAACAAAAATGCTTACTTTCAAAGGTTGACCTTTTGCATTTGATTTTGTCTGATGAACACCAATTCCACGATGCAACTGATAATGTAATCCTGCTTCTTTATCTTTTATATAATCGTTTCCGCTGATCTGGATACGATACATCCCCAAATTTGAATTCATTATTCCCGGTTTTTCAATGTCCTCCGAATAGACTAATGGAAGTGTTATAAAAGCTCCACCATCGTTTGGCCAACATTTAATTTGTGGCAAAGATGAAAGTGTAGTTTGATTTTGTAAAACAGGATTATTGAACCTTGCTCTTTTTGGAAGCGCTGAGAATGCCGTCAATCCAACATTCGCATATTTAAATGGATGTTTAATTGCCTCCATTGGATTAATTTTCAGATCGATCAGAATTTTTATTTTTTCGATAGTATCCCGAAAAATAAATTTACTTCTATCAACAGAACCATACAAATTAGAAACAGCCTTGAATTTACAATCTTTTATATTTTCAAATAAAATTGCAGGGCCGTTATTTTCAAATACCCTTAAGTGAATTGCAGCCATTTCCAAATCCGAACTTACTTCTTCTTTCACACGGATCAAATGTCCGTGCTTTTCCAGATCATTGACGCAATCTTGAGTGTTTTTATATCCCATAACTAATTACTTCAGGGCTTTACCTGACAAACACAGATCACAAAATCTGCGTAATTTTTTATTTATTTTTCAAAGTTTTACTTAAAGACATGCTTAAAACCTATCATACTTAATGCGTTACCACAAATTTACTTTTGGCAACAACGCCATCCTTTGTTTTTAAGGAAATAAAATACATTCCATTTGAAAACGAAGCTGTATTGATAATAACGTTATTTTGTAGATTCAGTTTTTCTTTATGAATGACTTTGCCCGAAACATCAGTAACAAGAAGTATAGAATTCTCAGAAATTTTGATCTGCGATGACAAAAGTTCCACTGTAATTTTGTCCTTTGCGGGATTAGGATAAATTTTTAATCCTTGATCCTGTTTTGCTGAAGTGTGACTTTGAATTCCTGAAGCATAATCCATCATCGCAAAAACATATTCACCAAGTTGAAGTGAATCAATTGTTATTATTCCTCTTTTATCAGTGTTAATGCTCATCATATTTTTACTGTAATTTGGATAAACACTCCAATTCACAGCAGCATTCCTTCGATATAACAATACGAGGCTATCCTCCAATGTATTTATCAGATCATTATCTAACCAAAGGGATCCGGCAAAAGACGAGGTTCTTCCATCGTAATTAACAGTCGCCTTTGAATAAAATGTCGCAGGTAAAATCCCATCAACTTTCCAATAATGATTAGGAGACAAACGGAAAGGAATTGCAAATGCAGGATCAGGCGCAGTAAAATTATGTTCAATACGTATAAAAGCAGAATCAGAAATACTTATTACATTTAAATTCATCTTAGCATTTGCAAAACTCACCGCACCGCTAGTCTTTATTTTTTTATACTCAGGAGCAACAGCGTGACTGATCTTCTCTCCAAAGTTAATGACAATAAATTTTGGATCAAAGGGCACCGTAAAGTTGAAAGAAGCGTTTGGACCTGACATCACCAATTTCTGAGTATTTTCTGTCCAGTCAGAAGCCTTAAAAGTAACTTCCAAGGGAACGTTAGTAAAATACGCAGGAGCGTCAGTCAATTTTTGTTTAACAAAAACAGTCACATTAAAATTCGATCCGCTCGGAACAATAGTACTTGAGTCAATTGAAAAGTGAGGCCATCCGGGATTAAAGACCCATCCATTAAAAAAATCTGACATATCAATTCCGCTGGCTGCTGTTAAGGCATTTTGAAAATCTAAACTTGAAACATCATTAAAATTGTTATTCGCTAAATATGTTTTAACCGAATAGAAAAACAAACTATCGCCCATGTAACCGCGCATGGTATGGGCAACATCAGCACCTTTATTGTAAACGTGATCACCATAGGTAAAAGTTTGTGGAATATTAGACAGCGTTAATACACCTTCTTTAGGAGTATTAAAATGCAAATTATCTTCATGATTTGCTCTCACATATGTCAGATAACTGCTATAGCCATTCAACGTTTCGAAGAATAGAAACTCACAATAGTGTGCCCAACCTTCATTCAACCACATATCTTCAGCGGTGCGACAAGTTGCAAGGTCACCAAACCAATGATGTGATAATTCGTGAACAAATAAATTCTGATAGGTCAGAGAACCTGTTGCCGTTGCTTTCGGATATGCAATATTTGTGGCGTGCTCCATTGCACCGGAATTAAAAGGAACCATGGAGTAGCCAACTTTATTCCACATATATGGTCCAAAATGATTTTCAAATGTAGAAAGCGCAAGAGGAAGATTAATAAATGAACTTTTAACCGCTGTTGTATCCGTGGCAACTGCAGCAATAACGATAGGAACGGTTGCAGCAATGCCATTATATGTTTGATTGATCTGTGCATAATTTGCGACAGCAACGCAAGCTAAATAACTTGGTATTTGTTCATTCAAGATCCATTTCCGTGTACGGTCTCCTCCACCATCAGTAGTATCTTTCGCTAAATAACCATTACAGTATGCTAACTTTCCACCATTCGTTGTGATATTAAACTCGTAGGAAGAGCGTTCCACAAAATTATCAAAACATGGAAACCAAACTCTACCATATACGTGAGGCAAAGCGGCAAAACCAACACCTAAATTATACGCATAGCCACTCTGAAAATAAAAGCCACCCCAACCGGATGCATCTCCTTGAGGTGTTCCGTGATAATAAACGATAACATTAGCTGTATCTCCAATATTATAAGTGGCAGGTAAATTTAACTGTAACAGGGTATCATTATATGAGGAAGCAAGAGTTACTCCTCCTAATTTTACGGAATCAAGTATCAATTTCAAAAGATCCAAATTCAATTTATTTACTCCATTGATCTTTGGAGTAAATTTCACTTTTGTATTTCCCTTAATAACATTAGTGGTAAAATCTGTAATATTTAAATTGATCGTATAATTTAAAATATCAATAGTATCGCTCCGTAAATTAGAAGCCATAGTTGTTACATCAGTGGAAAAAGATTTTCCTGAATGAATTGGATCATGTTTTTGCTGACAAGATTGAGCAACAATAGCTGAAGAAAGACAACAGCAAATTATAAGTTGAGAAATCAAAAACAGCTTTTTCATTGGCCAGAAATTTGGAGTAATAAATATAATAAAATGAAGAGAACTAACCCAAGGGAAAATATTTTTTGAAAAAAGCTTTTACAACATTAACCAAATGCAAAAAAATACTATAAAACATTAGAAAAAGTGCATGCCTAAAGGAATAAAAAATTCATTTTATGAATTAGCTTCATCAAACATTTCCTGCATTGCTCCTAGATAGTATGCACCCCAACCGTCAGCAATGCTATTTACTGATTTTTCGGGAACGTCTTCGTGAAGTAATTCCACTATGGTTGTTTTTCCTTTTCCTTTTAGAGTAAAGGTAACTTTTGAAGGTTTTTCCCATTGATCATAACACCACTCCTGAACAAGTTTTTTATTTTTTACAACTTCAATATTGGTACCATACATCTGACCGCCCCAAAGAGAAAATGTGGAGCCAACCTCAGAACCCATTTTCGCCTCATCCCCACTCCAATCCTGAATGATGTCAGGATTAACCAATGCCTCAAATACCTGTTCAGGTGAAGCTTTCATCTCATATGTTTGTTCTATTGTCGGCATTTTTTTATTGTTAAATAATTATAATCGAAATTAGTTAAAATATGCCTACTACCCATTTCAGAAACATAAAACTTATCAACCTAAAAAGAGCCGGCAATTTTCCCGGTTAAATTTATTTTAAACATCAGATCATTATAAATATTTTGTTCTGGCAAATATTTTATTTCATACCCATCCGAAATATATTGATTCATTTTTTCCGAATTAATATAGGACTCTAGAATCACTAATTTATTTGAAAAATCGGGGGCCATCGTGACCATAATTTCATTGTACCACCATCCAGCGATCAGAACAGTTTTTGAATTGATAACTTTCAATTTTTGAATAAGATCATTTGTATACTTCATTTTCTGTAACCTCTTTGAATAATCAGAGAATACCGGACCTGAGAATGGATCAAAAAATATTTCTTGTCCGGACACCATAAACAAAACGGAATGGTCAGAATAGGCAGCACCCCTCAATTTATCAGTCAGATTTATGCTACAAACAAATGATGAAAGAATAAAAGAGAGACATAAAAATTTAAACATTCTGGTATTTAAAAAATATCCAAAAAGTAGAATAACGAAAGGAAGTATTGAGATCATGTATCCCGATTTTTGTGGTAACCTGAAATAGGAAATGATGAACAATACAACAGCCGCATAACTCGCTACAATTATTTTCTTTCCCAATTTGAATTGAAACAGCGCTCCGAAATTTTCTCTTTTCCTGTTCAGTATAATCCACCCTTTGCAAATGGCAATCGCAAAAAGCCCAACAGTGCCGAATACACCCAAAGTCATTTTGTATATTACTTTTGTCATCGGAGGATATGGAAACTGATCGTAATACATAAAAAATGAAAGACCAAATTGCTTGATGATCGGAGAAAATGAAATTACTACAATGACTATCATCGGAGCAACGATCTTAAAAAAACGATTGACATTTGTCTTTATGTTTTCTTGTTGCCATGAAATAATCATGAAGGGCAAAAGCATAGCTCCACTTGTCACTCTGCATCCTACAGCAAGTCCAAGAAAAATTCCAACAATTAAAAATTGATCGTTCAATAAAAAATAGAAAGCGATCAATATAAAAGCGGATGTCCAAACAAAATCAATTGTATAAGTGCTGCTGACATAAAAAACAGGAATGAAAGCAAAGGCTAAGGCAGCAATAAAAAAATGTTGGAAATTCAATTGCTTTAAAATAAGAGAAAAGAAAACTGTTGCAATAGCGCTAAAAAAAGCACAAAGTCCGTTAAATACAACCGGACCGCAGCCCCACAAAACAGAATAAATAAGTTCCTGAACGGGATGACCGGGAAATCGAGAAGGCTCATATATGCCTGATAATTTTGTATGAAAGGCCGCGAGAGCGATCCCCCAAGAATCCTCCTCTACTCCATAACCCGCAGAAAGAAATGGTAATCTGGAAATAAATACAACAGTGAAAAGAGTAATGAATGGAAGATATTTTCTATCGAAGAAATTCATTTTAGTGCACTAATCGTTGACTCACTGCTTCATATAAAATTATTCCTGCAGCAACGGATACATTTAATGAACCTATCTCTCCCATCAATGGAATTTTTGCTTTTCCATCCGACTTCTGAAGGTATTCGTTTAATATTCCATCCTCCTCAGAACCCATAATAATTGCAGTAGGAACAGTGAAATCGATCTGGAAATAATAATCAGTTGTTTTTTCGGTGCATGCAATAATCTGAAGTCCGCACTCATGCAAATAATCGATTGTCGCTTTTAAATTCTCTTCTTTACAAACCGGAATTTTTTGTAATGCTCCTGTAGATGTCTTTATTGCATCAGCATTTATCTGTGCACTTCCGCGGGAAGGAATAATTATCGCATTTACACCTGAACATTCAGCTGTACGGGCAATAGCACCGAAATTACGAACATCCGTTATTCGATCTAAGATCAACAATAAAGGAACTTTTCCACTTTCGAAAACACCGGGAAGCACATCCTGGATCTTATGATAGCTAATCGAAGAAATATAACCAACAACACCTTGATGATTTTTTTGGGTAAGGCGATTTAACTTCTCGAGAGGAACATATTGAAAAGCAATATTATTTTGTTTCAACAAGATCATCAACTGACTAACCAATTCGCCTTTAAGTCCGCTTTGAACTAATAGCTTATCGATCTCCTTTCCTGATCTGATCGTTTCGATGATCGGTCGTAAACCAAATATCAAACTTTCTTCTTCTCGTTGTTGTTGTTTTGTCTGCATAAAATTTTTATTATTCGTTATAATCTAATAATCTTCGGTTCTGTTCAAACTTACCAAGGCGAAGAACTAGTGTGTGTGTGTTGTCATATTGAGCCTGTCGAAGCATGTGGATGGGCTTATGCACACTCTTCGACAAGCTCAGAGTGACAACCGCACCTCGCCATTTCCACTCCTACCAAAATATCCACTGCCGTTTCGAGAGATTATGTTGTTGTTACTCTAGGCAATAATAAAAACATTTCGATATTTTAAAACTTCTCATCATAAACAATTCCGATCACACTGATCGAAGTCAAATATTAATCCTGCAAATATGTTCTACCCTGCCGCCAAATATCAACTGCCATTCCCCAGTTTTGTTTATAAACCGCAGAACGTTCCAATGTATAATCGTTATCAGTAAAAGGATTATCCACTTTGGAAAATGAGTAACTAAGGGAGTTGATATTATTATCTTCCCCATAGGTCCACGTTTCTGCAAATGCCGTCCGATAAATAACATTAGGAGCGCCATAAATTAAATAGATCATCCCTCTGTCCGTTTTCCATCCTTCAATATAAGATGTAAAAAATAAATTTGCGTCGGTCACCCTGTTATAATATTTGCGGATAACTTCTTTTGCCCTATCCTGATTTCCGGTACAATTCATCCAAAATTTTTCAACGGCAACCTTTGGATTTGAACTGGAACTTAACTCATCATATTCTTGTTTTGAAGTAATAAAACGTAGAGGAGGTACGAGGTCTTCCGCTTTTTTTATTTCAGGAAATGTTTCAGAAAAACTATACAATGTCAAACCAATTCGTTTGGAAGTATCTAATTGAAAATGGTAAAAGCCCTTTTTGGCAGCCGAGAAATTTGCTGTTCCATTTTTATCCAGTTGAAGTGTAAAGGTACTATCTGCCTTATATTGGAATGGCTTTGGTTCTGCAACAGAAAAGGGAGGAGCAGCTAATGGAAAAGCTCTGTTATAATACCTTACAAAAAGTGTAACAGCTATTTTCGCTTTATAACAAATCACCAATTCTTCTTTTGGTTTGAAATAACTATGAAAAAGGGGAGCATCATCAGATTTGGATTTTACAAGAAAATTCTGGCGGTTGAGATCATTATCTTTTTCAATTTCCAATACACTTGAAACGCTAATACTCCGATTCAGATCTGTAATCTTTATTCTTACAAAATAACTCCTGGGAGAGAATGCTTTTAAATTCATTTTTCCGATCAAAAATTTATTCGCATTGTCATTATTGATATCCACCAAGCGAACTGAAGAGCTGTCGAGCACATCTTTGGAATCGTAGGAACTTAGCAACCTAAATGAAATAATTACATTGGAAGAAAAATTAATTCCATCAGGCCGAGTATACAATAACTCCTTACTATTAATTTTATAATGCAATTCGGAAAGACTATCACTCACATGAAAAATTACAAATTCAGGGTGAATTGTATTTACGTCATGTTTATAACTCGCTGCAGGTGTCTTATTCTCCAATTTGCGGGAAGTTCCACAAGCAAGAATGATAATACTAAAAAGAATATATAAATATTTTTTTTTCATTATACTTCTGCGCCTTCAGTTAATTGAGAAGGCTCATCATTTTCAATAAATTTTGGTGAAATTTGTTTCGTCGTTTTTGCACCTAATTTTTCAATATCATTAGCGCGTTTCACCAAATTGCCACTTCCCTTATGCAATTTATTTATGGCACTATCATATGCCACATGAGAGGCATCGATGCTCTTTCCGATCTTTTCCATGTCCTCAACAAATCCAACAAATTTATCGAATAAAGCTCCACTTTGTTTTGCAATCTCTATCGCGTTCTTGGTCTGACGCTCCTGTTTCCAGACAGATGAAATTGTTCGCAACGTTGCCAACAAAGTAGATGGACTAACAATCACTATTTTTTTATCCCAGGCGAAATTAAATAATTCCTGATCGGCCTGAACAGCCACACTGAAAGAAGACTCGATCGGAATGAACAGTAAAACAAAATCAGGTGTATTAAAGTCGGAAGAAGTTGAATAATTTTTTTCGCTCAATGATTTGACATGTGTTCGAACAGAAAGTAAATGATCCTTAATCAAAATCGCTCGTTCGTCATCGGAGCCCGAGTTTACCAATGCTTCGTATGCCACTAACGAAACTTTCGCATCAACAATGATATGTTTGTTATCAGGAAGCAGGATCACAGCATCCGGCTGAATGCGTTTTCCTTCATCATTATTTGTGCTGTACTGCAAACGATATTCCCTGTCTTTCACTAAGCCGGAACGCTCCAACACTTTTTCCAAAATAAGCTCCCCCCAATTACCTTGTGTTTTATTTTCTCCTTTCAGCGCTTTTGTCAAATTGTTCGCTTCTTCACTAATTTGTTTGTTCAGATCGATCAAATTTTTTATTTCTGTTTTCAAAGTGATGCGCTCGTCCGACTCTGTCTTATAAGATTTCTGAACCTGGTCTTCAAACCTTTTAATATTATCCTTTAATGGATTTAATATCACATCCATATTTATTTTGTTCTGTTCAGTAAATTTTTGCGATTTCTCATCCAGTATTTTATTGGCGATATTTTCGAACTCCGTAGAATATTTCTTGTGAACATTCTCGAGTTCTGATTTGAGAGTGTTAAATTTTTCTTCTTGCGACTTAAAAATTTCTTCTGCTCTTGCAATCCGTGTTTCGGCTTTTAAAACTTTTTCCTTTTCCGATGAGAATTCAAGATTCAATTGTTCTTTTTCAGAAAAAATGCGTTGTTTTTCTTTTTCAGAAAAAGACAGATCCTTTTCAAGTCCGAAAATTTTGGATTCCAACAAGGAGGTATCAGGAGTTCCATTTTGCTTTCCTTTCAAAAACAAATATGCAATTCCGAATCCTAAGACCAAGCCTATTATTAAAAATAAAATCTCCATAAATACCAATCAGACATTGAGTGGCTAATTTAAGCATAAAAACGCTTGGTTGGGAGGAGAAATTTAACCTAAAAAACTAGAAATAATTCACAATTCCAAAGTGTATTTTTCCGCTTCTCAACTCGATCGGATTGTTAAATTGTTTTCCTAAGGCGTAATTGATCGAAAAGATCCCTGCTTTTGTTTCAAAGCTAATTCCGGCTCCGAAACCATAAGGAGTGTCCTGAATATACTCCTTCGAATTATTATTTTCATACCAGGCACCATCGCCAAATAAATATAAATAGGAATTTTGCTCTAAAATATACCTGTATTCCAAGGTGAAAATGGAAAAAGAAGAAGCATAAATCGATTCTTCATCAAAGCCACGTAATGTTTTTAGTCCACCGATTCTGAACAATTCATTCTGAAAAGTAGTTTCCCCATAAATAAATGCAGATTGAACAGCAACTTTCACAGTACTGCGATTGGCAATTGGCATAAACACGCTTCCCTCCAAATCCCCGGCGTAAATTGCGGAGCTAAGCTTTATATTTTCATAAACGACGGGATTCAACTTTGCATTCTGTTTAATTTTTTTTGTCCCGGCACTGGCATTCATCAATATATTATGGCCTTTTCGGGGATTTAACCTGTAATCCAATTTTTCATATTTCAAACCCAATCCATACATATTAGTGCTCACATCAGCATTAGAAGGCAAGGTAGTAGCATACTCCAAACCTTTTGTAGAAAGCAAAGTGGAGGTTTTATTATTGTAAAATACCTTAATATAATTTCCTCCAATCAATAAATACTGAACACCGATATTTTGATTGACCTCCAAAAAAGTGGTATCCTTCTTATACAATTTAAAATTATAATCTAAGCCAAAAGGTGTTCGGAGCACAAATGGGTATACCAGTCTTACCTTCAGATCTTGCGTCTGTGATTGCAATCTGCGCCAATTCAGATCTATCAATTCTCCCCTGCCTAATCCGTTTTGAAGTTTTAGCCGAACATCACCCGTGAACAATATTTTGCCGGTCTTATTATCAGGAAGAATACCAACAATACCATCAAACTGACTGGCTCGTCTGTTGTCGATGTATAAAATAAGTTTATTGAATTTGTCGGTGAAAGTAACGGATGGAGGTTTTGCAGACCGCAGGAATGGAAGTTCTGCAAGGCGGGTATTCACCTTTTTTAATTGAGACTCGTCATAAAGGCTGCCAGGTTTTATTCCTAAATAATTATAGATATAAACAGGAGCAATTTTTGCACTTCCCTTGATAACAACACTATCTATTTTGATCTCCGAATTTTTCGTAAGTTTTAACTGAGCCGAAATGCTGCCCTCTGAAATATAAATACTATCAAGCTTAACAGAGGCGAAAGGGTAACCATTATTCTCATAATAAGTAATTAATTTTTCCTGAATACGTTTTACACTCGTATAATAGATCGGCTTATTATCATATAGTTTTTCACGGAATCCTATTTCACTCAAAACTCCTTCATCTACATTTCCCTTTTTCAGATTCGCCCATTTATATTGCGTCCCGAAATTCAAATAGGTTTTTAATGAAAGTGAATCTTTTATGATACTATCAAAAGAAGCGACCAAGTAGGCATCATCATAACAAGCTAAAAGCATCCTTTGAAGTTCTTTGTCTCTTTCGTTAACGGAAATAAATTGTTTTTTGTAAGGGATTTTATTTAGAAGCTCCGCATTGTTAACGGATTGAATTTCCAATGAATAATATTTTTGTGCATTAACAGATAAAGAAGAAAAAATAATCAGCAGAAATACCAGACGAACAGTTTTCGTTTCGGGAATGAAAAAATATAAATTAAATTGAAAAAAATGCATGGTATAAAGGTAATCAATTAGAAGAAACGTAAAAAAAATCAAAAAATTAGCTGACAAGTATTACTGATACTATAAAAGGCCTTTCATCCATCGTTTTTAAAGAATGGAAATAATTTTGAGATTACAATAAATGTATTAGTTTTGTTAAGAGTAAAATCGCAAATCCTTATTTTAAACATACTTATTCAAATGAAAAGAATTATTAAGAACATTGCCGTTTTCATAGCTTCCGTTTCCTTGATTAGTTGTGGCGGATCGGGAAATACAGCAACAGAAACTTCTGCAGATTTGGCAGAAGTAAAAACCACCATGGATAGTTCCTCAAGTGTTATTTTTTATAACATTCCATCACCACTGGAAACATTCACGATTCTTAAAATGTCCGGATCTTCATTCGACAAAAAAGTACTTAACCCGACAGATAAGATTTCGAAATATGTATCCAGCTTTTCAAAAGCTGCGAACTTAGGAGCCTACTCCACCGATCTGTCACTCTGCTTTTTGTATAAACAGAACCAGGATTTTAATGGTTACCTTAAAAACATTAATGACCTTACAAATGCTTTAGGAGTTGATGGAAGCTACGGACAACAAGTCAACAAAAGGCTTCAGACCAATAGCAATAATTTGGACTCCTTAATGGCAATTGTTTCTGAAGCAGGAATAAATGCCGATCAATATTTAAAAGAAAACCAACGAAATTCAACTGTCGCAACAATCGCGGCAGGAGGATGGGTTGAAGCCATGTATATCATTACTAATATTGCTGAAAAATCTCAGAAAAAAGATGTTATCGGTTTGGTTGGCGATCAAAAGATCGTGTTAAAAAACTTAACCAATATGCTCGAACAATTTGTATCCGATCCGGAAATTAAATCATTGCTAGTTGATATGAAAGATATTGCATCCGTCTACGATAATCTTCAGGAAAAGAAAGGCACGCCTATTACATCCGACAAAGACATTATCAGTGTCGGAAATAACACATCTTATGAATTGTCGAAGGAACAATTAAATTCTATTCTCGAAAAGATAACGTTACTTAGAAATAAAATCTCTCTCTAATATTTTTCAATTATGAAATTACAACTAAAAAACATTCTATCAATTGTCTCGTTGACACTTCTTTCATTTACGATTTCAACATCATCAGTTGCACAATGTAAATCTGCAGTAAAGGAGGGTATTAAAAAACTTGCCCCTTATACGCATAACGGACAGGTAAATAATGTAACGCTAATTCTTGGAGAACCTTCTGAGATACATTTATCGTTATACAAGGGACTGAATTATAAATTTCAGATCGGTTCTGAAAATGCACTTGGGAAAGTAACATTCAAAATTTGGGATGAGGATAAGAATGAAATATATAACAGCGCAACTTCTGCTGATCCTGAATCATGGGTATTTTATTCAAACTCCACTCAAAATCTCATCATAGAGATCTATACAAAAGATAAAGAAAAGCAAGGTTGTGCATACTTAATTGTTGGAATGCAACAACCTAAAAACAATTCAATAAAAAACCTATAAACGTATTCAAATTAAAATCCCGCTTCGTATTTACGGAGCGGGATTTTTTTATAAACATAATCTTAAGATGAGGTTTTGATTTTCTAACGGGCATTTCATCCTCCCTCTTGCCCCCTCCAAAGGGGGACATACTTCGAGTTTTATGAATTATTGCAACCGTAGATTTGTCGTTTTATTTGTCACGAAAATATGTGAAATGTCGATTGTGTCTGTCACTCTGAGCTTGTCGAAGAGTTAACGAAAGCCTGCACAAATGTTTCGATACTTCGACAAAAGCTCAGTACAGGCTAAACTCAACATGACAACACACAAAATTCTGCTTTGCAATCCTCACCCGAGCAAAGTCGAGAAGCGTTATCCGTGCTATCTTATTTCAGCCCCTACTTTTTCTTGGTAAGTCTTCATCAGCTTCTCCATGATCTTTTCAATTTGTTTATCAGTAAGTGTTGCATTTTCATCCTGCAAAATAAAACTCAAAGCATAAGACTTTTTACCTGTTGGTAATTTATCACCTTCATATACATCGAACAAATTGACATTTTTCAGCATGCTCCTTTCAGACTGATAAGCCAATTGTTCCAACTGTTCAAACTTGATGGCCTTATCGATCAATAAAGCAAGATCTCTTCTTACTTCAGGAAATTTAGGAACTTCAGAATACATAATCGATGTTTTCTTCATCGCTTCCAGGACAAGATCCCAATTAAAATCGGCATAATAAACAGGCATCTTAATGTCCATCAACTTTGATGATACAGATTTTGCAACTTCACCAAACTCAACCAATAATTTTTTGTTCCAGCTGAAAGCCAATCCTTGCGAAAATATGTCTGAATTGATCTCCTCCAGCTTCACATCATTTATTCCTAAACGTTCCAAAATATTTTTTACCACACCTTTTAAAGTATAGAAATTCATTGTATTGTTTTGTGTATTCCAACTTTCATCCTGTTTACGACCAGTGATAAAAACTGACAAATGTTTTGACTCAACATATTTTGTTGCTTCACCTTTTATAGCGATATACGTTTTCCCGAATTCATATAATTTCAGATCTGCATTTTTACGATTTTGATTGTATGCTATCGTTTCCAATCCGCTAAACAAAAGTGTTTGACGCAACACATTCAAATCGCTGCTCAAAGGATTCATCATTGCAACACTTCTATCTTCGCTTAACGATTTTAATTTAGTTGCGTATTCACCTTTGGTCAACGACAAACACATCATTTCAGAAAAACCATTGTTCGTCAATAATTCAGCAACAACATTCTGGATTTTTTCTTTATCAGGTTTTTCCGCAAACGACAAGGAAGAATTTAATACGGTTGGAATCTCAACATTGTTGTATCCATAAATACGTAACACTTCTTCAACCACATCTTGTTCGCGCTGAACATCAACCTTAAAAGGAGGCACAGACAATAACAACGCATCATTACCTTCGTGTTCAATTTCAATACCCAAAGAAGTGATAATAATTTTTACTAGCTCAAGATCTATTTTTTTACCAATTAATTGTTCACATTTTTCAAATGAAAATGGAACTTTGAAATTTTCTATTGGTGAAGGATATATATCGATGATCTCGGATGAAACTTTTCCTCCGGCAATTTCTTTTATCAATATTGCAGCTCTCTTCAGAGCGAAAACTGTAATATTTGGGTCTGCTCCTCTTTCATAACGAAAAGAAGCATCCGTTTTTAAACCATGTCGTTTTGATGATTTACGAACGGACGAGGAATTAAAATAGGCGCTTTCTAAAAATATATTTTTTGTTTTTGCATTAACCCCGGATTCGATTCCTCCATATACACCGGCAATACACATTCCTCCTTCAGCATTGCAAATCATCAAATCTTCTGAAGTTAATTCGCGCTCCGTTTCATCCAGTGTTTTGAATTTTGTTTTATCGGTAAGCTTTTTAACAATCACTTTATTACCCTTTATCTTATCAGCATCAAATGCATGCATAGGTTGTCCTAATTCGTGCAATACATAATTTGTGGCATCCACAATATTATTAATAGGACGAATTCCGATTGCTTTTAAACGATTTTTCAACCATTCAGGTGAATCGGTAACTGTAATATCTGAAATAGAAAGTCCGGAATAACGCGGACATGCAATTGAGTCTTCCACAATAACTTCGATAGTTGAAGTGGTTTCGTCTACATTAAAAGTTCTTACTTCCGGTAGTTCCAAATTGTATTTTATAGTAGCTTCTCTCGCATTCAAAACGGCAACCAGATCACGAGCCACGCCTACATGAGAGGTTGCATCTGCACGATTGGGAGTTAATCCGATCTCTAAAACAAAATCTTCCTCAATTCTAAAATATTCATTTGCCGGAGTACCAATTATAGCAGAAGAATCCAACACCATTATTCCTGCATGAGAATTCCCTAATCCTATTTCATCTTCGGCACAGATCATTCCTTCAGAATTTTGTCCCCGTATCTTCGATTTTTTTATTTCGAAAGGCTCACCCGTTGACGGAAAAAGCATAGCGCCAATTGTTGCGACAACCACTTTTTGACCAACCTCAACATTACTCGCACCACAAACAATGGTTAATAGAGCATCTGCCCCAATATTTACTGTTGTAATATTTAATCGGTCTGCGTCAGGATGTTTTTCTTTTGTGATCACTTCGCCAACAACAATTCCCTTCAACCCGCCTTTAACTGTTTCAAATTTCTCGATACATTCAATCTCTAACCCACAATCAGTCAGCAAACTTCCCATCTCATCGGGCGACAAGTCTGTTTTAATATATTCCTTTAGCCAGTTATATGATATTTTCATTTCCTAATAATTATGCGGTGAATAGGCACAAAAATAAGAAATAAATCGTAGAAAAAGGCATCAATAGTGCTCATCAATGCTGGTGGGATTTTAAACACATAGATACATAGTTTTTTAAGTAAAAACAGCACCTTTTCTTGGCGAAAAACCTATTGTTATTTACATAGAAAAATAAATTTTTTTAAACATAGAAGAGCCTATTTCAATAAGACAAACCTCTAACCTGAAGCTTGCTTCAGACTATCCAAACACAAAGAACCACTCCTGCTAAAACGATGTGTCTATGTGTTTAATTTTTCAAGAATAGGACTACAAAATTCCAATATTTACGTAGCTTTGTTCTCCATGAACAACTTATTTACATACTATACAGATAGAATATCCAAATTCAACATTGAAATTGAAGAGCAAAACAGCAAATTCAACAGGATCTTTTATTCCAGGATTATTTTATTTCTAATTGCTGTAATATCCTTTTACCTTTTCTATAAAAGTCAACCTGTTTTTTCATATCTGTTCGTTGCCATTACAATAATTATTTTCCTTTTTCTTCTGAATCTCGAGATCCAATTAAAAAGAAAAACAACTTTCCTGAAAAACCTTATTAAAGTAAATGAAATTGAGATACAACTATTAAAAAAAGATTTTACAGGAATAAACGATGGCTCAGAATTCATTGACAAACAACATCATTTCATTTCCGACTTAGATATTTTCGGAAGAAAATCGATCTTTCAGATCTTAAATCGCACATCAACATTTACAGGCAGAATAAAATTAGCACAATGGCTTACTTATCCATTTCTTGATAAAGCGATAATAATAAACCGACAAGTTGCCATCAAAGAATTAGCAGGAAAGCCTGAATGGAACCATAATTTTATTGCATTAGGATTTCAAAACAAGGAACAAGCAAATGACAAAGAAGTTATTGAAGAATGGCTCAATGAAAAAAACAGTTTTTCTTCAATAGTACTTTCTATTGCTTCAACACTTCTTCCTGTTCTAACCCTCATAGCGCTTGTTTTCTATTTCGTTGGAAAGATAAATGAAACACCCTTTACATTATTATTCTTACTACAACTTATTATCATTGGTATATACACAAAACGCATTAATAAGATCCATGATAACCTGAGTAGAAAATTTGATTCGATAGAAAAATATCGTCAATTAATTTCCTCAATAGAAGCTGAATCCTTTGATTCTAATTTGTTATGTGATCTAAAATCGATCTTCGTAACTGAAAATAATTCTGCTAGCGAAAGTATAAGATCCTTAAAAAAGTTAACAGATAAGCTCGATGCCAGAATGAATATTGTAGTCGCTGTTTTATTGAATGGAATTCTTTTATGGGATATTAATATTATGCGGAGAATTGAGAAGTGGCGAAATTCCAATAAAAAATATTTTACAAATTGGGTGGATGCCATTGGAGAATTTGATGCATTCATCAGTTTGGGAATGTATGCGCATAACAATCCAAATTATGTTTTTCCTGAAATAGAGGCCGGGCACTTTGTAATTGAAGCAGAAAATATCGGGCATCCATTGATACAAGAAGAGGTGTTGGTGAAAAACAATTATAGCATCGCAAATGCTCCAAAAGTTGATCTACTCACCGGTGCGAATATGGCCGGAAAAAGCACCTTCCTAAGAACAATTGGTGTGAATCTTACTATTGCTATGATTGGAGCTCCGGTATGTGCAAGTCACTACAAATTTTCACCTATTCATTTATTCACCAGCCTTAGAACAAATGATTCGTTGCAAGAAAATGAATCTTTTTTTTATGCTGAATTAAAACGATTGCAATTATTAATTACCCAATACGAAAAGGGAAATCAGGTTTTCTTTTTATTGGATGAAATATTAAAAGGCACCAACAGCAAGGACCAACATGCAGGTTCAGAAGCGCTTATCAAAAAAATATTAAAATTAAAGGGCGTTGGAATTGTGGCTACCCATGATGTAGAATTATCAAAACTCTCTACGCTATTTTCTGATAATGTCAGAAATTTATGTTTTGAAATTACTATCAAAGACGATAAATTAAATTTCGATTATAAATTATCAGAAGGCGTTTGTTCCACAATGAATGCTTCATTCTTAATGAAGAAAATGGGGATTGTGGATTAGTATAAAGCACCTTTCGCAGCAAATCTCCCTTTGAAGTGGACAAGGGGAAGAAAAATGGGAATAAATCTTTCTTAAATATTATTTCGAAGCTATTTTATAATCATACTATTCCCTCTTTGAAAAGGGGAAAGCGAGGCAGGGTAATTAAAAAATTACTTAAACTTATCCTTCAAAGCAGCTAACTGACTAGCAAAATCATTTGCTGGCGGTTCAGGTTTTCCTTTTTTACTAGTATTGTTTTGTGCTGGTTTAGAAACAGGCGCACTCGCAACATTATCTTTCATCGATAAAGCAATTCTTTTTCTTTGTGCATCTACTTCCGTAACAGTTACCATTACTTGCTGTTGAACTTTCACAACTGTATTTGGGTCAGAAACAAATGTATTAGACAACTGTGAAACATGCACCAATCCATCCTGATGAACGCCAATATCCACAAAGGCTCCAAAGTTAGTTACGTTGGTGACTATGCCCGGTAATTTCATTCCAATTCGCAGGTCTTTCATTTCGTGAACGCTGTCATCAAACTTAAATACTTCAAATGATTTTCTTGGATCTCTTCCCGGTTTGTCCAACTCATTCATGATATCATTCAATGTTGGCAATCCTACTTTTTCAGAGACATATTTTTGCAGAGAAATTTGTTTGCGGAATTCTTTTTCTGTCATTAATTGTTCAATGGTGCAATTCAGGTCAGTCGCCATTTTTTCCACTATACCATAACTTTCGGGATGTACTGCACTTTTGTCCAATGGGTTTTTATCGTTCGCTATTCTCAGAAATCCTGCAGCTTGCTCAAATGCTTTGTCACCCATGCGCGGGACTTTCAAAATATCTTTTCTGGATTTGAACGGACCATTTTCATTTCTGTATTCTACAATATTTTTTGCAAGCACTGCTCCCAATCCGGAAACGTAGGTCAGCAGTTGTTTGCTGGCTGTGTTCACTTCCACTCCAACTCTGTTTACACAACTCTCCACTACCTCATCCAACTTTTTCTTTAATAAATATTGATCGACATCATGTTGGTATTGACCAACTCCAATCGATTTAGCATCGATCTTTACAAGTTCAGCTAAAGGATCTGCCAATCTTCTTCCAATGGAAACAGCTCCGCGAACGGTAATGTCTTTGTCAGCAAATTCTTCACGAGCAACATCGGATGCAGAATAAATAGAAGCGCCACTTTCATTCACCATAATGACGTTAATGCTTTTTGGAAGTTCTTCAATACTTCTGATGAACGTTTCCGTTTCTCTTCCTGCAGTGCCGTTTCCAATGGCAATTGCTTCTGCCTTATATTTATCGCACCATGCTAACACTAATTGTTTTGTTTGGAAAATCTTATTTTGTTCATGCGGATAGATCACTGTATCGTCCAATAATTTCCCTTGTTTGTCCAATGCCACAACCTTACAACCTGTCCTGAATCCGGGATCAATTGCCAATATTGCTTTTTGTCCTAACGGGGAAGCCAACATCAATTCGCGTAAATTATCAGCAAACACTTGAATTGCTTTTTCATCAGCAAGTTCCTTGGTCATCATTCGCATTTCACTTTCAATGGAACTTTGCATCATTCTATTATAGGAGTCATCACATGCTAATTTCACTTGTGAGGAAGCTGTATTGTTTGATTTTACAAATTGATTCAGCAAAATATCAATTGCTTCATCTTCGGGTGGCATAATGTGAATGCTCAATATTTCTTCACTTTCTCCTCTGCGAATAGCCAATAATCTATGAGAAGGACAACCCATTAAATTTTCTTCCCAGTCAAAATAATCTTTGAACTTTTCTCCGGCCTCTTCTTTTCCTTTTAGCACTTTACTTTTTATGGTAGCGGAGCGTTTAAATAAATTACGGATCTTATCACGCGCTTCCGCATTTTCATTGATCCACTCCGCTATAATATCTCGTGCTCCTGACAATGCATCTGCAGCCGACGTCACACTAAGCGTAGTCGAAGTGTCGTCATTAACAAATTTCTCCGCTTCTGCTTCCACATCTATTTTACCTTGATCAAAAATCAGTTTTGCCAAGGGTTCCAATCCTTTTTCACGTGCAATAGTAGCACGCGTTCTCCGTTTGGGTTTATAAGGCAAATAAATATCTTCTAAAGCAGATACCGTTTCTGCATACCTTATTAAGGAGATCAATTCAGGAGTTAATTTACCTTGCCCTTCAATAGATTCAAGTATGAATTCACGTCTTTTTTCCAATGCACGCAAGCGTTCTATTTCATCACGAATAGCAGCAACCTGTACTTCATCCAAACTGCCGGTCATTTCTTTCCGGTAACGGGAAATGAATGGAATGGTGGCTCCATCGTCTAATAATCCAACAACTGCAGCAACTTGTTTTTCGTTAATGCTTAGGGTTAATGCTATTTTTTTATAAAAATGATGTTCTGACATTAATTTTTTCGATTTAAAATATTCATACAAATATAACCATCCTAAACAGCTGACAAGGAGAATATTTTCAACAGTTTGGATCCATTTAATTTACTATAAAAGGCTATCAGAACCCTACAATTAAAACGCTATTTTATAATTCCACTTCTTTAAAAAAGCAAATCCTTCTCCTTCTTTTATTAATAAAAACACACATTTATCCGTGATAAAAATCACGCGCATTACTGATATTTGTCAGTTTAATGATATTTGATTCCGTTTAATATTGCATTTTGTTTCATTTTGGAGACAGCGTAACCAAAAGCCCACAATTCGATGGAAACATCTTATTGTATGGATATTCAGACATGTAAAAACCACCAAAATGGTCGACTTTTTGTACAAAATAGTATTTTTAAATATGCCATTTGTTTTGTTATTGTCTGACAAAAATCATATATAATTATTTAAGTACTTTAATGCTTTTATTAAATAATGCTTTACATTTGTCACGTAAATAATTTTTTCTACTAAATAAATAGTAGTATCTAGTACGATAAATGTTTCCCCTACAAATCAATGTAGGGGGACATTTTGAGTACAAAGGAACAAATTAACGAAAACTGAAAACAAAAAAATCAAACACAAACCAAACACACCATGAAAAAAAATGTATTTCGCCTGTTACTTACAGGAGCCCTTGCAACAATACTTTTTGTTGCTTGTAATTCAGAAGGAACAAAAGAAGGAGAACAAACTGCAACAACTGAACAAACAGCTGCTCCGGTAGTTGCCGGTCAGTCAGGTGTTGTTGATGATTTATCTCAAAAAAATGTTGTAGGAGTTGCAGTTAGCTCTCCGGATCACACAACTTTAGTTACCGCAGTTAAAGCAGCAGAATTAGTTGATGCACTTTCAAATGCCGGTCCATTTACAGTTTTTGCTCCTACAAATGCAGCTTTTGCGAAATTACCTGCTGGTACAGTTGAAGGACTATTAGTTCCTGAAAAGAAAGAAGCATTGCAGGAAATTCTTCAATATCACGTTTCTGTTGGTGTTTATAAATTAGAGAATCTAAAAGACGGACAACAAATTGATGAGGTTTTCGGAGGTAAAGTTACAATAGGTGTAAAAGATGGCAAATACACTGTCAATGGTGCTAACATCTTAGCTACTGTTCCTGCATCAAACGGGGTGATTTATGTAATTGATCAAGTGATCTTTGCTCCAGCAAAAAAATAATAGAAAAAACCAGTTTAAAAAAAAGCAAATTATGAAAAAACAAAACATTTTTTTGTTGTCTCTAACGGCAATTCTTTCATCAGCAATTATCTTAACGTCATGCGGTGGATCATCAACAGAAGGAGCGAAAACAGATTCTGTTGCTACAGCACCTGCAGCAAGTCCAAACGGGGTTGGTGAATTTACACACGTTGAACTTTCTGCTACTCTAAACGAAGATATGATCACAAAAGGAAAAGGAATTTTTGAGTTAAAATGTTCTGCATGTCATAAATTGACAGATGCAAAATTGGTTGGTCCGGGCTGGGCAGGTGTTACAAAACGCAGAACTCCGGAATGGATCATGAACATGACTACAAATACAGAGGCAATGTTGAACCAAGATCCTGAAGCTCAAAAATTATTAGAACTATGTCTTGTTCGTATGCCAAACCAAGGATTGAATGGTGAAGATGCAAGAAATGTGGTTGAATTCATGAGAAAAAATGATGGTCAATAAAATAAATATCATAATCATCAAATACTAAACAAACAAAAACATGAAAAATTATATTAATTATGTTGCGGCAACTTTAGCAATTGCCACATTAACCCAATGTAAGCCAAAAAGCGCTAGCCAAGTCGTGACTGGTGATGCTGCCTCAAAAGTTTATGTTGCTCCTGGAAAATATGACGAAGTTTACAACTTTGTTTCCGGCGGTTTTAGCGGACAATTAGCTGTATATGGCTTACCTTCTGCAAGATTACTTAGAGTTATTCCTGTATTTTCTCAAAATCCTGAAAATGGCTGGGGATATAGTGAAGAAACTAAACCGATGTTAAACACGTCACATGGTTTTATTCCTTGGGACGATTTGCATCACGTAGCATTATCTCAAACCGCTGGTTTAGATGATGGACGTTGGGTGTTTGTAAATGGTAACAACACACCACGTGTTGCCCGTATCGATTTGAAAACATTCCGTACTGCAGAGATCATTGAATTACCAAACAGTTCAGGAAATCACTCATCACCATTCTTAACAGAAAATTCAGAATATGTGATCGCTGGTACCAGATTCAGTACTCCTTTAGATGGTAATAATGATGTTGCTATTTCTTCTTACAAAGAAAATTTCAAAGGAACGATCAGTTTCATTAAAGTTGACCCTACATCAGGAAATATGAGTGTGCCTTTCCAAGTGGTAATGCCTCCATTCAATTTCGATTTGAGCAGAGCTGGTAAAGGTCCTTCTCACGATTGGTTCTTCTTCTCTTGTTATAACACTGAACAAGCAAATACGCTTTTAGAAGTAAATGCTAGTCAGCGTGATAAAGATTTTGTGGTTGCTATCAATTGGAAAAAAATTGAAGAATATGCAAAAGCAAATAAAGGAAGAGTAACTACCTCTAAATATGCTCACAACGTTTATGATGACAAAACACATTCTGCAACAAGTACTATCTCTGAAGGTATTGTACAATTTGATGCTGCTGAATTAAAAGACATGATCTATTTGATCCCATGTCCTAAATCACCACACGGCTGTGATACTGATCCAACCGGAGAATACATTGTTGCTGGCGGAAAATTAGCTGCTACAATCCCTGTTTTCTCTTTTTCTAAAATCTTAAAGGCTATTGAAGGAAAACAATTTGATACTGAATTTGCTGGTCTTCCAGTTATTAAATATGAAGCAGCACTTTATGGTGAAGTTCCAAAACCAGGTTTAGGGCCTCTTCATACTGAATTTGACGACAAAGGAAATGCTTATACTTCTATGTTCGTTTCTTCAGAAGTTGTTAAATGGAATATCAAAGATCTAAAAGTTATTGACCGTAAACCTACTTTCTATTCATTAGGACATTTAATGGTAGTTGGTGGTGGAACAGCTCATCCTTATGGAAAATATTTAGTAGCGTATAATAAAATTACTAAAGACCGTTACTTACCAACTGGTCCTGAGTTATCTCAATCTGCCCAATTATTTGACATCAGCGGAGAAAAAATGGAAATGTTATCTGACTTCCCGACAATTGGAGAGCCTCACTATGCACAAGCAATAGAAGCTTCAAAAATTAAAGATGGTCAAGTTAGATTCTTCAAAATAGAAGATAACAAACACCAATATGCTACAAAAGGTGAAAAAGAAAGTAAAGTTGTGCGTACCGGAAACCGTATTGATGTTTACGCAACTTGTATCCGTTCACATTTTTCTCCTGATAATATTGAAGGAATTCAATTAGGAGATGAAGTTTATTTCCATGTTACTAACTTAGAGCAAGATTGGGATGTACCTCATGGTTTTGCAATTAAAGGAGCAAATGCTGCCGAATTGCTAGTTATGCCGGGTGAAACAAGCACACTAAAATGGACTCCAGATCGTATTGGTGTTATTCCATTCTATTGTACAGATTTCTGTTCAGCATTGCACCAAGAGATGCAAGGTTACATGAGAGTATCTCCAAAAGGTTCATCTGTTAAACTAGTTTGGTCATTAGGAGATTTCTCTTCTGATGCTCCAGCAGCTGCTGCTACAAAATAATTTGAATAACTAATTAAAATAGCGGGAAAATAAAAATTTCCCGCTATTTTTTTAAAATAACCTATTATGAATAGAATCAGACCATTTTTCAGATGGCTCGTATTGCTTGCATCATTGCTTCTTGCCGGTGTTTATTATTTACCAATTTGGAGTATTCAATTGTGGGCACCACAATATCCGGAAGGCTTAGAAATGCTTATCTGGATAAATAATTTATCAGGAAACGTTGACGTAATAAATGACTTAAACCATTATATAGGAATGGGGAAGATCAATATTGACATGTTTCCCGAATTTGGGTTTATGGTTTATGTATTAGGTTTTGTGATCTTCTTTGGCGTGTTAACTTTCATCGTCAATAAACGATTTCTACTTTATATTTTATCCGGTTTATTAGTTGTTGCGGCAATCGCTGCACTAGTAGATTTTTATAATTGGGAATATTATTATGGACATAATTTGAACCCTATGGCTGCGATAATTATTGAAGGCCAATCTTATCAACCCCCATTAATTGGTTATAAGGTACTTCTAAACTTTACCGCTTTGTCAATGCCGAGTTATGGAGGATGGATTTTATTTGGTTCAGGCGGATCACTTGTTTTTGCAAGTATCTTAGAGATCTTTAAATCAAAAAGAGAAAAAAAAAGTAAGATCAATGTCTAATCAAATGTTTTTTTTTGAAATTATAAAAGAAAAAAAGTACTTAATAAAACTCCTTTATTATTTTGTACTTCTGTTTGCCA
This sequence comes from Bacteroidota bacterium, assembly GCA_947476185.1. GTDB lineage: Bacteria > Bacteroidota > Bacteroidia > 2-12-FULL-35-15 > 2-12-FULL-35-15 > 2-12-FULL-35-15. The sequence goes on from CANJPX010000002.1 coordinate 63,517, forward strand.
TTTCGTCGTGCAAATCAGGACCGGAAAAACTGCAATACACAAAAGACAGTTGTGCTTTTTGTAAAATGCAATTAATGGATACAAAGTATGGTGCCGAACTTATTACTGAAAAAGGAAAAGTTTATAAATTCGATGATGCAGGATGCATGCTAAATTATGAAAAGCAAGATCTTGGATCACAAAAGGTTTCTCAAGAACTTGTAATCGACTATTCAAATCCTGGACAATTAATAAACGCCGCATCAGCCTACCACATCAAATGTGCCGGAGCAAAAAGTCCAATGGGCAGCGATATAGCCACTTTTGAAAAAGAAGAAACTTTAAATAAGTATATTCAACAATTACAGGGAGAAAAGATCTCATGGGATGCTATTAAAAACAGTTTCAATAAATGAATTTAGTAAAAGGTAAACTCCTTATATCATTACTTCTTTTACCATGTTTTTTCTACGCAGAAACCATTCATGTCGGAGCGACCTATAAATTCAAAACAATAAAATCAGCCATCGCCCAGTCAAAAATAAACGACACTGTTCTTATTCATAAAGGGTATTACAAGGAAGGCACAATACTCATAGAAAAACCACTAACTATTATTGGACAAAATTATCCAACCTTGGATGGTTTACATAAAATCGAGATCCTGTCTGTAAAATCTGATAATGTTACTATAACGGGATTGAAATTGATCAATTCAGGCAAAAGCGATATTTATGATCTTGCTGCCATAAGAGTATATAAAAATAAAAATATTAAAATATCAGGCAATATTTTGGAAAATAATTTCTTCGGAATATTCCTTTCTAAATCGGATCATTGCACTATAACAAATAACCAACTTTCCTCCACTGAACAAAAACAAAATGATTCCGGAAACGGAATTCACCTTTTGTATTGTAATAATATCTTTATTGAAAACAACCACATTACCGGACATAGAGATGGTATCTACTTTGAATTTGTTACAGAATCTCTGATCCAAAAAAATATCAGTGAAGGAAATATCAGATACGGTTTGCATTTTATGTTTTCAAGTAATGATGTTTACCAGGAGAACACTTTCCGGAACAATGGTGCAGGTGTAGCAGTAATGTTCAGTTACAAAGTAAAAATGATCAAAAACCATTATGAACACAATTGGGGTTCATCCTCGTATGGTTTATTATTAAAAGAGATACGTGATGGCGAAATCACAGGAAACACGTTTGAAAAAAACACCATCGGACTTTCTATGGAAGGCACAACCCGAATAACGATCAGTAACAACAATTTTTTACATAACGGCTGGGGAATCAAGATCTGTGGTGGATGTGATCAGGGGATTGTAACAAAAAATAATTTAATAGGAAATACATTTGATGTTTCATCAAGTGGTTCAACGCTTTCAAATAATTTTACAGGGAATTATTGGGACAAATATTTAGGATACGATCTGAATAAAGATGGATTAGGAGACACACCATTTTTTCCTGTGACCCTTTCATCACTTATAATGGAACAGGTACCTACGTCACTTTTGTACCTTCATAGTTTCGTTTTAGATCTGATCGATCAGTCAGAAAAATTATTGCCGCAACTTATTCCTCAAAATATTGTGGACAAAAAACCAACACTTAAAAAATTTTAAAATGATATCCGTACATAATTTACATAAAAATTTTGGGAAACTGAAAGTATTGGATGACGTAAATGTTACATTAGAAGCAGGACAAGTTGTTGCACTGATCGGACCTAACGGTTCCGGAAAAACAACTTTTATTCGTTCCATTTTGGGAATGGTAAAACCTGAACAAGGTAGTATTCTTTATAATGGCGAAGAGATTCTAAAAGCATGGAAATATCGTGAAAACATTGGCTATATGCCGCAATTAGCAAAATTTCCTGAACGCATCCAAGTCAAAGAATTATTAGACATGATGAAGGATATTAGAAATAATAACAAAGTTGATAATATTGATGAAGAGCTGATTGAATTATTTGACTTGAAAAAAATATATCAAAAAAGAACAGGAACACTTTCAGGTGGAACGAAACAAAAAGTAAGTGCTGCGCTAACATTTTTATTTAATCCGAATGTTCTTATTTTGGATGAGCCGACAACAGGTCTTGATCCGGTTTCTGCAGAGATCCTTAAAAATAAGATAACCAAGGAGCAGTCAAAACAAAAACTTGTGCTTATCACATCACACATATTAAGTGATATTGAAGAAGTGGCTTCTCATGTAATGTATTTGCATGAAGGTAAATTACAATTTGTGAAAAGCATCGAGCAACTAAAAATGGAAACTCAGGAAGTGAGCTTGAATAAAGCCATTGTTAAAATAATGCAACAAGAAATTAAATAGAAAAACAGAATGAGTAGAATTATAAAATATGTAATGTTTGATATCCTTCGAAATAGGTTTGTGATCGGATACTGCCTATTTATTATGCTGATTACTTTCGGCTTATTGGGACTTGAAGAAGGAAGCTCAAAATCCACACTCAGCTTACTGAATATCGTTCTGCTGGTTGTTCCGCTTATCAGTGTTGTATTTGCGACTATCCATTTTTATAACTCTTACGAATTTATGGAACTATTACTTTCCCAACCGGTTCGCAGATCAACAATAATTTACAGTGAATATTTTGGTGTCAGCGGTTCCCTTTCATTTGCATTCGCTGTTGGAATGGGTGTTCCATTAATATTTCTGAATCAAGGTTTGGTTTCTGTTTATTTATTATTGAGTGGAATTGTGCTCACATTTGTTTTCGTTTCCATTGCTTTGCTTGGTGCAGTAAACTCTAAAGATAAGGCACGCGGTATAGGAACATCGTTATTGCTTTGGTTTTTCTTTACCGCTATATATGATGGTTTAGTCTTGCTGATAATGTTTAGTTTTAGTGACTATCCGATAGAAAAATATTTATTGGCATTCATCTCTTTAAACCCAATAGACCTGGCAAGGGTGGCCATTCTGCTTCAAATGGATACAGCGGTATTAATGGGATATACAGGAGCAGTTTTTAGTGAATTTTTCAACAGTTGGGAAGGATTAATATTTGCATCAGGACTACTATTATTATGGGCGATCCTTCCAATGCTATTAACAGTAAGAATATTTAAGAGAAAAGATCTATGATAAGGATAAATAACACCTGGATTAAAATTGCATTATTGAATTTTTTGATTGTAGCTACTTTAGGTACATTTTTGAGATTTGCATTTATTAAGGAACTCACTTGGATGGATTACCTGCATTTCCAAACTGCACATTGGCATTTAGCCGTCTTTGGCTGGATCTATCAGGCAATGTACGTTTTCATCATTGGAGCATTCCTTACTCCGGAACAGCAAGCTCAAAAAAAATATCACACACTTTTTTGGCTGAACCAAACATTGATCATCATTGTTTTTCTTACGCTTATAACTAAAGGATATAGCTTTTTTTCAGTCGATGAGGACATTTGTTTTGTGGTTCTTATCGGCGGTTTTGTGTTTTCTATTCTAAAAGATCTTAAAATTTCATCGGGATCAAATAGACTCATTTCAAATGAATTCTTAAAAATAGCTTTCTTCTTTCTTCTATTGTCATTTCTGGGGATCATTTCAATCATACCAATAGAACTACTTTTCAGCGCAAAACGAAGTATTTTTTATTATCTGAGTAGTCAGTTTTTTCTTCATTTTCAATACAATGGCTGGTTCATTTTTGGAATACTTTCCTTGTTTTTTAAAATGATAGAAAATTACGGTATAAAAATTAACACCGACAAATTCAGACAATTTAAACGGCTGCTATTGGCAGCAGCCTTGATCACCTATTTTCTGAATATTTATTGGGGCTACCCCGGACATTTGGTATTTCTTTGGATAGCATCTTTAGGCGGCGGAATGATTCAAATTACTGCACTTTTTATAGTCAGAAAAGATATTTCAATGATCTTTGGAGAATTAAAACCTCATTTAAATTCAGTCACAGCTGTATTAATGAAATTCGCATATATCTCTTTTTGTATCAAACTTATTTTGCAGGTGGTCATCGCTTATCCGGATCTCGCAAGTGTCGCATTAACTATTAGGAATTACACCATCGCATATTTCCATTTAGTGTTTCTATGCATCGCGAGTGTATTTCTATTCGCATGGAATGTTCAATTTAACAAACTTAAATTGATACAAAAAAATTCAAATACAGGAATTTATGTTTTCAGTTTCTCTATTTTGTCAGTCGAACTTTTACTCTTTTTGCAAGGAACCTTATTGTGGATAGGTGTTGGCTTTATGACCTTTTATTATGAATTAATATTTTTATTGACACTGGGAATTCCAATCAGTATTGTATTGATCATATTTCAAAATATAAAACATTCCAATTTTGGCGATATTAATAAATAATAAAATATTTTAAAATGCTAACCAACACATGTAAAACTGCCATCAAAGCTGTGGTTTATCTCGCATCAAAACAAAAAGGTGCGGAGAAAATAGCGATAAAAGCAATTTCCGAACACATCGATGGTAGTATTCATACTATTGGAAAAGTATTACAAATATTGGTCCGACAAGGTGTTATCAACAGTGTAAAAGGTCCATCAGGCGGATTTTTCTTAAATGATAAACAATTACATCAACCAATTATCAGAGTGATTGAAGCTGTTGACGGATTACAGATATTTGAAAAATGTGGATTAGGATTAGCAAATTGTTCAGGAGACCATCCTTGTCCGATCCATAAACAATATGGAAAACCAAGGGATATGATCAAAAAAATATTTACTGACACAAAAATTTTAGATTTAATAAATCCATTAAACAAGGGGATAACCTATTTAGTAAAATAATTCCGGCTATCTGAAAATAACCACGACTAAATTTATTATACTGCCTGATTAAAAATTGATTACGATTCAGGTAATTTTTTCAGTCAAGAATCCAGACTGTTTTCTAAGATATTCTACTCCAATTTGTGCGATAGCCCTTCATCATTGAAAAATGGCAGGCAATATTATTATTCTCAGGATTTTCAAGATCCATATCCTCCGATAATAATTCAATCACCATATTTCTTGCTGAATGTAGAATTTGAGAATCTTTCGAAAGGTCAGCTATATTCAAATCTAAAACACCGCTTTGCACTGTTCCGGCCATATCTCCAGGACCACGCAATTTAAGATCCACATCCGCTATTTCAAAACCATCATTCGTTCTACACATTGTTTCCATCCTCAATTTTCCATCAGCACCCAATTTATGGCTTGTCATTAAAATACAATAGGATTGATCCGCTCCCCTACCCACTCTGCCCCGCAACTGATGCAATTGAGATAAACCAAAACGCTCAGCACTTTCGATGATCATCACACTTGCATTCGGAACATTCACACCGACTTCTATCACGGTTGTGGCAACCATGATTTGGGTTTGATGCTTTACAAAACGTTGCATCTCGTATTCTTTCGCATCCGGTTTTAATTGTCCGTGCACAATACTTACCTGATATTTTGGTTGCGGAAATGCTCTGACAATACTTTCATAACCATCCATGAGATCCTTGTAGTCCATCTTCTCCGATTCTTTGATAAGTGGATACACAATATAGATCTGCCTGCCTAAGACAATTTGTTCCCGCATAAATCCAAAAACTCTGTCGCGGTGATTATCAAACCGATGAGTTGTAGAAATAGGTTTTCTTCCCGGTGGCAATTCATCTATCACACTCACATCCAGATCACCGTACAACGTCATCGCTAATGTACGCGGAATAGGTGTTGCAGACATGATCAATACATGAGGAGGTTGCGTATTCTTTGCCCACATCTTCGCACGCTGTGCCACACCAAAACGATGTTGTTCATCTATCACAACCAATCCCAAATTTTTAAACTGTACTACATCTTCAAATAATGCATGCGTACCGATCAGAATTTGAAGTTCCCCACTTTGTAATTGTTCATGTAACACTCTCCGTTCTTTTACTTTTTTTGATCCGGTGAGTAAACCAATTTTTATTTCCAAGGGTTTCAATAATTCAGAAACAGTTTCAAAATGCTGATTTGCCAAAATTTCTGTTGGTGCCATCAAACAGGCCTGAAATCTATTATCTAAAGCAATCAACATATTCATTAATGCAACCAATGTTTTTCCGCTTCCAACATCTCCTTGTAATAAACGATTCATCTGTTTTCCACTTCCCATATCCAACCGGATCTCTTTGGTCACTCTTTTTTGAGCACCCGTTAATTCAAATGGTAAATGATCATTATAAAAATTATTAAAATAATTTCCTACTTTAGAAAACACAAAGCCTCTGTACGTTTTTTCACGCAATCCTTTTTGCTTCAATAATTTTAGCTGAATAAAAAAGAGTTCTTCAAATTTCAAACGGAACTCTGCCTTCTTTAATAGTTCCGGGTTTTGAGGAAAATGAATTTGTTTCATTGCTTCCTCCCTGGACATTAATTGAAAACGATCAATTATTGATTTCGAAAGAGTTTCCGGAATATTATTTTTGAAGAGTGATGCCAATACCTTTTGCATGCGCGCAATTCCTTTGGTATCCAAACTTCTGTTTTTTAATTTATCGGTGCTATGATAAACTGCCTGCAAGGCAGGTGCAAATACAGTGTTTTCATCTGTTACCAATTCAATTTCCGGGTGAGCTACATTAAATTTTCCGGCAAATGCAGCAGGCTTCCCAAAAACAACATACTCATTTGTCAAATGTGGTTTGATCTTATCCGCGATCCATTTTGCTCCTTGAAACCAGACCAACTCCAGTTTTCCTGTGCCATCAGAAAAGGTAGCAACAAACCGTTGCGATCTCTTCACTCCCACCATTTCAGTATGCGTAATTTTCCCCCTGAGCTGAACATAAGGCAGATCAGCATTTATCTCATTTACCTTATAAAACTTAGTGCGATCAACATACCGAAAAGGATAATAGGTAAGTAGATTGGAATAATTGAAAATATGCAATTCCTTTTTAAGCAATTCGGCTTTTTGAGGACCTACGCTCTTAAGAAATTCAATAGGGGTATTTAAAAAATTATTCGACATATTTCTATGCGAATTTAACAAAATAAATCGCCCCATTCTCATTTGAAAACAGGGCGAAATAATAAAAATTTATTTCCCTTCCGGAGCTGGAGGTTGAGGAGCTTCTTTTGGAGTTGGAGGAGGTTTCATTCTCCGCTCTTCACGCTTCTTTTTCATTTCCACTTCCCTTTGCTCAAGTTTTTGAAATTGCTCTGAAGTTAAAAATGCCTTAAACTCTTCATTCATTTTTTCACGATTCTCCTTCGCCTCCTTCATTATTTTATCTCTGTCTTGCTCGCGTTTTAAAATTATTGACTTTGTCTTCACTTGTTGTTCCGCAGTCAGACTTAATTCCTTTGTCATCCGTTTTGTCATATTCTCGGCTCGCTCTTCCGGAGTTTTTAATGGCGCATTTTTTCTTGGTGGCTCCTGAGCCATCCCTTTTACAGATGCTATCGCAACCGTAAATAAAATTAAAATTATTTTTTTCATAGTTTCTGTATTTTGAATTATGACAAAAAATAATAAAGAAGGTTTAATCATCAGAAATAATCAATTCTATTTGAAAGAAATTATCTTACTTTTAGATAATGAAAAGATCCGTTGCAATTATTGGAGGTGGTCCTTCAGCATTAATACTAGCCGCTCACCTGAACGAACAAAAGTTTAATGTCACAATATACGAGCGCAATGCTGCTCCTGGCAGAAAATTTCTTGTAGCTGGGGAAGGTGGATTTAATCTGAGCCATTCGGAAGAAATGGAGAAATTTATTTCCAGATATATCCCGCGCGATTTTTTCAAAAATATCATCCCCGGTTTTTCTACTGACAACCTTCGCGATTGGTTTAAAAATATCGGTATCGAAACCTTTATCGGCACCAGTAATCGTGTGTTTCCAATTAAAGGAATAAAGCCCATCGATGTTCTTAATGCTATTCTAAATGAATTAAGAAAAAAAAATGTTACAATAAAAACAAATCATAATTGGAAAGGATGGGAAAATGAAAAACTTATTTTCGAAGCATCTCCCCCTTTGGAGGGGGCAGGGGGAGGATTTGACATCACCATTTTTTCACTTGGCGGTTCCAGTTGGAAAGTTACAGGCTCGGATGGTACCTGGACAAATTATTTTTCAGAAAAAAAAATTGAGATCATTCCTTTCCAAGCATCCAATTGTGCACAAGAAGTAAAATGGAATACAGCGTTCCTAAATAAAGCTGAGGGTAAAACATTGAAAAACATTTCTATTAAATGCGGCCCCAATGAACAAAAAGGTGAACTCGTAATTACCAAATTCGGATTAGAAGGTGGGGTCATATATGCAATGAGTCCCCAGATCAGAAAGCAATTGAATGAAAATGAAACTGCAACAATCTATCTTGATCTGAAACCCTCACTTTCTATCGAACAGATAAAAGATAAATTCAGTGCGCGTGGAAATCGTTCCATAAAAAAATTGCTGATCGACAGATTAAATTTTGATGACACCCAGATCGAACTTTTGAAAACAATTCTCTCAAAAGATGATTTTACCTACCTTGAAACACTGGCAAAAAAAATAAAAGATCTTCCTATAATAATTTCTTCCTCAGCCCCAATAGATGAAGCCATATCAACTGTTGGCGGAATAGCATTAACAGAGATCGGCACAGATTTTCAATTAAAAAAACTACCAAACAATTATTGCATTGGTGAAATGCTTGACTGGGATGCACCAACAGGAGGCTATTTATTACATGCTTGTTTTGCAATGGGGCATAATTTAGCAGAACAATTAAATTTGGAATAATTACTCTTTACTTCAATCCCGTTTCGTGAATGAATCTGTTTGGCAAAATGAATAATCCCTCTCCATTTCTGTATCAGCAAGAATTCGATCTTTGAATTTCGCATATTTTGATGTTCGCTTACCTATACACTATTTGGAAAATATGTAAACAATAAAATATCAAACGATCTTCAATAAAAAAACGTCAGCTAGTGCCGACGTTTTTTTTATGATTGCCTCGCCCGGAAAAAGTCACACAAGGATTATCCGAAATTAAATCGAACTCATTCCCAGCATCAATACAGGATTTTCTAAATTACGTTTCAAGGTTTGTAAAAATGCAGAACCTAACGCTCCGTCAACAACTCTGTGGTCACAGGATAATGTTACTTTCATAATATTCCCCGGCACTACTTGTCCGTTCTTTACAACAGGAGTTTGTTTAATTGCTCCTACAGCTAAAATACAAGCATCAGGAGGATTAATAATTGCTGTAAATTCTTCGATACCGAACATTCCCAAATTAGAAATGGTAAATGTATTTCCTTCCCAATCGCTTGGTTGTAATTTTTTATCTTTTGCTTTAGCAGAAAAGTTGCGCACCTCTGCACCAATTTGTGATAATGTTTTACCATCCGCAAAACGCACAACAGGAACCAATAACCCATCTTCCACAGCTACTGCAACTCCAATATGAATATGTTTGTTGTAACGGATTTTATCGCCCAGCCATGATGAATTTACTTTCGGATGTTTTCTGATGCTTGACGCAACCGCTTTTACAACAAGGTCGTTAAAAGAGATTTTGACATCCGTATGTGTATTGATCGCCTCTCGAACTTTTATTGCCACATCCATATCAATTTCCATTGTTAAATAGAAATGAGGAGCGGTGAATTTACTTTCAGCCAATCGTTTTGCAATGGTCTTACGCATTTGTGAAACAGCTTCTTCCGTATAACTTTCAACACCAACAAATGTGGACATGCCACCGTTAGATTTGAAATTATCAATATCGCGTTTTACAATGCGACCATTGTCGCCACTACCTTTTAAAGCGTTAACACTAATTCCTTTATCTTCTGCCAATTTTTTCGCAAGAGGAGAGATCTTTGAACGTACATTATTACTTACTGTCTCAGACTTATTTGATTCGATCGTTTTTACTTCTGCCTTTTGTTCAACAACTTCCACTTTCGGAGAATCAACAATAGCAACCTTCTCAATTTCAACTTTTGTACTTTCAACTCCTCTTGACGCTTCGGCAGCTAAAACGGCAGAAATATCCTCTCCTTCTTTTCCTAAAATTGCCAAAATAGAATCTACAGCTGCGCCTTTACCTTCTTGCACACCAACATGCAACAATACACCATTCTGAAATGATTCAAAATCCATTGTTGCTTTATCGGTTTCGATCTCTGCAAGCAATTCTCCCGATTTTACTTTGTCGCCAACTTTTTTGTGCCATTTTGCAACAACACCATCTGTCATGGTATCACTTAATTTGGGCATTCTTACTACTTCAGCCATATTTATAGTTAAAAGTTTAAAGTTTAATTGTCAAAAGTTTCTGGCACACTAGGCAGAGTCGAAGTGTGCAAAAAATAATTTCTTAATTTTTAATCAGTAATATAAGGATAGTCTGTTTGGGTATAAACATCTTTGTATAATTCATCTGCCGTCGGATATGGGGAATCCTCGCCAAACTTAACAGATTCAGCAACAATATCATCCACATTTTGTTCAACTTTTTCTATCTCAGCATCACTCATCCATTTATTTTTTTTAATGGTTTCCAATACTTTTCCAATTGGATCTTGCTCCTGATATCCTTTCACTTCATCTTTTGTTCTGTATGTTTGAGCATCACTCATTGAGTGACCTTTGTAACGATATGTTTTCATTTCAAGCAATGTTGGACCCTCACCTTTGCGGGCACGTCCAACAGCTTCTTCAATAGATTCATGCACTGTTTCGCATGTCATACCGTCAACGGGATAAGAAGGCATGTCATACGCCAATCCTAATTTCCATAATTCATGTACATTGGAGGTACGTTCAACAGAAGTCCCCATTGCATAATTATTATTTTCGATTATGAAGATAACAGGTAATTTCCAAAGCATTGCCATATTAAACGCTTCATGCAATGCACCTTGACGAACGGCGCCATCGCCCATATAACATAATGTTACATTATCATTTCCATTATATTTATCCGCGAAAGCGATACCCGCACCTAAAGGGATCTGCCCGCCAACAATGCCATGTCCACCAAAAAAATTAAATTCTTTAGAAAAAATATGCATTGACCCTCCTTTGCCTTTAGAGCAACCGGTCACTTTTGCCATCATTTCGGCCATAATGAATTTAGGGTGAAGTCCTCTTCCAATTGGGTGTGCATGATCACGATAAGCGGTAATAACTCGATCCTCTTTACGGAGAACAGATTCGGAACCTGCCACGAGTGCTTCTTGCCCGATGTATAAATGACAAAATCCCCGAATCTTTTGTTGAATATATAATTGCCCTGTTTTTTCTTCGAATTTGCGCATCAACAACATCGACTCAAACCATTTGATATAAGTTTCTTTGCTGAACTTGTTAATTGGTTTCGATACTGCCACAGGTGTTGCTTTTTTAATTTTACTTGCTACTTTTTCCATTTATTCGATTTGTGTAGAACTACAAATTTAACAATAATAATTCAAATCCTAATTCCTGAACCTATGAAGGTAAAATCCCTCATTCTAAATTCAAAATATAGCCTACTTTTTTTTCAATTGTTCCGCTTTGAACATGAATGGTAAAATATCGGCAATGCTATCCAAAATACGTATTTTACCTGTTTCTCCTGCAAGAATGATCCGTATGTTTTTGTTGTGGCGCATTTCATATTCCGACATGGCCTGCCGACAAGCACCACAAGGAGAAAGAGGTTCTCCTACATGAAACTGTTTAGATTTGCAAGTGATCGCAATTGATCTAATTGCCACATTCGGATATTGTGCACCTGCTGTATAAATGGCTACACGCTCTGCACACAAGCCACTCGGGAAGGCTACATTTTCCTGATTGTTACCTGTTACAATAACTCCATTTTCTAATAATATGGCTGCTCCCACAAAAAAGTTGGAATAAGGAGCATACGCCAGATCACTTGCCGAGCGTGCCTTTTTAAGAAGGTCTTGCTCTTCAGGAGCTAACTCCTGCTCCGAATCATACTCCGTAAAAGTTATTTTCAATTCTTTCTTAATCATCACTATAGTTATTTATCATCCAAATATAACAGTTTTGAGCCATTTTACTGGAAAGCAAATTTAAGGCGCCTTTCAAATTTTAATTCTACAAAATCCTTACTCTTATTTTATCGACATTTAAATTTCTAAGATAAAGAAAATCCCCTATGCTATTTGATGAAAATCGGCCTAGAGAAAAGCTTCTCACAAAACATAAATTCATTGATCAATAGAAAGATAAAAAACAATCGAATTTCAACTCCTATACATTTTTATACCTATAAAACAGATTCAATTACCTCATTATTATTTAACACTGCATGTTCATTTAGAATTTGATTTACATTTGTAATAATGAACAACAAAGCAAATCTTATCCTTATACATATTTTAGGCTGTGTTATTATTTTAGCATCGCCTCTATTATTTACACCTAATATCGTATCTGGTTTTGAATTTATAGGTGACACGGGATTTAGACGTGACCTGTTTTTTGCCATTTTTTTGATCTTGTTTTTCTATTTGAGCTATTTCATTCTCGTACCAAAACTATATTTTAATAAAAGACATTTTGCTTTTTTCAATTCAGTACTGCTTTGCTTTGTGTTCATCTGCTTTTTAACTTTACTACTTTTTCCACGAAACCCAATTCCTCCTGGAATGTCTCCACCTCATATATTAAACGATCTTAACAAAAACGCATTACCACCACCTCCGCCAGGATTGCCTTTCTTTATTAATGAGTTCAGGAAATTTTCATTGCAATTTTTTATAGTGTTTATTTTTTCTTTAATGTTAAAAATAAATACCAGATGGAAACAATCAGAAAAAGAAAAACTTGATGCCGAATTAGCCTATTTAAAAGCCCAGATAAATCCACATTTTTTATTCAACACATTAAATAGCATTTATTCATTAGCAATTGTAAAATCAGATAATGTTGCATCATCCATTGTTAAACTTTCGAATATGATGCGTTATGTGTTAAGCGAAAGTTCCAATGACCTTGTCCGGCTAGAAAAAGAAATTGAATACATTCAAAATTTTATAGAATTACAACAAATCCGTTTCGGAACTTTCATTAAGCTTGATTGCAGCATTACCGGTGACGCAAAAAACAAAATGATCGCTCCTTTAATTTTAATCCCCTTTATAGAAAACGCATACAAACATGGTGTAAATGCCGAAGAAGAATCCATCATCAAGGTCAAAATAGAAATTTCTGAAAATCAATTATTTTTGTCTGTTAAAAACAACAAAGTGTTTGTTCAAAGGATGGAAGAAGCAAAAAGTGGATTGGGAGTTGAAAACACAAAAAACAGATTGCGATATATTTACCCGCGAAAACATGAACTTATTATAAATAATTCAGAAAAAGAATACTCAGTTTCACTTACCCTGGACCTAAAATGATAAAAGCTATAGCCATAGACGATGAATTGCCCGCACTACAAATAATTGAAAATTTTTGTGAAAAGACAGGTCTTGTAGAATTGCAGAAAACATTTCTGAAGCCAAACGAAGCAATGAAATATCTTCGTAAATTCCCTACTGATCTACTTTTTTTAGATATAAATATGCCTTCCATTTCGGGCATTGAACTGTACAAATCCATTGAGCAAAATACAATGGTTATTTTCACAACTGCTTATAGCGAATTTGCTGTAGAAGGATTTAATTTAAACGCGGTAGATTATTTGCTTAAGCCCTTTACGTATGAGCGATTTTTGCATGCTGTAAATAAAGCAAACGATTATTTTAACTCTTCTACACCATCCGAAATAAATCAGGAACAATATCTTTTTGTAAGGGCGGATTATAGTCTCATAAAAATTGCCATAAACGACATCGTTCTGATAGAAGGATTGGATGACTATTTAAAGATCCATCTTCAAAATACGATTAAGCCGGTTGTTACACGCATGACGATGAAAGGGATCATGGAAAAACTTACTTCGAAAGAATTCATCCGAGTACATCGCTCCTTTATTATCCCTTTTAGTAAAGTTGAAAATGTAAGAAAAAAAATTATCACCATTGCAGGAAAAGAGATCCCGATCGGAAGTAGTTATGAGGCTGATTTTTTCGCTATTTTTAAAAAATAAAACTCCAATTTCCGGTATTTTTCACCCAAAATAGAATTAATTTACCTCTTAAATTTTTTTCTAAACAATAGTTTTATGATATTTATAGCAGGTTTTAAAAGGGTTCTATTCCAACTCTGATTTTTCTACCCTAACAAATTAAACCTTTACCGATTTAAATTGTCTACAATAAAATTTTAATAGATTTTTGACAAAACAATATATTATCAGGATAAATATTTTTGTGTTCAAATCTACTTTCTAACATATATGCGACTTTAACGATCCTCTAAACTGAAACAAACAATTAAACAACATACTCATGCGAAACACCTTCTTAAAATTCAACATCCTCGTTGCCTTGGTTGCTTTAACTTTAAATTCTCTTTTTGCTCAACAGTATCCGGGATACACTTTGTATAGTGTAAAAAACAGTACTACGTCACAACTGATTGACACAAATGGAACCGTTTATCACACATGGACACACGCTGCTGCAGACCCAACTTGCTATTCTACTTATTTGATGCCAGGAGGAATCCTTTGGAGATCTGTTACAAATACTAGTTCAACCTTCACGGGAGGCCCAATCTCAGGAGAAGTTCAGAAATTAGATTACTTCGGAACAGTATTGTGGGACTTTGTATATTCAACAACAACCTACGTCACACATCATGACATTTGTCCAATGCCTAATGGAAATGTTTTATTAATTGCATATGAATTAAAAACGGCAGCAGAAGTTGCTGCCGCCGGCTGCTCAACATTTAGTGGTATTATGTGGCCGGATAAGATCATTGAAGTTCAACCAACAGGAGCAACAACTGGAACAATTGTTTGGGAGTGGCATGCATTTGACCACCTGGTTCAAAATACAAATGCCTCAGCTGCCAATTATCAAACTTCTATTGTTAATCATCCTGAATTAATTAACATAAATTATTTAGCGACAAAGGATTGGTTACATATGAATGGGGTAGCATATAATCCTATTCTGGACCAAGTAACTTTCAGTTCGCACAATCTAAATACAATTTTTGTAGTAGACCATAGCACTACCACTGCTGAGGCAGCAAGTCATGCCGATGGTAATTCAGGGAAAGGCGGGGATATTTTATATCGTTGGGGAAACCCAGCAGCTTATGGAGCAACGGGCACAAAAATTTTCAACACAGTGCATGATGCACATTGGATTCCTGAAGGAAGCCCAAATGCAGGCAATCTGGTGGGGTACAACAACGGCGGGATAACAACCCCTACTACAGCCTCTTGTGTAGATCAATTTACTCCACCTGTAACCGGATACAACTATTCGTTGACACTTGGTTCAGCCTACACTCCTTCAACATATTCTTCACGTCAGCTTGCAGGAGGATACAACAGTAATGAAGGAGGTTCACAACAATTGCCGAATGGTAACACACTTTTGTCAATGGGAATATCAGGCTATATCAAGGAATTTAGTCCAACAGGAACGCTATTATGGTCAAAAACCTTAACTGGCGGTTGTGCTAAAGCATTCAGATACAACGACTGCTATATTAATAATGCGGCACCTGCAATACCAACAATCTCTTTAATTGGCAGTGATTTAAGTTCAAGTGTTGCTACCACTTATCAATGGTATTTGAATGGTGTCCAGATTGTGGGGGCAACAAATCAAACATACACTCCTGCTGTAAGTGGAATATATTTAGTGCGCATAACAGATATCAACGGTTGTGTATACGAATATTCAAAAGGCTACAATTTCGCTGTTGCGACGGGCATTACTGAAAACAGTTTAGAAAACAACATTAACATTTACCCGAATCCGACAAATGGAATTGTGAATATTGACGCTTCCATTTATGCAGGTAACAATTATGAAGTGACTATTTTTGATGTTGTTGGCAAATTAATTTCAAAAGTTACAAATGCAACTTTTGTCGATCTTTCATCTTTTGGAAACGGAATGTATGTTATAAAAATAACTAGTGAAAATGCAGGTTCTGTTACAAAAAGAGTAAGCTTGATAAAATAAAAAGAAAATCATACATTAGTATCATGAAAAAAATAATTATTATCTCCGTTTTGCTGACAATTAATTCTTTTGCCTTTGCAAAAAAAGTAAAATTTTCAGTAGATATGACCGGGCTTCTAAAAAGTTCTTTGGGAATGCATATTTCTGGTGATTTTCAAACGCTTGCCGGTTTTGCCGGTGGCGACTGGATGCCAAATACCACCCCACTGGCTCAGGAAGTTAGTGATACAAATATTTATACCATTGTTGTTGATATTCCGGCCTTTAGAAAGTATGAATATAAATTCGTGAATGGTGATCAATTTTATGAAGCAGAATTTGTTCCGATCGAATCGCGCGTTGGATATAATTTCGATGACAATCGTTGGATATATATCGATTCACTCGCCAACGATACAACTTCAATTGGAGCGATCAGGTTTTCCCAAAATGCTCCGAAAGGATACCATCTGCTGCGACTATTGGTAGATCTTCGGAATGAACCCGCTTTCGATCCTGCCGGAACACACGTTGCCGGAAGTTTTCAGGGCTGGAGTCCTACAAACAATATCATGTATAAATTAAATGATACCATTGAAGAACTCATCGTTTACGTGGATACTTTAGCAACTAGCGCACAATTCAGATACATAAACGGAAATACTTTTGCGGGTTATGAAACAGTTCCGGGAACGTGTTCAACAGCTGGCAACCGTGATTTTTTAATTCCAAAAGATACTGTATTGACCGTTGTTTGCTTTTCCAATTGTTCTGCATGTGTTGGTGTCGGGATAGCAGAAATTTCTTCTTCAGAAAATCTAAAATTGTATCCAAACCCAACTAACGATCATGCAACTTTGGAATTTGAAAATAGCAATGAACGTAATATTCAGATCACAGATATTCTTGGAAACATTGTTCGTTCCTATCCGAATTACAGCGAAAGTATTTTGCAGATCGAAAAGAACAACTTAAGTAATGGTGTATATTTTATTTCCATCATCAATAGCGAAAATAAAATTTCTAACACAAAACTGATCATTCAATAAATATTTTTATGACCAGAACCATTAAGAACTTTTTTGTTGGCCTGTTACTGTTGCTACTTCTTGTAAACAACTCTTCAAAGGCCCAGACAACAACCTTTTACGACATCAATACAATTCAAAAAATTGAAGTATTTTTTACTCCTTCCGATTGGGATTACCAAATGGATACAGCTATTGTCGGAGCTGCAGGATATTTATTAGCTGATTCTGTAAAAATAAACGGATTGTTGTTAGACAGCGTCGGGGTAAAATACAAAGGTAACAGTTCTTATAATTCTACCTATGGAAAAAACCCTCTTCACATAACGATCGACCAATACAAAAATCAATCTTACCAAGGTGTAACCGATATAAAATTGAGTAACGAATATGCCGACCCATCAATGATACGCGAAGCGTTGGCTTATTCTATTTTGAATAATTACATGGATTGCCCCCGCTCAAACTTCTCTCAAGTTTATATTAATGGGACATACATCGGACTTTATTCAAACACAGAACCGATCAGTAAAAACTTCTGTTCCAATCATTTTTATTCTTCGGAAAATACTTTTGTTAAATGTAATCCAATAGTTACACCAGGGCCAACTACAAAATGTAATTTAAAATACATTACCACCGGTGACAGTACTGCGTATTTTAATTTCTATGAAATAAAATCTACCTCCGGATGGAATGAATTGGTAAAACTTTGTGATACAGTCACAAATTTCCCTTCAAATGTGGGCTCTATTATGGATATGGACAGGGCTATATGGATGCTTTCCTTTGACAATGAATTGGTGAACCTCGATAGTTATACCGGCGCATTTTGTCAAAATTATTATCTCTACAAAGATAATAACCACCGCTTCAATCCTGTTATCTGGGATATGAATATGGCTTTTGGAGGATTTCCTTTTGTCGGAGCAGGCTATACGAGCATGGGAACACTTACGCTCACTAACATGCAACAACTTTCACCTACAATTCATTCCGCTGATCCTTATTGGCCATTATTAAATGATGTGATGAACAATCCCATGTACAAACGAATGTATATGGCACACATGCGAACAATAAATAATGAAATGTTTGTGAGTAATTTGTATCAAACAACCGCTGCAACATTACAAGCAACAATCGACACAGCTGTTCTGTCAGATGTAAATAAATTTTTCAGTTATACGAATTTTCAAAACGGAATGACTGCAAATGTGATTTCCGGCAGCAACACAATTCCTGGCATTTCAAATCTGATGAGCGTTCGTCAACCTTATCTGTCTGCTTTAGCCGATCTATCAGCTGTTCCACCGACCATTACAGCAATCGCTTCTAGCAGTCTGGCACCACCTATTTCCAGTTCAGTAACAATTTCTGCCAACGTGATCAACACAAATACGAATGGCGTGTATTTAGGATACAGAATGAATATGCAAGAAAAATTTACGCGAATACCTATGTTTGACGATGGATTGCATAATGATGGTGCAGCAGGTGATAATGTATACGGGGCCGCATTTACAATGTCTTCTGCCCAGGCACAATATTATATTTATGCAGAAAATAATACTGCAGGAATGTTTTCGCCGGAAAGAGCGGAACACGAATTTTATCTTCTGCAATCTAATGTGTTAACTGCATCTGCAGGTGAAGTAGTGATCAATGAATTTATGGCAAATAACCTGAATATGAACCTGAGTGAATATGGGCTTTATGGTGATTGGATAGAATTATTCAATACAACCTCCACAGCCCTCGATCTTTTTGGTCTATATCTTACTGATAATTTTGCGACACCAACTAAGTTCGCTTTCCCTGCAAATACAGTAATTCCTGCAAATGGATATTTAATTGTTTGGGCAGATCAAAATCCAACAACCGCAACTTATACACATGCCAATTTCAAATTATCTGCCAGTGGAGAAGAAATAATGTTGAGTAATTCTACAGGTACAGTTTTTGACAGTGTCACTTACGGAGCGCAAAACCCAAACGTCGCCTTGGCAAGATGTGCAAACGGAACAGGAAATTTTACAAGTTTATATCCGACCTTCGCTTCATGGAATTGTATCAGTTCCATTTCAGAAAATGCTTCACCAACAAATAATATTCTCATTTACCCTAATCCGGCAAACAAAAATGTGACTCTACAAATTAACACCAAAGAAAAAGAAAACACTATTTGTATTTATAACTCATTAGGACAAGAAGTGATAAATAAAATTTCAACCAACAACACAGAGAATATCGATATTTCCCAATTGAATGTAGGGGTATATTCTGTAACAATCAATCATACAAACGCAAAACAGTTAGTGATCGTTAAATGATAAAATGACTTGCTGGCTAAATTTATAGGGATACCAAAAGCCCAACCGTATTCCCCATTTCCTTAATATAAGATATTCAATAATTTTATTGAAAAAGAATTTTTTTTAGCCAAGGGGCTTATTTTATTGAATTAAAAACAAAAGATTTTACTAAAACAATAAAAGTGATACGAGCAAAGACATACTAATTTTATCTATTAAAACAACCTATTCACCTTTTATTAACAAATTTTAGCATTATAAAATTAGAGTAATATAAAATATTACTGTAAATTTATATTTACATTGTGATAACATAATCTTAATACATCAAATGACTATGAAAAAAATTTTGACCCTTTTTACAATTGCGTTAACCGTAATAATCACTTCCTGTAAAAAACCTGAAGGTGAAGGAGGGAACTCAACCATTATCGGAAAAATCCATACAACTAACTATAATTCAACATTTACGGTGGTTAACGCTGTATATGATAGCCCTGACCAGGATGTTTATATCATCTATGGTACTGACGCTACTTATGGGAACAAAACGAAAACAGGACCTGATGGAGTATTTGAATTTAAATATTTACGCAAAGGGAATTACAAGATCTACGTTTACTCGAAAGATAAGGCCGCTTACCTTGCTGGAAACCTAAATCCACCGGATATCGCCATATATAAAGAAGGTGAAATCACTGCAAAAAAACAGACAGTAGATTTTGGCACTATTGAGATCATCAAGTAATAATCAGTCATTCGCATTTGTATGAAATATAAATTTTCAATATTCATTTTATTGTGCCTCTTTTTTCAGCTTAATTCTTTTGCACAAAGCAAAAAAGAAGTGAAAAAATTCAAGATCAAATCAGCTACTGTTACTGTCACGGAAACTGACGGGAAAGAAAAACCACGTACTGATTCCTATCAAAAATTTGACGAATCAGGAAATGTTATTGAAGAAGTTGAGTACAATAAAGATGGGACATTCAAGAAAAAAGAAAGCCACAAATACAATAAGGCTAACGATGTTACCGAAGCAATGATTTATGATGAAAAGGGGAAGTTGATTAAGAGAACAGCTACAGAATACAATGCAAACAAAGATAAAACAGCTGAAATTGAATACGATGGAAATGGCAAAATAGTTGAAAAAACACAAAGTGGTTATAACGCTAAAGGACTGAAGATCTATGAAGTTTCTACTGATGAAAAGGGAATTGTCATTAAAAAATCCATTTATATATATGACAAAAATGGCTTAAGGACTGAAAAGAAAACAACCGATGCCAATGGTGCAGTAATCTCCAGCAGAAAATACACTTACGAATTTTAATTGTGGATGAATTAAAGCACATATTGAATGAGTTCGATCCAATTTCTTTGAAGGAAATGGATAACGTGAAATTGATGGACAGGACTGACACAAAATTTATTTTTAAATACGATCAGTTACCTGAATTTTTGAGCCAGTTAAAAAACGATTACAATATACTTGATATAAATAACAATAGAATTAGCAGATACGAATCGCTTTATTTTGACACAAAAAATTTCGACCTGTATTTTAGTCACCACAGAGGGAAACCTAGCAGGTTTAAAGTTCGATTCAGAAAATATGTAGAATCCGAATTACATTATTTTGAGGTTAAATTTAAAAACAATAAAGGCAGAACAATAAAAGACAGGGTTAAACAAAAACAAATTGATGAATCAATAAAGGATAATGCAGAAGATCTCTTAAACAATAAGACTCCTTTACAATCTGATAATCTTGAGGCAAAATTATGGGTAAACTATTCAAGGATCACATTTGTAAATAAATATTCTCCGGAACGTGTTACCATCGATTTAAATTTGACGTTTATAAATAAAGAACAAAATAAAACTATAAACAACTTGGTGATTGCAGAAGTAAAACAGGACAAAGCAATTGTTTCTGCCTTTATTAAAGTGATGAAAAAATATCACATCAGAGAAGGCGCAATCAGCAAATACTGTTACGGAGTAATTACCTTATTTGAAAAAATAAAACATAATAATTTTAAACCTAAATTAATTTTAATAAAAAAAGCACTTTATGGTACTACTGCAAGAGTTAGCTGACGAAACAGTTTCAACAGGGTTTACACTTTTTGAAAAATTAGGGCCCAAATTTTTTATACGATTTGGAATTAATCTAGCTTCAGTATTTATATTGATCCGGTTCATTTATTTTCCCGTATATAAAAACCGGGAGAATTTTTTCACGCTCTTTATCTTTAACCTCATCATTTTCCTTATCACGTTTATTTTAAATAAATCGGATATGAGTATGGGGGCAGCATTTGGTCTGTTCGCAGTTTTTTCTATGTTGAGATATCGTACAGAAGGTATCTCAACCAAAGATATGACCTACTTGTTTCTGGTTATTGCTATGGGATTGATCACTGCATTAAGCAAAGGAACACCCCTTGAAGTAGGATTAATTAATGTAATTATTATCATTTTTACTTTCGTATTAGAAACAGCTGTTTTTATGAAAAAAGAAGTTTCTCAAAATGTTCAATACGAAAATATTGAAATGATAAAACCTGATTTGAGAGCCGAATTATTGGCCGATTTGGAAAACAGAATGGGCATCAAAATTAATCGCATTGTAATTGGCAAAATTGACTTTTTAAAAGACACAGCCATGATAAGAGTATTTTACAACATAACTAAATAATTTCAATACCTCTTTTACAAATTTTAAGATGAGAAAAATTGCAATTTTATTTATTCTATCTACAGGACTTGCTCTCCAATCATTTGCACAAACTACAAACGATGCAGGATTGTGGTGCACCTTCAATGTTGATAAAAAATTAAATAAAAAACTTGGTGTCTTTTTAACGGAGGAATATCGGATGAGAGAAAATTTTACCAGAAGCAATCTTTTTTATACTGACCTGGGCATTTCCTACAAACATTCCGATTTCCTTAAAATTTCTTTCGCTTACCGTTGTATTGAAAAATTTCAGATCGATAATACCATTAGCTTTCGTCACCGAGGAATGCTTGATATTAGTATGAAAAAGAAATTTGGAAAGTTTGCCCTCTCCTATCGCCAACGCATTCAGGCAGAAGTTAGAGATGTGTATTCCAGCGATATTGGAAATATACCTGAATGGTATTCAAGAAATAAATTTGCACTTAAATACGACTTAGACAAACCTATTACACCCTATGTTGCCGTTGAATTCCGATACCAGATCAACAATCCAAGGTTAGTGGAAGGAAATAAAATATGGTCACGAAACAGATATTTCCTTGGACTGGATTATAAAAGAAATGACAAGAGTACTTTTGGTTTGTATTATATGATCCAACAAGAGTTTAATATTTCTGCTCCGCAAAATCAATATATTATAGGCTTGGAATATAGTCTATCTTTCGAATAAATTATTTTTGAATGATTGCAACGGCATAGGCACAAACACCTTCTTCTCTTCCTACATATCCCATCTTTTCATTGGTGGTAGCTTTTATTCCAATATCATTCACCTCTACATTTAAAATTGCGGCAATGGTATTTTTCATTTCATTAATACTGGGATTAATTTTAGGTTGCTCCAATACTAATGTACAATCAATATTCCCGATCGAATATCCTTCCTTTTTCAACAATTGATTTACCCTGCCCAATAATATTTTACTATCTATCCCTTTAAATTCTGATGATGTATCAGGAAAATGAAACCCTATATCCCGCATTCCTGCTGCACCTAATAGTGCATCACAAATAGCATGCAATAATACATCCGCATCCGAATGCCCAACAGCTCCTTTCGTGTGTGCAAGTTTAACCCCGCCCAACCAAAGGTCATTTCTTGCTTTTAGCTGATGTACATCAAATCCGAAACCTACTCTTATTTTCATAATAATTTAATATTAAAAAAACACCCGCATTCATTTGATTTGAATATGGGTGTTTCTCTTTATTTTATTTCATTTTATCTTTTTTCCTATTTCCTTCTCCATTTGAAAAAGATGCCCGAAGGGCGGATGAGGCGGCTATTCTGCTTTTGCTCCTTCGTCATTTTGCGCTTTAAAGGCATCAAAGTCGAAAGTAAGTGTAAAACGTAAAGTGTTTTCAAGGGGATTCCGCTGCTGGGTTGGGATTAGATAAGCGAAATCCAAACCAAAGACATTGTATTTCACGCCTGCACCAATAGTAAAGAATTGACGATTTCCTTTTGTAGGATGCTCGTAAAAATATCCGGCACGGATCGCGAATAAATGATTATACCAATACTCTAATCCGATAGAATAATTTATCTCTCTTAACTCTTCTTTTCCACCACCTGGAGCATCGTTGAACGACCCGAACATCCCTTCAGCAACACCTCTATTTGGATCCTTACCTGCAAGAATAACGGGTTCATTATTTGCATCATAAACTAACGCACCACTGCTATCCACCGTTTTATAAATTGGCGGAGTAGGTACCAGTAATTTATTAACATCCGCTAAAATCGAAATGGAATTATAGTCATCAAGATTCATATTTAATGAACCTCCTAGACGTAAATTAATTGGAATAAAATCAGTACTGTTTTTTTCTCCTCTATCAGAATAGGACATTTTGTTTCCGATATTCGAAATATTTATTCCTATTGCAACTACCCCTTTCTTATCACCCAGTTTAACTTTTTCTTTTTTATACAATGCGGAAAGGTCCACGCCTACAGCACGACCTGCATGAGTTTGAGAGCTTTCCACCAAAGCATTACCTGTAAGGTTTGAATTGATGTACCTTACTGCTCCTCCTACAGAAAAATTATCTGCCAATTTTGTTCCATAGGCGATATCTATCGCAAATTCATTCGGTCGAAATTGCCCTGTAGTTTGTCCATTAACATCAGTAAAAGTAATATCACCCAGTGAAAAATAACGCAATGATGCCCCTATAGTACCGCGTTTCTTCATTTTATAGAATCCTGTTAAATAGGCCAGATTAATATCAGGCACCAATGCTCTTAACCAAGGTGTATAAGAAATGCCGATCCCCATCTTCTTCTCTGCGAAAGCTAATTTTGATGCATTCCAATGAATTGCATTTACATCATTAAGAGATGCACAACCGGCATCACCCATGCCACCGGCTCTTGAATCAGGAGTGATCAATAAAAAAGGTACTGCGGTAGTAATTGTATTTAACTGCAACTGCTCAGCTCTTTGACTGGAAGTTGTTTGTGCTTTAATGCCTGTTCCAACAATAAAAGCGATAGCAAATAAAAAAATATTCTTGCCTGTTGCTCTAATATCCATCATTCTAATTTTGTTTTTGGGATTGCTAATGTACTAATTAATTTAAAATAACAAGTTTTTCATACTTTTCAGCCGTTGAACCTTCACTTGTTTTTACTTTTATTCTATAAATATAAACACCTCTTCCGATCTTGTCTCCGAAGTCATCTCGGCCATCCCAGTCTATAGGGTCTGAACGAAATCCTTCTGTTTGAATATACTGATCAATATTCTTCACCAACTTACCGGATATCGTAAAAATCTGAACCTGCACATTCAATACCTGACAGCATTGATTTTGTTCAAAATAAAATTGAGTTTTTGTAGTGAATGGATTAGGATAATTAAGCACATGGCTTAATGCTAATTCTGCTGATCGTGCAACAATAAACTCAGTATAAGACTGGCTTGAATTATTATAAACATCCCAAACTTTTAAACTCAGCGTATGTTTCCCTTCGCTTAAAGTCGAAAAGGGATAACGGATAGTGCCACTTTTGTAACTATTCAGATCTGCCTGATAATAATCATTTAAAACAACTGAACTTTCTGTATTGGCATCTAATGTTGCAACGATATCATGTCCAATTCCATTTCCTACCGTATTTACACCATTTTCATCCTTTAGTTTCGCAAATAGATCTGGTGTTTCATCCGTCAATCCACCAAAAACAAATTTCGCATCGTTCAAATAAAGATCAACTGTCGGTCCGGCATTATCAGCTAAAGCCAGATTATTTGAACCTCCGATAATTACTTTTTCATAATATCCATTTGCATCTTCGGTTCCGTTTTCTGCATAATAACTAATGCGACCTATTCCATATGCATATGCGATATCCTTGGGAACGACAAATGAAAACTTAAAAGCTCCGTTTGTCACACTTGCTTTTCCTTTGTACAAAATATTTTTCTGAACTCCGAAAGTGAATGGAGGACTAGCGACGTCATTAGAAAGTGTGGTAACGTTTTGTGACTTATCATAAACAGTCGGATAAATTACTCCGTTGTAAGAGGATAGGATTGAGCCTGCGCTGTTTCTTACAAAGCCACTAATAGTTACTAAAGACAGCGCTTTTAATGTATCCGAACTACTAACTGTAACTGCAATGGAATTCACTGTATCTGTTGAAACATCATATTTTGGATAGGCCAACGTAAGTGCAGGATCACCTAACAAGGTAAAATTCCTGCTGTTTGTTGAATTGCCTGCAGGTTGATTTTTTATATAATAGAACAAATCTCCTAAACGCGGCATCTTCCCGCTCATTGTAGGTGTAAACGCCTGTTCATAAAAATCGCGGTTCAAAGCAAAATTCCCAGATGCAAAAACCAAACGGACAGTGGTAAATAAAGCTATTCCTCCCCCCGCAGGATTCAATAAAACATACTCTCCCGCTGACGTCCTTTCGGGATCGTCAAACCGGCTAAATTCACATGTTGCAGTAAAGAATAAAGGAAGGTTATTAAAGTTTTTCCAATTATTAATGTCTGACACCTCAACTATACGTTCATGGGCAAGCCCCACTTCACCACCGTGTCCGGTATAATTCATAATTAAACAACCTTTTTCAATTCGCTTATTTATTGCTTCAGTAACTGCGGGATAGCGGTTTCCACCAGGTGTAGCCTCTTGCTGATAAGCATCCAAAAATATTTTTTCAATATTATAATCATTATCTGTAGTATCAACCATTGTTGCCAATTTGTTTGCATCCATTTCATGCAACCCTCCATCCTCATCATCACCGATAAAACAAACGACATTTCTCCAATCACCAAAAGTTGTATTTGACGATAAATTGGAGCAACCATTATTTGACACTGAAGGAACAAAACCCGTTTTTGTATAATTCAAGATCTTATTAAGCACTCCATTTGATTCGGTTTTATTTTTGACAGGCAAACGACCAATTCCAATATCTAGTGCATCACTCGCAGCCCATAATCCTTCTCCATCATCCAGTAAACCATAAAAATCATCCGTCACATATGAATTTGTTAAAACTGAAGAATTCAGTGATTGATAGGTAGGAATAAAATTTGTATTGCTTGCAAATCGCTTTTTATTGTCGTACGAACCATCTCCATACATCAGTAAATATTTAGGTAACTCAGCAGCATTGGAGGCTCTGTCGTAAAACATTTTTACAAAATCCCGGATGGCTGAAATATCTTGAGCACCGGAGGAAAACTCGTTATAGATCTCCTGAGGGGTTACAACGATAGTTGAAAGTGAATCGTGGGCTTCATGATATGCGGCTAATTGTAATGCATCAGAATAAAAATCGGGGTGAGCAATTATAATAAAATCTTTGTTAGACAAAGCATGTAAATTTTGATTTACAACTTTACCGGAAATCTCAGGTGCAAAATAACTCAAGCCATTAAAAGCAACAAATTGTTTTAAGCTATCAGCAGGTAATTCAAATTGATAATTTGAACCTACAAGTGTCGTATTTTGAAGAGAAACATTTGTGGGATCGGAAACATCCCAGATTTGAATTGGCAATGTGCTCCCAACGGTATATTGAGCAACATTTCCTGCGCCAACTGATTGCGCATCTCTAAAAGCCATTTGATCACCGTCCATCATAAGTAGTCGCCTGGCATTGACTTCGACATAATTCAACCAGCCAATAGCATCAGCGGTCAATTTCGTTACTGTCACAACAGTCGAATGATCTATCGGATTAAAAGAAAAGCAACCAGATCCGCTAACAGCATATTCACTGTAAGGATCTCCTGGTGTAGAAGGAATTGAAATGTTTGTATTTCCAGTTTGGCATACAACCGAATAACTTGCGGAACTCACAACATCACGCGAAGCAATAGCAGCTTTCACAGTGGCAGGAACAGATCCATCAATGTTGGGAAAATCAAAAGCGAAAATATAACTGGCGATATTATCAAACAGCTCTCCGTACCATTGTCTTCCCGACTTAATAAAATTCACATTATCATTTTCATGAAATCCATAATCATCAAAAGAGGAGACATTATTTGTTGGAGGTAATACGGAAGAAGCCTGAGTTTGAATTCGCTTTCCCAACCCAAGATCCACATTAATGAAATAAAAGGCCGTATCGGAATAAAGATTAAGCGTATGAGAGAATTTTGGACAATTTGCAGCATTATAAGACCATGTTTGCGGCCCCTTCCCATAAAACAAAACGTAGTCGGCAGCATCAAATACCCCATCGCCTTCACCTTGAACAAATATAGGATTTTCAACTAGATCGTCTTTGCGGGGAGCAGAATTTAATTCGGAAAGCATTCCTCCTCCATTTCCATAGATCCTGATATTTTGAGGATTTATGGTAGTTACATCAATTCCCAGATTTTGTAGGAAGGAAGACGAAAGTTTATAGATCCCATCTTGTGTAAGCCCGATCTTGTACCAATCACCACTCCCGGTCTGAAGCACAGAATTAGCAGCATAAGTATGCACAGCGCGGTATGCAAACCTCTCATCTTTATCAGTATACTCAATTGAAAGATCAAAAGACATCAACTTTTCATATTTCCCTGAGCCTGCGTTCTTACGTATCGGAACAAATGAAACCTCGCCATACTTTTGCTTTTTGGAAGTTAATACAATTGAATTTATCTTTATCTCAGATAAAATAAGTGAAGGATCCTTTATAACAGCAATTTCAGCTTCTGTTAAAGGTAAAAAAAACGAATTTACGATAGAGGCTGTAAAATTTTGATTATTTGAGTTTAGCTTGACCTTTTGGGAATATCGTGGTAAAAAAGCCTCCTCAAAAACATATTGTGCTCCTGAAAATCTCAGAAAACTTTGAGTAACGATTTCAGATGGCTTTACTGAACCAGGTTGCTCCCATGCAATAGTGTATTGAGCAGGATTTTGCCTCTCTGAAAATTTAGATTGCCCAAAAACACTAAAATCCATGAACAAAAGGAAGCAAAAGGCAAGAGTAGCACGCATATTATTATCAGATTAGATTTCAAATTTAGTAAAAATGAGCATTATAATTGTCCGTAATGTTTTTTTTACTTAAATTTGTCTAAGTAAAGTTCTAAAAAGTTTTTTTGAAGAACGCATTATTATTTGGATTATTGCCTTTAAAGTAAAAATAATGCCTTTCAAATGAAACATTTTAAGAAAGATTTATGTATAATTGTGTCCCATTAAAAACAGAGTTATTATGTTAAAACGTATCGTTTTAATTTTATTAGTCGTATTTTCTTTTGGTTCAAGCGAAAAATTATTTGCTCAAGACCCCGAGTTTACTCAGTTCTACGCTAATCCATTATACCTCAATCCTGCATTTGCTGGCACCGCAAGATGTCCAAGAATCAACTTAAATTATCGAAATCAGTGGCCAAATATCTCCGGAACTTACATTACATATTCTGCATCTTACGACCAACATGTCGATAAAATTGCAGGAGGTATTGGATTATTGGTAACGAATGATAAAGCAGGACAAGGCACATTAACTACTACTAACGTAGCAGCAATGTATGCTTACCAATTAAATATCAATCGTGAATTCTCAATGAAATTTGGCCTAGAAGCGGCTTATTTCCAAAAAAGTATTGATTGGAGTAAACTTACATTCGGTGATATGATTGACGAACGCAGAGGATTTGTTTACAACACTAACGAAGTTCCCGGTGTATCAAAAAAATCAAATGTTGATATTTCTGCAGGACTATTAGGATACAGCAAACGTTATTTCTTTGGTTTTGCTGCACACCATTTAACACAACCTGATGAAGGACTGATAGGACCAAGTAAATTACCGATGAAATTCACTGGCCATGCTGGTGCCGTATTGCCTGTTGGTGATAAAGGGAATGAAACCTATATTTCCCCAAACGTTTTATATCAGAAACAACAAGATTTCCAACAATTGAACTTAGGCGTTTATGTTGTAAGAGGTTCTATAGTTGGTGGCCTTTGGTATCGTAACCAGGATTCATTTATTGCACTTATTGGCTTTCAACAACATTTCTTTAAAGTTGGATATAGCTATGACGTAACAGTTTCAAAGCTTACAAATGCAACTGCAGGGTCACATGAAATTTCTTTTTCATTACAGTTCGAATGTAGACCGAAAAAGAAAAAATTCAGAACAGTTAGCTGTCCTTCATTCTAATAATATTCATTTATACAATTTTATAACTAAAACTAAGTTTTATTACGAATACGCTTTATTATACAAACGAAAACAAGCAAAATGAAAAAAGTATCAAGCAAATTTATCGCACTAGTAGCTCTCGCTGCCCTTGCATCTTGTAGCAAAGAGAGATCTCCTGTTACTGCATGGGAATACAATGAGCCCAAAAACGGAGGATTTGAAGTTGGACCTTATGAGGAACAGGAAACCGGACCAGGTTTGATTTTGGTCGAAGGTGGTACTTTCACAATGGGTAGAGCGGAACAAGATGTTACTTACGATTGGAATGCTATTCCTAGAAGGGTAACAGTTTCTTCTTTCTATATGGATCAAACAGAGGTACGGAATCTTGATTATCTTGAATACTTGCATTGGACAACTAGAGTTTTTGGAATAAACTTTCCTGACATTCTTAAGAAAGCGACTCCTGATAGTTTGGTATGGCGCGATCGTTTGGCTTACAATGAGCCATATGTTGAATATTATTTACGCCATCCTTCTTATAGAGATTATCCTGTTGTTGGTGTAAATTGGTTACAGGCATCCGACTTTTGTGCTTGGAGAACTGACCGTGTGAACGAATTTATTTTGGTTCGCGAAGGTATTTTGGACTATGCTCCATCTCCAACTGAAAACGATTATTTTAATACGGATGAATACCTTGCCGGAAGATGGACAGGTCCTGTTAAAAACCCAATTCCTAGTATGGATCCTAATGGCGGAGAGCGTTTAGTAAGAATGGAAGATGGTATCTTTTTACCTCGCTACCGACTTCCGACTGAAGCTGAGTGGGAATATGCTGCTTATGGCTTAATTGGAAATACAATTGGTGAACGTATCACCGATAGAAGATTATACCCTTGGAATGGTCACGGCACTCGTAATCCTGATTCTAAATATTTAGGACAAATGATGGCTAACTACCAAAGAAGTAATGGAGATATGATGGGTAATGCAGGTCGTTTGAATGATGCCGGTGATATCACAACTCCTGTTTTCTCCTATTGGCCAAACGATTACGGTTTATATAATATGGCCGGTAACGTTTCTGAGTGGGTAATGGATATATACCGTCCTTTGTCTCCTGAAGATAAGGCAGACTTCCGCCCTTTCCGTGGAAATGTTTTCAAAACACAAGAACGTGATGTGGATGGTATCTTGATAAACGATACAATCAAATATGACTTGGATAGCAATATCATCTCTATACCGGGTATGGTTCGTTGGAGAGATGTTAGTATTGCTTTTCCTGATGACAATCTTGACGAGAGAAGAAATTACAAATATGCTGATAACATCAACTATTTAGATGGTGACGTTCAATCCCAAGCTGTTGGATTAAATGGTGGAAGTTGGAGCGAACCTTTTGATGCAACTTCCGGAAAACCTGAAACAAATGGAATGTACGAATACTCCATCACGTCAATGGTCAACGATAAAGCCCGAGTATATAAGGGAGGTTCATGGAAAGACCTTGCGTATTGGATGGTACCAGGGACAAGAAGATTCTTGGATCAACGTCAAGCAACAGCATGGATTGGTTTCCGTTGCGCTATGACACGTGTTGGAAGCCCTGTTGGATTAGGCAAGTAATTCCTTTAACTTATAAAAAAACCTCTCCGATTAGTTTCGGAGAGGTTTTTTGTTTTAATGAATAGCATATTAAATTACTTCCGCAACAGTAAAAGTACTTCCTCCAATAAATACAAGGTCGTTCATTGCGGCATTTTGTTTTGCAGCAATATATGCACCCTGTACACAGGCATATGCATTTCCATTTAAACCAAATTTATTTCCCAGATCCGCTAATTCGGATGCGGACAATGCGCGAGGAATATTCGCTTTACAAAAATAATAAATGGCATCATTTGGAAGCATACCCAAAATTTTTGAAATGTCTTTATCATTCACCATGCCTATAACAAAATGCAACTGCCTATGAGGAATAAGTTTTATCTGATCCAGCACTTCTTTGATCCCGGCTTCGTTGTGTCCTGTATCAGCTATCACCAATGGTTTCTGAGATAATAGTTGCCAGCGCCCTTTTAAACCAGTACGTTCTCTTACTGATGATAAGCCTTTTAAAATCGCTTTATCAGTAATGCGGAAACCAACAACTGTTTTCAAAAAAAAGATCGCGCACAAAACGGTCCTGATATTTTTTAATTGGTATAACCCCGGAAGGTCGCATTCAATTCGGAATATATTTTCATTATTCCCCATCCCCTTAAAAACAACATCAGCAGAAAGAACCATTTCGTTTTCCTTAAAGGATTGTTTTTCGTTCTTGAGATCAAAAAACATATCGGAAAAAAAGACACCGGATCTTTTTTCTTTTCCATGTTTAATAAAAACTGAGGCTACTTCCGGCTGGGTTTCACCAATAACAGCAATTGTATTTGGCTTTATTATACCTGCCTTTTCTTCTGCTATTTTTTCTAAGGTGTCACCCAATAAATTTGTATGATCATAACTAATATTGGTGATAACAGAAAGCAGAGGAGAAATTACATTTGTTGAATCAAGCCTTCCACCAAGACCTACCTCTATTATGGCAACGTCTACTTTTTCTTTTGCAAAATGATCGAAGGCGAGACCTACAGTCATTTCAAAAAAAGAAGGCTTAATAATTTCAAAATCTTTTTTGTACTGCTCAACAAAATCCACAACTGACTTTTTATAGATCATTTTCCCATTCACTCTTATACGTTCACGAAAATCTTTGAGATGTGGAGATGTATACAAACCAACTTTATATCCGGCGGCTTGTAATATAGACGCAAGCATATGCGAGGTGGAGCCTTTACCGTTGGTGCCTGCAACATGAATAGCTTTAAATTGCTTTTCAGGATTATCTAATAACTTACAAATAGCAAGTGTATTATTTAGGTCAGCTTTATAAGCCGCACTACCAATGCGTTGAAACATTGGCAACTGACTAAATAAATAATCCAAGGTTTGTTGGTAATTCATACTGCATTTATGCGCTCAAAATAAGGAGATACAAAAGTAAATGAATTTTACTCTAAAGTGAAAACGAAAGTGAATGTCCCCCGTTGTTCCTTTATACCTTTGCTGCTGGCATTGAATTTTACAGAAAGGGCTGCTTGCCGTGCTTTTGCATATAAATTGGAGCTTGTTGTATTAGATCCAGGTAAACCAGGAGTAGCTTTAATTACTTTTCCTGTTTCATCGACGATGATCTCTACGATAACCTTTCCTTCTTCCTTGTTATCTGTCATTGGATCAGGTCGTTTTGTAACGATCCTCCCCGTCAATTTATAATCACCACTACCATCAGTTCCAGGTGTATCGTTTCCATGCCCGTTATCATTCCCCGGACCAACACCTGTATTCGTGCCCGTGCCAGAGCCACCGGTATTTCCTCCTCCTTCACCATTTCCTTTATGTTTTGCTTTCTTTTTTAATATTGCCAAAGCATTTAAAAGTTCTGCACTCTCCTTTTGTTCCTGCACTGTTGGAGTTTCAACTGGGGTATCTTTATTATTTTTCGGATTTGATTTTACACTTACATCTGTTTCTGTCGGATCTGTAATAACATTCGGGGCATCGGTACTTACAGTTGGCTGAGAGGAAGCATCCATGCTGGTTGCGATATCATTGTCATGATTTCCTGAACCACCTGCTGTTGCATTCCCTAACCCTTCTGTTCCAAGATCAATATCTATTGTAGGTACTTCTTTTATTTCAAATGCAGGAATAGGGGTAATAAATACAATATAAATAAACAACAGAAATAATAAGGCATGAAAGCAAATTGTAAATGCCAATGCCAAATATTTGCTTTTATTTTCTAAACTTGCGTCCATCCTATTTATCAGTAGCTTTTGTTGACAACACCATTTTCACGCCTAAGTTATAGCCAATTTGCATAACATCCGCAAGATCTTGAACGGTCAAAGATTTATCCAGCTTCAACACAACTGTTGGTGTGGTCTGTTTTGAAATAGCAAATCGCAATGCATTTTCAAGATCCGAAAAAGCAATTTTTGTTTTATTCACGGCATATTCGTGATCAGCATTCACCTCCACTGTTACAGGCTGAAGGGTCATCTGAACAGCCGATTTTGAATTAGGCAATGCCAATTTCATCACACTAGGATTTACCAATGTTGAAATAATCAGGAAGAAAAGTAAAAGGAAGAACATGATATCATTCAATGATTCAGTGCTGACTTCAGCCGCTTCTTTATGTCTGCGTTTTATTTTCATTTTTATTTTGTTGGCTCTTGTAACAAATCAATAAATTCAACTGAAGCAGTTTCCATTTTATTAATGGTCTTATCTAACATCGCATTCAAAATATAATATCCGACAAAGGCCAATAAACCAACCACCAAGCCGGATGCGCTTGTGATCATTTTCTGATAAAGTCCGGTAGAAATAATCCCGATACTGATATTATCGCTTAATGATATATCATAGAAAATTTTAATTACACCACCTATGGTACCAATAAAACCAAAGATCGGAGCAATTCTTCCAATCAAACTTAAGACGCTGAGATTTTTTTCAAGTCTATTCAACTCTAATTTTCCAATACTTTCCATCGCCTCTTCAATTTCTTTGATAGGTTTTCCAATTCGGCTAACACCTTTTTCAATCATACGGGCGGCAGGGCTAACTGTGTTTCGACATAAAGATTTTGCAGCATCAATGTTTCCATTATGAATAAAATCTTTAATGCTATTCATAAAATTTTTATCAAGTTTAGAAGCTTTGCTAATGATCATTAATCTTTCAAAAAAGAAATATATTGTTAAAATTGACAGCAAGGCCATCGGGATCATGATCAATCCTCCTTTCATGATCAGGTCCAGCAAGGAAAGAGAATCTTGCTTTGGAGTAACGATAGTTCCTGCCAAAGGCACCTGAGTTGCCTGAACAGCAACATTTTTAGCAGTATCGACCACTTGAGTTGCTGCATTTGAAACGACAGTTATGCCTTGTAATAAAACAGAATTTAACATGTGTATTAGTTTAGATTTGATATTTAAATAATAAAACAATCATGAGCTATTAACTCACGATTGCTAAATTAATTATATGAAGTGGCACTTTTTTTACACTCTTCTTAACTTATAAACACCGCATTGTTTATTTAAGTCGAAAGTTTACAGGCAATGTACATTGAACACGTACAGGTTTTCCTCCTTTCATGCCAGGCTCCCACAAGGGCATTTTCCCAACAACCCGCATGGCTTCTTGCTCACAACCATCACCAATTCCATTTTTAAATTTAATATCAGAAATGCTCCCATCTCTCTCAACAACAAAGGAAACATAAACTGGTCCGTGTGTACCATTTTCCACTGCTACTCTGGGATATTTCAAGTTGTCGACAATGAATTGAGCCATATTTTCCAATTTTGGCATCTTGTCAGGCACCAACTCAATTTGCGCAGGAGCTATAATTATAGGCTCTACAGGTATTACAACAGTAACCCAAGTACTATCACTACCAATTGGATTCGGATTGTTACTGATATTTTGTTGCTCATTTGTTTTGTTCACGGTGTTTTTTGGATTATCAGAAGCGGTCATTTGCCCGGATGATGAAACCGGAGCTGTCTGAGGTTTCTCGATTGGTTTCACAAAAGGATCCTTTGGCTGAACAACTACTTCCAATTCTTGTGTCCAGGTAAAAGGTTTGTTGATCAATCCCAAATCAGGGATCTCAATTTTTTTATTGGTTAGCGAAATGGCCAATAATGCAAGCATTAAAAAAAATGTAGAAGAAATGATCAACGATTTAGTAACACCATCGCCATACGACTTTCTGATAGCATATGCGCCATACGCCTTATTTTTATTTTCGAAAACTATTTCAGTTAAGTTTTCAGCGGAGTTGAAGTTTGTATTCATGGCCTTTAAGTTTTAGTTGAACTATTTGTTTGGTTAAAAGATGCTTCGAAATGTTAAATTCCATAATCAAAATACTATTATGATCAGAGATAAAATCATTTAAGCAGGGGAAAACTCCGCAAACAGTGGAATTACTTAAAAGTTTTGAAAAAGTATTGTGGGGATGTAATTGTAATTATGAGAATAACGTTATCAAATTACTTTTATTGTATAGCTGCAAAAAATCCTATAAATCGATTTTCTCTCAGCCTTATCATGCATCCCAACGAAAATAAAAATTGATATAAAAATTATGTATTTCTAATTTTATGTTTTATTTTTATATTTGGATACAAAAAAGTTGAATTTTTCAAAACAAATAATTTAAAATTTTCTCCAATTATTTTTTTGTTTAAATAAAATTATTCGGAGATTTGTATAATAAGTAATTAATAGAAACCTAACAAAACCATTTGCAAAACAAATTTCATTAAAAATGAAAAAGCCAAGCAGCTCAAAAAAGAGTCCTACAAAAAAAAGCACTGATAAAGCAAAGGATTCAGGAGAATTAAGAAAGCCATCTAAACTTACTCCTCAAAAAGAAAAGGACAAAAAAAACTGGAAAAGTGACCTAGAAGAAGGAGATGATGATGATTTCACAATGGAAGATGATGTGAAATTAGATGGCAACTTTGATGATGATGAAGATGATGGAGATTTTTACGATGATGAATTCTAATGATAAAAAACAAGTAAAACAGCCTCCCTTTCGAGGCTGTTTTACTTTTGCCTTATTGATAAATAGCCCCTCCACAATTATCACGCATTGCTCCCGTAACACTTCTCAGACAATTGGCCTCATTTCTCATTCTAAGAACTCCTAAAAAAGCAAATATCAACGCCTCTTTATATTCAATTGTGTTTTTATCAGGAATGATCAATTGGTGCTCCGTATGTTGCTTTATCCGCTCGATCAGAAAGTGATTATAGGCTCCTCCTCCGCTTACCAAAACTTTTCCTTTCGGTTTGTTTTTTAACGACTTTGCTATTTGAAAAGCAACATGTTCACAAAATGTCCGAAGCATATCATTATCCGAGATTTCATATTTCGCAATTATCGGATCAATATTCTTTATTACCCATTCCTTTCCCAAAGATTTTGGACTATCCATGATCATTTTATAGAATCCTATCTGATTAAATTCATTCAATAAATAATTGCTTAACATTCCTTCTTTCGCCATATTTCCTCCGGCATCATATGCATATCCTGATTTTTCTGCAATGGCGTTCATAACAATATTTACCGGACAAATATCATACGCTATCCGTTGTCCTTTAAATTCATAGGATACATTTGCAAACCCTCCCAGATTCAGGCAAAAATCGTATTCAGAAAACAATAATTTATCTCCAACAGGCACCAAAGGAGCACCTTGTCCACCCAAAGCAACATCCAGGGTGCGGAAATCACAAACAACGGATAAATTACATTTGGCCGAAATTGCACTTCCGGAGCCAATTTGCACCGTGAGTTTTTTTTCAGGCTGATGAAAAATGGTATGTCCATGAGAGGCAACAAAATCAGCTTTGATAGAATTTTTGATAATAAAATCTGAAACCAAACCACCAAGAAAATGTCCATAATCGACATTAACCTGCTGAAACACCAATGCATCTTCTGTTTCGAGGCCAATGATCACTTTTTTCCAATGCTCGGAATAAGAGAAGGTTTGGGCATTTAAGATCTCATAATTCCATTTATTATTATCAAGAAAAAACCGACAAAATGCAATATCAACGCCATCCATAGAGGTTCCAGACATAAGCCCAATTACATGATAATTTGTACAATTTTTATTTGTCATAAACAATTAGCAAAATTTGAATTAAAAATTTACATTTGCTTTTCTCAAAAATAAAGCAATTTTTAACATAAAAAATATTCATAATGTTATTTAACCTTACAGAAGAGCACTTGATGATTCAGAAAGCGGCTCGTGATTTTGCAAACGATGTCTTAAAACCGGGAGTAATTGACCGCGATGAACACCAAAAATTCCCAAAAGAGCAGATAAAACAAATGGGCGAACTTGGCTTTTTAGGCATGATGGTGGATCCAAAATATGGTGGAGGCGGCATGGATTGCATATCTTATGTTCTTGCAATGGAAGAGATCTCAAAAATTGACGCTTCTTGTTCCGTGGTGATGAGTGTAAACAATTCCTTAGTTTGTTGGGGATTAGAAAAATTTGGGACTGAAGCCCAAAAACAAAAATATTTAATTCCATTGGCTAAAGGTGAGATCATTGGAGGCTTTTGTTTATCGGAACCTGAAGCAGGGTCTGATGCAACTTCTCAAAAAACTACAGCCATTGATAAGGGTGACCATTATTTGGTAAATGGAACAAAAAACTGGATCACAAATGGAAGCTCAGCATCAGTATTTTTAGTGATCGCTCAAACTGATGTTTCAAAAGGACACAAAGGAATAAATGCCTTGATCATAGAAAAAGGAGCACCTGGATTTGTAGTTGGTCCGAAAGAAAATAAACTTGGGATCAGAGGTTCAGATACTCATTCATTAATGTTTACTGATGTAAAAGTTCCAAAAGAAAACCGCATTGGCGAAGACGGATTTGGATTCAAATTCGCAATGC
Organism: Bacteroidota bacterium; assembly: GCA_947476185.1. GTDB lineage: Bacteria > Bacteroidota > Bacteroidia > 2-12-FULL-35-15 > 2-12-FULL-35-15 > 2-12-FULL-35-15. The sequence continues at coordinate 101,918 of CANJPX010000002.1, forward strand.
AAGTATTATCAGGTGGAAGAATTGGAATTGCATCCCAAGCTTTAGGAATCGCATCAGGAGCCTATGAGTTGGCATTAGCTTATTCGAAAGAGCGTAAAGCATTTGGAAAAACGATCAACCAACATCAGATCATTCAATTTAAATTGGCTGATATGGCTACAGAAATTGAAGCGGCGCGCTTGCTTTGCCTAAAAGCAGCATGGATGAAAGATCAACACATGAATTTTGATAAAGAAAGTGCAATGGCAAAAGTTTTTGCCTCAAGAGTAGCGATGGAAACAACTGTTGAAGCTGTTCAGATCCATGGAGGATACGGTTTTGTGAAAGAATATCACGTTGAAAGATTAATGCGTGATGCAAAGATCACTCAAATCTATGAAGGTACAACTGAAGTGCAAAAAATTGTAATTTCAAGAGCATTGTTAGCTTAATAAAATTATCTTTTATAAAAAAGTCCTAAGAAATATTCTTAGGACTTTTTTTGTTTTCGATCTCCCGTCATACATTAAGTTGTCATACAAAACTGAAGCTCTGACTCCTGATCGCCAAGAGGAAAATACTTTATAAAACCTCCACTACCTTCTCTAACTTGATTCCCCGAGAGCCTTTGATCAAAATGGTGGCGTTACAAATTTTATTTTGTTTTAAAAATTCAACTACATCGTCACTAGTTGCGAACGTTTTAGCATTTACTTTTTTTCCTGCGTGAGTAAAGATCGGTCCAACCAAATACACATTCAAAATATTTTTCTCCTGCAATAGATGAACGATCGCATCGTGCTCCTTTTCATCTTCAGAGCCTAACTCAAGCATATCTCCTAATATTACAATTTTATTGGAGTGCTTCATCTCTGCAAAATTTTCAATTGCCAAAGTCATGCTAGATGGATTGGCATTGTAGTAATCCAATATCAATGTATTGTTCTTAGTTTTATGAAGTTGAGAACGATTGTTAGTAGGAGTGTATTCTCTTAATGCTTGATTAATTAATTCATCCTCGACCATAAAGTAATTGCCGACACAAGCAGCACACAATAAATTATAATAATTATAGATACCCACCAACTGTGTATTTACCAATTCTGATTTAACAATATTAGCTGCAGTATAACGTGTCGCCCAGCGGAAAGAAATAAATTCAGAATCATTTTCATTGACCGCACCAACAATATCATATAATTTTTTTGTTCCGTAGGTCACTTTTTCATTGTTTGCAGAAAGCTCTATCAACAAATCATCATCGCCATGTACGAATAGTTTTCCCTTTTTTGCCTGAATAAATTTATACAACTCGCTCTTCCCTTTCTTAACTCCTTCTATCCCACCGAATCCATCCAAATGGGCTTTACCAATATTCGTAATAATTCCAAAATCGGGCTCGGCAATATTACAGAGTAACTCTATTTCACCCTGATGATTTGCACCCATTTCAATAATTGCAATTTCGTGTTCATTAGTGATACTAAGAAGTGTAAGAGGTACACCAATATGATTATTTAAATTTCCTTTTGTGGCAAGAACAGTATATTTTTTAGACAGAACAGCATTGATCAGCTCTTTTGTAGTGGTTTTTCCATTTGATCCTGTAATGCCTATCGCAGGAATATTCAATTGTTTGCGATGGTAATTCGCCAACTGCTGAAGTGTTGACAGTACATCCTCAACTAAAAAGTATTTTTCATTTTTCTTGTACTTTTCTTCATCGATAACAACAAAAGAACTGCCAAGCTCAATAGCCTTCTCTGCAAATGTATTTCCATTAAAGTTATCCCCTTTCAGAGCAAAGAAAATAGAACCGGGCTTAATGTCACGGGTATCGGTGCAAACAGAAGGATGCTTCAGAAAAATAGAATATAGTTCTTCAATCATAATTTTTATTTTAATTCTTCCGGAATCAGACAAACCGGAATTGGATTCATTTTATGCTGATTCGCTTTGTTCATTCGTGTATAAATTTCAAAAACAACTTTTTGTCTTTCATTTAATACTGAAGTATCTTTTGAGTTTTCAATAAATCTCATTATCCATTCGAGTTCATCATAGGTGGCCCCAATCTGGTCTGCATCACTTCTGCTATCAGCAAATAGACCATCCGTTGGCGGAGCAATTTGAATTGAATTTACCACTCCTAATTCTTTTGATAACGCATAAACTTCCGATTTCATAAGATCTGCAATCGGACTAATATCCACACCGCCATCGCCATATTTGGTAAAAAAGCCGATACCAAAATCTTCAACCTTATTTCCAGTTCCAACTACCAACATTTTATGATGACAAGCGAAAGCGTACAGGGTGGTCATGCGCAAACGTGCACGTGTATTTGCCATTGTTAACCAATCCTGAATATCGCTGGGCAGAGCTGTACTTAAGGTTTTGAAAGTATTTGTTAATTCAACTTCGTGCGAAGAAACATTCGTAAAATTTTTCTTCAGCCATTCAATATGTTCCAAGCCTCTCTCGTATTCAGCTTTATGCTGATGAATTGGCATGTTCAGGCAGATCAAGGGCAATCCTGTTTTCGCACAAAGAGTTGAGGTCAATGCCGAATCGATACCTCCAGAAATGCCTATTACGAAGCCGGAAGTTTTACTTTGAATCGAATAATTCGAAAGCCAATTTACAATATGATTTATTACTTCTTTATTTTTCATTTGTTGCTACTCATACTTTCTTTATCCAAAAATAAAAATCCCGACCTCATAAAAATGAGCTCGGGATTAATGTTACGAACTATTAGATGTTAGAATAAAACGCCGACAGTTAAAACTACGGCATTAGATTTTAACTTTTGTGGCAATTTTTCCCATGAAGCAGCAAGATTACCATCATATGTTTTTCTTTCAATATAATCAGATTCATTTTTAACAGAATTGGTCAAACCTAAATTATAGTTCAATCCGAATACTAATGAAGTCGTTCCAGAAAGGTTCATTTCAGCGCCAAGACCAAAAGCTAAAGCCCCTTTGAAGAATACCATATCTTTTGTTACATCTATTTTACTTTTTGTTGCATTTTGCCCAGAACCTACTGAAGGGGCAATAACAGTTAATTCATCAGTTGCATTTGCTTTCCATCTGAATGAAGCATTAAATCCAAATTGTCCGAAATAAGTCATTGTACCTATTTCTTTTGTTTTTAATTTTAACATAATTGGAATTGTAACATAAGTAGCTTTGTACTGACGAGCATTTAATTGATAATGTGTGTTTCCTAAAATCCATGCTGCAGAGGTATCAGAAGTATTATAAGGAAGAATCTTATCATCTGCAATATTGTAATAATAGCTCATTGTGCTTGTGTTAGCAGCAAGTCCTCCATTGATGTATTTTATTTTTCCGCCTTCACCATCAATTTGAAGGCCTGTTTGAAAAGATGCCACTTTAGCTAAACGAAATTCAAGGATCAATCCACCACCAAACTTCACTCCAGCACCGCTACTAGACATCAATTTCCCATCTGGTTTATACCAATTTACAGAAGGGGTAACTTTTAATCCAAAACGGAAATTTTTCAATTCGTTTTCACCACCTTGAGCAAAAGCTAATTGCCCGGCCAAAGCTAATGTAGTTATTGTAAGAATCTTCTTCATATTTTTCATATTTTTGGGGTTTAAAAATAAATATTCAGGCTTTTAATCAAATACAATAATAAGTATATTTTTTTATATGAGAAATTTTAGAACCTACATATATCTTCTTTTGTTTTTAACATTTGCGAGTTGCGGAAACGACCGTTTAAATGTCGATGTATCGGATGTCGTTGTCGAAAAAATGAGCGTTGACCGTTTGGAACAGGATATTTTCAAGATGGATACGAATAACATTCAGGTTGCGACAAAACAATTGCAATCAAAATATGGAAGGTTTTATTCCACCTTTATTTCGGTCATTTTAAATAATGGAGGAATAAGAGATTCGTCATATGGCTTCCGGATGAAAAACTTTATTCGTGATCATTCTATGCACAAAGCCTATGAGGATTGTCAAAAAACGTATCCAAATACTGACTTTCTTATTGATGAACTAACCCCAATCTACCAGCGTTTCAAACACTATTTCCCTGAAAAAATATTGCCAAAACCAATTACAATGATCTCAGGATTTAACTATTCGGTGGTATATGCCGACAGCACCTTGGCAATTGGGTTGGAAACCTATTTGGGAAGGAATAATGAATTTTATTCTGAACTAGGAATTCCAAAATATAAATCAATGTTCATGAATAAGGAAAACATTGTTCCCGATGCTATCCGCCAATGGATGTTGATAGAATTTCCGAACAAAATGAACAAGCATGATTTTTTGAGTGAAATAACCTATATGGGTAAGATCATGTATCTGACGGATGCATTAATGCCCAATACTCCGGATTCATTAAAGATCCAATATTCAAAAAAACAAATGGAATATTGCGATCAAAACGAGTTTAACGTTTGGAGCTATTTTGCCGCTAAAAAATTATTGTACACTACTGATGAAGCTGAAATTATGAAATTCACCAGCGATGGTCCCTTTACAAGCGCTTTGAGCAAAGAAGCTCCTTCAAGGATCGGGCACTGGATAGGCTGGCAATTGGTTCGTCAATACATGAACAACAACCCCACAATCACACTACAAGAGCTTATAAATGAAACAGATGCACAAAAAATATTAATAAAATCAAAATATAAACCGGGAAAATAATTATAGGGAATAGACAATAGACCGTAGGCATAAAAAATAATACAGAGCAAGAAAACACAGCATACTAGTGAACGAATTAACCAATATACCAATAAAATGAAAGAAACAGAGATCAATTTTAAGATAACTTTAGACGAAAACAATTTACCAGAAAAGATAAACTGGAGTGCGACTGAAGGAGATGAAAAAAGCAGCAGCAAAGCAATAATGATAACCCTTTGGGATGCTAAGGAAAATAACACCCTACGGATTGACCTATGGACAAAGGACATGATGGTAGACGAGATGAAGCAGTTTTATCACCAATGTTTACTTTCGATGGCGGATACCTTTGACAGAGCAACGGGGGAAACAGAGGCGGCGAAAGAAATGAGAGGCTTTGCTCAACATTTTGGTGAGAAAATGAAAATCTTGACTAAAAAGCAACCATAAGCTAGAAATTTGCATCTTTATTACGCGAAATAATTTGGTTTGTGTTAAAAATCACTTATTTTTGTTAATATACTCCTTATACTTTCAACATGGAAATAATTACTAAGCGATTTATTATCAGATTACTGTCTTTACTTGCTGTAACAGGTGGGGTGACTTTCGGAGCTTTTGCCCAGACCATTTTATTCAACAATGGAGCACAGGTGTATACCGGCGCTTCAGCAATTGTTCAAGTTAATGGAGGATTTCAGAATGACGGGACCTCAGGCGTAACTCCTGTTTTTGAAAACAATGGCACCATGACCATAGCTAACAGTGGAACTCCCGGAACGGTATTTCTAAAGAACGGTTCTACACTGCAAGGTAACGGAACTATTTTTGTTGAGCAAGATTGGATAAATGATGCAACATTTACAGCAAATAACAGTACTGTAAATTTCAATGGAGATCTACAACAGTTTATTACAAGTACAACAGCAACTGTTACTACGTTCAATAATTTAACATTGAGTGGTGTTGGTGCAGGAACGACTAACCGTAAAAAAACACTGCAATTAGTAAATGCAATTGTTGGAACAAATGGACTCTTAACAATTAACGACCGTGAATTAGAAACACAAACAAATACAATGTTTGTTACGAATCCTGCAGTAGCAGCCGTAACAAATGCAGCCACTTTTGGTGCTGAAGGTTTTGTCAGCAGTGCTTTAGGAGGAACTCTTTCAAGAGCCACAAATTCAAGTTCTGTATATTCATTTCCAACAGGGTCAAGCGTAGGAACTTTGCGTTACCGCGAAATAAAATTAACACCTGCATCTGCATCTGCAAATACGTATACAGGCAGATTAGGAAATAACATCGCAACTACTGATGGATTTAACGTATCACAAATTGATGCGACAATGTGTAAAGTTTTACCATTGTTCTATCATCAGATCACAAGAACTGCCGGAGCAGATAATGCTGATATCGATATTTTTTATAATCAGGCAACAGACGGTCCATGGGATGGTTTGGCAAAATGGAATTCGCCAACAGCAGCTTTATGGAACAACATGGGAACAGTTACCGCATCAGTAGCTGCTTATAACGATAATAAAAAATTAGCTTGGTCAGACTTTTCAAATTCTCCTTACATTTTATCACGTGCAAAATTACCAGATCCAGTATTTTCTTGTACTGATGTTTGTGTGAACTCGACCGGAAATATTTTTACAGCGTCAGGCGGAACATCATATGTATGGACTACACCACTTGGAACGACAATCACTTCAGGCAATGGAACAAATTCTATTACTGTTGATTGGGGTGCTACAAGCGGACCTATTTTTGTTATGGACACAAATGCATTAGGCTGTTTTTCTGATCCGGTTTCTTGTACCGTTACTGTTTCAACCCCTCCGATTGCAGCGTTTGATACAACATCTAATGGATTCACCTACAACTTTACAGATATTAGTACCGGTGGAGCTACTTCATGGGTATGGGATTTTGGTGACGGAAATTCATCTGCACTTCAAAACCCATCAAATACCTATGCATCAAATGGTCCACAAACAGTTTGTTTAACAGCCGGAAATGCAAATGGATGTATCGATTCAATTTGTTATGTAATAAACGTTGATGTATTCGAATTCTTTAATATTCCTAACGTATTTACACCTGATGGAGACAACGTAAATGACCAATGGTATGTTAACAGCTCAGGGTTCAAAGAATTCCACGTTGATATCTATGACCGTTGGGGACTTAAAGTATGGGAAGCAGAATCTGCAACAATAAAATGGGATGGAAGAACAACTTCGGCTCTTGAGTGTAGTGATGGAACCTATTTCTACATATTAAAAGCAACCTCTGTTACTAACAAAGATCAGAGCACAACCGGATTTATTAATTTACTTCGAAACAATAAATAAGTTCATTATTATCACATAAAAAATCCCCAAGCTAATCACTTGGGGATTTTTTTATTTAAACAATTTATTGGTGTTTTCTATGAAGTCCAACAGTTCTTTTCTTCCTCCTTTTTTCTCTGCTGAAGTATAAAAACACTCGGGCAATTCATCCCAATGTTTCCCCATTTCTTCTTTATAATGCTTAATGTTATCAGCAAACTGCTTCTTAGATAGCTTATCTATTTTGGTAAAGACCATAATAAAGGACACGCCTTTTTCACCACACCAATCCATAAATTCAAGATCGATTTTTTGTGGTTCAAGACGCGAATCAAGCAAAACCATCAAACACAATAAGTTTTTTCTTTCAAGAATATATTCTGAAATATAGGCCTGAAAAATGTCCCTTCTATCTTTGGAAACTTTTGCATATCCATAGCCGGGCAAATCGACTAAGTACCAATTATCGTTAATTATAAAATGATTAATCAATTGGGTTTTCCCAGGTTTCCCGGATGTTTTTGCCATATCCTTTCTTTCAACCAACATATTAATTAAGGAAGATTTCCCAACATTGGATCTGCCGATAAATGCGTATTCAGGTTTTATTGGATTGGGGCATTTTGCAACATCGCTATTGCTGATGACAAATTTTGCAGATTTTATTTCCATTGAATGATTATAAATTACTCCCTACGATTTGAGAAATGTGAATTGAAAACTTCTGTGAGACTATAAAAAATAAAATGCTTCAAATTATTTTTTATAGGTGTTGATATGTCGTTCTTTTTTTGTCTCGTAAATATCAGCGATCGTTACAAGAATACCTGTTTCCTCAACTTCTCCAAAGTGAGAGTTCATGGCCGTTCCGAACATTTTCATTGTTGCTGAAAGATTCATATAGGCATTTACCAATGGAGGAACATTTTCTCCCTTTTCACGAACTTTTTGTCCGAGAATACGATGTGCCTCTTTATAAGACAAACCCTTAATTACTTGTAAGAATTCAGACGGATCCGTTTTTAATCCTAAAGGGTGAATCGGATAAACCAATTTTTCTTTATCAGGAAAAAAGTAATTCATGAAGGAAAGAATATAATCGCGGGCATAAAAATTAAAATCAGTGTACATTGTCACCTTTCCGTAGAAATGTTTTACATCCGGATTATCAACAACGATAGCGCCAAGACCATCCCAAAGATTATCAAGAGAGAAAAGACCTTTTCGGTTATCAACGGATGGCTGGTATTTTGGTTGAACAAAAGAACGTCCTAATTCAATTGTTTCAGGAACATATTTTTTTACAAACGCATCAGAAAAATTAAATAATTCGGTAGTGGCAACATGCACAATTCCATTTATAATTGGAGCATCTTTTAACTTGATATAACGGTAACCACCAACGATCTCTTTTTCCTGAGGATTCCAAACGATCAATTGTTTGTATGGAGCATCTGCTGTATCAAACTCATCAATATCAATCTCCATACCTGTTCCACCACCGGCTGTACGAAAAGTAACTTCACGCAGGCGGGCAATTTCCCTCATCACATTTGGAGAATCGTGGTGAGTAATAATGTAAATATGATTATCACCATTATTAGTTTCACGAATAAATTTATCCTGTGAAAGTTCTTTTTCTAAAACACTTTTTTCAATCGGGTCTATGATCGGATTCATAATTGAATACTATTTTATTTCATTTGAAGCTGCACTATTTTTTATTGTAGGCAACATTTTCGATATATCACCTGTTTTTAAAGCATATACATGTTGCCTTACCATTGAAGCCCAATAATCGGATGTTTTATCCTTAGTAAATGTTTCCCAGGAAATTGTCTTGCCAAAAGTAAAGGTAATCGTTTTACCCCTTTGTTTATACATTTCATCTACCAAAAAAAACATTTCGATATTCGCTTTTATTCCAATTTTTTTTCTCCAATATGCCAGATTGTAAAAAAATCTGGAGTTACTTCCATCAATATAAACAGGCACAATATTTTTTTTGTATTGAATAGCTTTGGTGATAAAACTTTTTTTCCAAACAAGATCTTCAATCTTCCCGCCTTTTTGTCTTCTGGAAACCAGTCCGGCAGGGAATATTAAAAGGCAGTCAGAGGAAGCGTATATCTCCTCAAATTTTTTCGTGTACTCGGAAGAATTTTTGCCATGCTTATTTACCGGAATCAAAATAGAAGATAAATTTTTGAATGCCATCAAGAGATCATTCACAAAAAACTTAAGGTCTTTACGGTATTCGCCAACAACATCCATTAATGCAATTCCATCCAATCCTCCAAGCGGATGATTTGCGGCCATGATAACACCTCCACTTCGTGGAATGTTTTCGCCCCCGACAACAATTGATCTAACACCAAATTCTTCTATGGCAGCATCCACAAAATCGTGACCCATGCGGTGCTTATTGCGTTCAACAGCAATATTCATTTCCTCCTGATGGACTGTACGAATGATATATCTCAAAACAAAGCCCGGTAAAAATCTTAATAATTTAGGATTTTTACCGGCAATTGCTTTTTTTACATCAATGAATTTCTCGGATAGGTTTTCAGGTGATTGCTCGGTCATAGTATGTATTGAAAATACTGTTCATCTCGTAAAATTAAGAAATATTAATAAACACGATAAATCGGCTAAGGATTAACAATAAACGGATAATTTGTTTTTTGATATTTATCTTTTTTTACCCAATCTTTCATATTCACAGAGGTATCAAAAGGGCCATCTACAACAGCCATATTTATTATCCAGGCAGGTACAATTCCACCCGGGTTAACCAATAACTCATATTCGACATCCACCAATCCATTTTTTAAAGGCTTAAGTGTCCATGATCCGCGGAATTCACGAACCCGAACATGATCTTTTTCTTCGGGAATAAAATCCGGTAAACAAGTAACTTTTTGATAAACGATCTTGGTTTTCGGATCCTGAAACGTATTTACATCAACCACCATATCACGATCATCAACCGGCCAGGGAGCGGCAACAGTCTGATAGCGGATCAAATGTTTATCCGAGTCTTTTTTAAGCACTTTGGATACGTCACACCTATATACCCATTGAGGAAAAGAAGGAGCATCATTTAATAAAGCAATAATACTGGATAGCGAGGTTTTTAATTGATAAACAACTTTTAATTCTTTGTATTTCGAATTTTCCGCAATCCTGGAATAAACAGAAATTCCATTCTCGAATTTTTGGAGTTGCCAATCCGGCACTGATTTTTGAGAAACGTCAGGTTTGGAAAAAGGCAAAAAAAACAAAAGAAAAATAAAAGGATATTGATTTTTCATACTATTAAGGTCACATCCTACTTCAGCCCAACCATATTTACATACATATTAAACGAATGATTCGGTTTGCACTGAAATAATAAAATCCTAGTACAAATATAGCCATCTATTTAAAGATTTGATGTGATATTTTTCACTCGTCTTTTTGACAAATACCCCAATAACTGTTAATTGATAAAAAAAGAGGCTACCAAATAGGGCAGCCACTTTCCATTACATTATGAAGGAGTATTCGTGTTATTTAACTATAAGTCTTTTCGTTTCATTTCCTTTTATGGAAGAAGCGGTAATAAAATAGATCCCAGAAACTAATTTTTCAGAAAGGTCGATCGCGTACACATTTTCATTTTCATTTTCAACAACTACGATCTTTGAGTAATGCTCTCTGCCTAAGGCATCATAAACAACTACAAGTAATTCATCACCTTTGGAGGCTGTCATAGAAAGGTTGACCTCTTTTCCAATATTTGGATTTGGGAAAACATTAAAACTAATATCCTTGTTTTGAGTTGAGTTGTTTGTTACACTTCTTGATTGATCATTTTTACCATTATCTAAAATTTGACCCGTATTTCCATCATCTACAATCATATCATTTGCCATTCCGATAGGATTTGAATGAGAAGTATTTGGATCAATAACTTCATCAAAGCAATTGGTTGTCATGGTGTATTCTTTAGCGAAAGCTATTAACAGTTTATTGGTTGTTGTAAGTGTGCCGGAAGAAGCTAAATCAGAGGGAGTAATTGAAGTTGAAGTAACTGTGCTATCATTTATTGTAAATGCAACACCTCCACAAGTAGTTCCGCCATCAGAATTGGTTTTTATTAAATAAGTATCAAAATTCTTAGTCCCAATAGGATTTACAGTGCCTGTAATAAAATATCCCCCTCCACACGTTTCAATAACATCGTACCCATTAAAATCTCCATTCGTTCCATATTTTTTAGTCCAAGCAATATCTCCAAATTTATCAAATTTAATTACACATATTCCTAAATTTATTGTTTGTTCTGGTGCAGTAATGAGTGAATCTTTAGAAACTGAACTATCCAAAATTGTAGAATCGTGATTAACTGTTTCTATTGTACCAACTAAAACAAATTGACCATCCGTAACTTGAATAAGACTGTTTGCAACTTCGTTTAAAACAGAGTTAAGTATCTTAGAAAAAACAATATCCCCATTGCCGTCTGTATTAATAATAAAAATATCAGACCCATTACTAAGACTTGATGAAGAACCGGCAACCATTAAATTTCCATCAACAGCCTGTAAACCCATATTTCCAAAATTATCATTTGAATCACCAATCACTTTTGACCACAATTTATTTCCATTATAATCAATTTTTACTAAATAAACATCATAATCGCTATTTGTACTAAAACTATTTGATGCCCCTGTAATAATATATCCTCCATCAGTTGTTTTTTTGATTGAATTTGCAAAATCATCATTTGCCCCACCAAAGGTTTTATTCCATAAAAAATCACCTGCTGCATCCACCTTAAGGATAAACATATCTTCTAGACCTGCACCAAAACTTTCTGTATATCCTGCAATTAGATAGCAATTATCAGCAGTTACTTCAACAGACATAGCTGATTCATTTCCTAAACCACCATACACTTTTGACCAAAGTAAAACTCCATTAGAATCGGTTTTTATCAATAATATATCCGTACCATCACCTCCCATACTATTTGTTAGTCCAGCAATTAGATATTCGTTGTTAGAAGTCTTTTGAATTGTTTTGCAAAAGTCATCTCCATGTTCACCATATGTATTTGTCCAAACAGTATCTCCATTGCTATTCATTTTTACAATTGAAATATCAGAATCTCCCAGTCCAGAATTTTTTGAATTAGAAACAGATACCGAACCTCCGTTAGGATTTTGCAGAGAAGATACTCCGTAGTCTATATTCACTCCTCCGAACGATTTTTCAAATGTTGTTTGAGCAATCATAGTTGCAAGGCTCAAACTTAGCGAGATGATGAGTAGTGGAGCTTTCATGGTGTTTAGAATTAATGATTATTACATCACAAAGAAACACCAAGTATAAAAGCTATCATAACCGAAGTAATAAAATACAGGACGCATGTAAGAAATTTCAACAATTAGACTATTTGTCAGAATTCAAATTAGTAGTAAGCACACACAATCAATACAACACAAGGTTTATTGCTCACCCTATCTTTCATATTGATCTTTCTAAAAAATAAAAATTCATGTCCATAAAGACTATTTTAAAAAATAAGAAACTGGTGCTTGAGCATAAATTAAAAATTCAAATAGACCATTTTGGGCATCAATTCCATTTTTGGTTTTTTTAAAAACGCAAAGTATAAATCTGTCAAAAAATAAACAATAAAAACATTTTTCCTAAATATTCTCCAATTGTTAGATCCTAATTTACATCCAAATTTTTGGGATGTTTTTTTTATTTCTACTAAAATCTATTCACTTTTGTAGCTAAATAGTTTCATTTAGTATATATATATGACAAATTTGAACAAAAACTTGATTTGAGAGCAACCTTTTCTTTGATTTTTTCGTTCAACAATTGTCTGTTTATAGAGTTATTGTGACAGATGTAAGAATTTCACGAAATCTTGGGCGAATGAGGTTAAAAGTATGTTTTATGCCATATTTTTTTCTTAACTTTATCGCTCTATACAATTCAATAACTCATTACGTTTTTTATTATTTAATACCCAATTTTGTCATGAAAAACAAACTAAACGTTAAGATTATTTCAATATTTATTTTATTGATCCTGTTTTTTAATATAAGGGCGGTTGCCCAAAATGTTGCGATCAATACTACCGGCACAGCCACAAACCCCAGTGCCGGACTAGATGTTGATTTTCCAAATAAGGGACTGTTAATACCTCGTGTGCCTTTAACAGCAAGCAATGCTGCAGGGCCGATTGCTGCCCCAGCAACATCATTATTGGTATATAATACTGCAACTGCTGGCGCTTCCCCTAATCAGGTGACACCTGGATATTATTGGTGGGATGGAAGTAAATGGAAAAGATTTACTGACAATGATTTTTCAACAACAGCAGAATCCACTACACTTTTTGTTTTTGCCTCTACAACAAGATCAAGTATCACTGTTACAACACAAGCAGGAGATAAAGTGCTTTTAACTGGTGAATACAGCTTTAACAAGGTTACTGCCTCTTGGTGTGCTTTGGAATTTTGGAGAGGGGCAACTGAAATTTACGAAGGCGCAGGATATTCTGGAGCTACGGATAACTTTCTTTTTATTCAATGGGTAGACACCCCTGGAGCTGGAACATGGACTTATAATTTAAGAACTTCCTTAGGAGCTGGAAGTTACAACACATATGGTGCATCAATTAATGCAATAATTCTTAAACAATAAGTGTAAAAATCTTACTAACATGAAAAAAATATTTCTATTTATTTTAACAATACTGTCATTTTCCCAAGTATTATTTTCTCAATCTGAGCGGAAATATACTGATGATGAAAAGTCGAGATTAAAACTATGCGCCACTTTAGCAACTTATGATACTGTAGTATCATTTGACAATGCTGTCGGTGAAGCATATTACACTCTAGTTATTAGCTCATTTAAGGAGAATTTAACTATCCCAAAATTCTCTTTTTCCCCATTATCCGGAAACGACAAAAGTAAAATTGACGGCATCATTCAAATACTCAATGAAGCAAAACAAACCCCTCCAACTTGGGACGATTTGCTTATTAAACAAACTCAATATCAAATATGGCTAGATAAGAGTATACGTAAAAAATCAAAATATAAAAATTGATTTAATTGCAAAAACAACAATGCGATCGATCCTATTAACAATATTATTCTTTTTATATTATTCTTTCTTGAGTTTTTCACAGGGGAGGTTAGTTATGGACAACGACCCCTATATTGTTATTGCAAATAGTGCATTTGTTGTGCTTGATAATAGCAACACGAACGCCCTCACACAAACTGGCACAGGGGGAAGAATCATTTCGGAATCAGAAACAAACCGTATACGCTGGAATATTAGTAATGCTACAGGAACATATATTATACCTTTTTACGATAATGATGCAGTTCCAGTAAGTACTCCAACGAATGAAATCCCCGTGACAGTTGTAATTGGAACAGGAGGTACAGCTGGTGCTACTAACCATATAGATTTTTCAACCTATGATGGAGGATCCGACAACAATACTTTTCGTCCTACAGGGGTTACAAATATGGGTAATGTGACCGTTCCAGCAGCTAATAATTCCTTACAGGTAACGGATCGTTTTTGGATCCTTGATGCAAACCATGCAGTAAAACCGGATGTTACCTTAAGTTTTACCTATGTTGATCTGGAAAATGCTGCTCCTAATACCTTAGTAGAAGCTAATTTAAAGGCACAGCGCTGGAATGCAACTACCAGCGACTGGGATGGAATACTATTTCTTCCTGTAGGTTCTGCTAACACTATTACCAATATCGTTTCGGCTGTGACTGTCCCTTCTGCGGACTTTTATAGATCATGGACCTTAGTTGACTTTACAACTCCTCTTCCCATTGAATTACTAAGCAATGAGGTTAATTGTAGCGAAAACAATGTGATTGTAAAATGGACCACAGCTACTGAAACAAATAATAACTTTTTTACCATTGAAAAAAGTATTGATGGAACAAATTTTATTGCCATCGGAAATGTTTTAGGTGCTGGAAATAGTACAAGCCTTTTAACCTATTCCTTTACCGATTACAATGCATATAACGGAACAAGTTATTATCGACTGAAACAAACAGATTACAATGGCAACACTAAAACATTTAATATAATTACTTCAGAAAATTGTAATACATCCGCTGTAAACATAAATGCCTTTAATGACCAAAGCGGGAATATCGCAATTGTGATAGACTCTGATATTAATGCAAATTACACTGCAACTTTATTTGATGCAATTGGAAAAAAAATTAATTCTAATACATTTGATGCTGTTAAAGGGAATAACACATTTAAATTGGATGCGTCTAATTTAAAATCAGGAATCTATTTTATTTCCATAGATAATGGAAAAGAAAAGCTAACAAAGAAAATTTTTATTTTTTAAATAGAATCTTATAAAAAAGGCAAACGTTATCAAATTAAGCTTGCCGAAACGAGTGTCATGCCTTCCCACACCCTTCGTTAAACTCAGGATGACCTCCGCGCAGTATATGCAGAGTAAAGTCGGAGTAGTTGAAATGAAAAGCTAATCAGACTAATGAAAATAATCTTAATTTTCTCAAATACTTTGATGAATATGATTTCTCCGCTTCAGTCGAAATGACAATCTAAAGATGTTAAGAAATTTAACTACTGGCCTTCAACACCATTTTTTTTAAGGCTTCGATCCATTTTGGAGAATCATTTAAACTTTCCACAAGGGTAATTTTTTCGCCACCATGTTCCTTGAAGATCTCATTGTATTCTGTTCCGATCTCATAAAGCGTTTCTAAACAGTCGGCAACAAAAGCCGGTGAAAAAACCAATATTTTCTTTTTGCCTTCTTTTGCTTTTTCTCTGATTACCCTGTCGCTGTATGGCTTTATCCACTTATCATCCAACCGGGATTGGAAAGTGGTTTCATATTTTCCTTCAGGAATATTTAAGCCTTTTACCAGTTGGCGCGTTGTTTCAAAACAATTTGCACGATAACAATATTGATTTTTTTCTGTAATAGAATTACAACACGTCCCAAAGTTGCAGGAATTTGTTCCGTAATGTGCAGCACCTTTCGTAATATGCCTTTCGGGCAATCCGTGGTAACTAAAGATCACATAGTCATAATCATTGATCGAATATTTTTTTGCAACATCCACACAAGCAGCAATAAAATCGGGATTGTCATAAAATTTTGAGATCACTTCTATTGAAGGAGTCACTTCCCATTTTTGCATTAAGCGGATCGCCTCGGCAACAGAAGATCCAGTACTGGATGATGCATACTGCGGATATAATGGGATCATGATAATTTTTTCCACATGAGCTTCACGCAACTTATTTAATGCTGATTCGAGACTTGGATTTTTATAACGCATCCCTAATTCAACAACAAAATTTTCGCCTAGTTCTTTTTGAAGCAACACTTTCATTTTATTGCTATTCGTTAACAATGGCGAGCCTTCTTTTGTCCAGATATGCTGATACAATTTCGCTGACTTGGATGAACGAAAGGGAACAATGATACCATTCACCAATATAAAACGACCGACAGGATTAATATCAATTACCCGAGGGTCGTTCAAAAATTGTGTTAAATATTTTCTAACATCCGAAGTCTGCGGACTATCGGGCGTTCCAAGATTAATTAAAAGTACACCTGTTTTCATTTGTATAATATTTTTTGTGTATGTGTGTGTGTTGTCAGTCTGAGCAAGTCGAAGACTGTGCGTTGGATTTTGATTTTGACAATTCTGGTAATAAGTGAAAATCTTGATTAATTAATGCGTCTTTCTTTTTTCTATTCCATCCTTTTATTTTTTTTTCAAAAGATATAGCTGAAGTTGGATTGTTAAACATCTCATAAAAAACAATTTTTAAAGGTCTTTTCGTAAAAGTATAACAATTTCTGTTTAACCCTATTTCATGTTGCAGAAATCTTTTTTCCAGATCGTTCGTAACACCGATATAGTATGATTTATCTGAACACTCCAATATATAAACGTACATTATTTTCATAAGCCAAGCCCCCGCAAACTCTTCGACAAGCTCAAAGTGACAACGCGCATCCAAAATTAATATTCATTTTTTTTAACCTCAATGGACTATGTTAATTAGTGGAAATATACACAATCTTTAAAACATCAAACCGCTCGAAAACTCTTCGACAGGCCCAGAGTTACAGTGCACATCCAAAATTAATATTCGTTTTTTTCTAAACATCAATTTACTATGTGACTCAGTGGAAAAAAATCGAAATCAAAAACTATGTCTTCTTGACAATTCGGAATCGTATCAACCAGGAATAAATGATCAATACCAATGCTAAATACATTGCAATTCGCCCAATATAATCACCAAAACGTGTATAAAAAGTCCGCTCTGTTTTTAATTCGATATTACCTGCAATAACAGCAGGCACCCAATAATCTGTGGCTTGCAAAATTTCTCCGGTAGGATCTATAAAACAAGAGATGCCAGTATTTCCGGAACGTGCGACCCATCTGCGATTTTCAATTGCCCGCAACCTGCCTAATTTCAAATGCTGAATATGTCCCGGAGTATTTCCCCACCAGCCATCGTTAGTTATGATTGTAATAAAATTCGCTCCGCTATTAATATATTTTGCAATAAACTCCCCGTACACACTTTCGTAACAAATCACAGGAGCAATCTTTGTCGGATTATCAGATGAAGTAAAAACCGTTCTTTCTGCTTGTGGACCTAAGCTACCGGTTGTTCCTCCCATTTCAAGAGCAAATTTATCCAGGTATTTCAAAACAAATTGGAAAGGCATTTGTTCAACTCCCGGAACCAATTTTGATTTATGATATTTCTGAATTTGCTTGCCATCATCAATTTGAAGGGCCGTATTGTATGCATCATAATAGCCTTCATCACCTGTATATTTGCGTGCAGTGGGAGATAATTTTTCTCCGGGCTTGAATGATTTATAAGTAGATGCACCAACAACCATTTTTAATTTCGGGAACTTGGCAAGAAACTTTCTGATAGTAATTATGGAACTTGTTTGTTCCATATCCTCTTCCCAGATATCTTCAATCAAAGCCGTTTCGGGCATTACAATATAATTGGTTGTTGAATCTGTTTTTTGCGAAGCCAGTTTCAACATTTTATCTAATTGCTCAGCATATGTTCCTGTAAATTTTTCGTTGTAAGGATCGATGTTCGGTTGAACGATCACGATCTTTTGTTCCTTAGCAGGATCGACAGGCAATGATCTTGTATAATAAAGAAGAGAAACTGAAACAATGACCGGCAAAATGATTACTGCAAGTAATGCAATTATTTTTTTTTTATTCAGGGAATAAATAAGACAGGAAAACAGCAGACAATTAATAACAAGTACCCACAAGCTTCCACCAAAAACCCCTGTGTATTCATACCATTGTATTAAACTAATAGTATCAGCAAAGCCATTTCCTAGAGTAAGCCAGGGCCATGTTATCTGGTCTCCATGATACAAAAATTCGAAGGTTATCCATAATGAGATAAATGTCAGATACCCCAATTTTTCACCAATTCTCTTTTTTACTTTATGAAAAAATAAAAAAACAACAGCCATAAAGAGTGCATTAAAAATAATAGCCATAATAGCCCCACCCATAGAAGCATTTTTTATCCACCAGGTGGTAATAATGTTCCATGTAATAAAAGCAAGGTATGCATTAAAAAAAAGTGTCCTTGCTTTGTATTTATCCGGATTCAGAAAAACAGTGTGTTCAACTACAAGCAAAGGAATAAATGCAACAAAAAGCAATGGGATCCAGCCATGAGGAAACCATGCGAATGCTAACAACAAACCTGTCAGTATTGATAAGAGATATAATTGGTATTTTTTCACTTAAATTTTGGTGACAAAGATAACAAAATCAATGTGAGAATGAAGCAATGGTACATTTTGGAATATTCCATTTTCCTTTCCATTCATTTATTGAAATAACAGCTCCGTCACAAGTCAAGAAATTCCCTTTTTCATCCTTTTTGATAATTGTGAGTTTCCCATCAGCCAAGGCATCCAAAACCTTCTTCTGAACATCGGCTTTCGAAATAATCTCATTTTTATTCACCAATGAAACACCAAATGCATTATTACGGAGATCCATTACAGAACTTATGGAATCAGGCAAAATTGCATCTTCCAAAGCATGTTTTTTATATTGAAGATAATTGCCTTTTTCATGTGCTTTTCCAAGACTCAATGTCTGTTTTCTCCCAATTTTCAATGTAAGTGAAGCCATCCAATAGGTATGCTTAAATGCATCCAAATTGCCTCCGGTATTATCGACACCTATCAACCCATTTTGTTTTATGGAATCAACAACCAACAACACTTCCCTTGCAATTTTTAATGCTTTTTTGGCTTTAACAGGATGAAAAAGCACCCAGCATTTTTCGGGACGAGAAAGTTTTTTAAAGGATGATTGCGCCATCAACATCGAAAATGAAAAGAGAAGTATCAGGAAGAAAAATTGCTTGAGCATATTTACCGTCAATTCATATAAATAGTACCAAAATTAATATTAATTACATTTGTATGCCTGAAATAAAAACATGAGCACAAAATTATTTTTTCTACTACTTTTCTTACATATAACCGCCTGGCTAGCCTTAAAACCTGTTTGGCCTTTCAGCGATGATTATTGGTACGCCTTTCATGCGCATAATTTTTCGGAAGGATCTGTTAATTTAACATACAACCAGTTTCAAAACAGGTTTGGAGTTTATTTTCCTACAAGCCTGCTTGTTTACTTCTTTAAAACAAATCCATATACACTAGCATTGTGGCCACTTATAGCCAGTTGCCTGACAATTTCGGTTGTCTTCCTGTTTCTTGAAAGGACAACCAATAGTACCATTGCGTTAATCAGTACCTTTCTAATTGCGGTCAATACAACACAAATCACCTATTCTATCGCGCTATTCCCTGATCTGATCGTCGCCCTATTTTGCATTACAACTATATTTCTACTTAATTACGGAAGGCAAAATCAAAAGATAATTTATCCTGTTCTATTGAATATATCTTTTTTGCTAGGATTTTTCACCAAGGAAACCATCGTTTTGATAGTACCCTTTATTCTTCTTGTCCTATTTTATGATCTAAGTAAAAAGCAAAATAGTTTATTTTGGAAAAGAACTATTTCACTAGGACTTTGCTCAGCACTCCTCCATTTTTTAATATACTTCAGTTTAACCGGAGATGCTTTTTTTAGGTTCAGATCTTTACTGGATTTCAATAATAAATTTATGAGTTCCGAAGTCAGTGCATATATTAAATCGTCTTACAGTTCAAATATATTCACTTGGCTCAATGGAGAACTTGGATATTTTTTTATTTTAATATTTGCTTTATTCACATTTTTTAAAGCGAAAGAAAGACCAAAAAACGATCTGTATTTTTTCATCACCATATACACATTTGTATTATTAGCCGAATTCATTATTATGTTCCATACCGAAAAATACGGCATGCTATTTAGTGTGGACAGGCTGTGGATAATAACAATTGCTCCCCTATCAATCTTGTCAGCATTTCACATTACGAAAGGTAAGAATGAATTTTATTTTTATTTAATGCTCGTTTTTTTTATACTTTGTTTGTATAATTTCTATGCGACCTCTTTTAACAGGTCAGTACTATTCGGATCATTCCTTTTAGCATCACAATTATCATTTTATTTAAAACAAAAAAATAAAAATTGGCGATATCTGCTACTAGTTCCATTTTTGATCTTAGCGACCCACTTCATTTATAATAATACGAATTATCGTTTTGCTACCTTGAGTTCAGGAAATATAATTAAAGAGCAATTGGATGAAATAAATATATCCAGTAATTCAGAAAAAAAAATAATTTATACGGATAAAGATCTCGCTGAAAACCATATTGTTTACAATGACTTTAAAGAATATCCGAATTTATTATTCCAGCCATTTGATAAATATGATTCATTGGAACAGGCAACTGACCTTTATGTAATTGTGAATACTGAGGAAGTTAAAATTCCTGATTTTATTTTGAACTCTTCGAAAAAATGGGAGAAGAAATATGATGCAGGAAAGTTGTTGATTTATAAGAAAAGTGAATGAACATTCTTCTTCTTTCTGTTTTACATTAACATTTTTCTTTCTTTTGCTTCTCCAAAAGAAAGAAACAAAGAAAAAGAGACCACGAAAACCAACTACATTTTTTTCTTTCACGCAATCCTCTCGCATTTGCAGCCTGAAAAAATTGCAGTTCGCACTTTTCTTGGACGTCAGCCGCACCGGAGCAAATTAGCCTTTTTACAAGAACGAATTTGTAAAATTGGCAGCTAGTATTGATCGCATTCTGTTTCTATTTAATAAAAAGAAAAGTAATTAACGCATAAGAAACATTTTACCAAATCCTTTTTTGAAATATTGATCCGCACCACTGTTGCGATGCTCAATATCTTCTCCATGCAACGTTGTAACCACTCTATACAGATAGACACCATTTGCCAACTGGTCACCAAATTCATCTTTCCCATCCCAGGCATAATCGGTAATATTCCTGCCAATATGTATCAGGCCTAATTCATCATTGGTAATTTCACGGACAACTTTTCCGGTGATGGTTAAAATTTGAATTTTAAAATACGTTGGCACCTCTGATCCTGTAAGAGTAAATACAAAATGAGTAGCCGTAGAAAAAGGATTCGGGTAATTCATTATTTCAGTGATGGTCGCCTTATTCACCACCTCAAAACTAATTTTATAATCAATGGATCCGGATTGATTATCAGATTTATCTTTTGCCTGCACGATCATTTGATATTTACCATCTTCAAACAATATAGGTGTATAATTAAGTTTACAACTGTTATTCGGCAATACAGCGGGAATAAAAGACAAAAAAGAACCGAAATAAATTCGTTGTGCTACAGATGAAGATGGAGACTGAATAAATAATTTAAAATCATTGGTGTCATTCAAGGCCAAAAATTGATTTTCATCTTTGAGTTGTATCAGGATATTTGGTTTCGCGGAAACAACATCACTATTTAAAATATGAATACCATCAAACGTGACATCTAAAAGCGGATTTATTTTGTCGACAGAAACAGCAAATGGAATCCGGATAATATTATTAAAATGATATTGTTCCAATTGAGATCGGGTTTGATTGATCGGGTTCACTTCCACCCACAAAGCATTATTTCCTTTATAGGTTGCAGTATTCACCTCAATAGAATCAATAATCACTTCGGCAGGAGAAAATGGTTTCTTCTTAAGTTTTGATGGAAGAGCATGGTTTACTCTGTTCGCATCTTCGATCCAATAGGTTACCAACAGACTATCCGTAAAAGAATACTCACTGATATTTTGAATCGGCAAACGGATCTTTAAATTATCTCCTTCTTGCAGAACAGAGTCGTTCATTGCATAACCCATTGGCGGATTAATAGCAGCTTCGGGAACGGGAGTATAGATCACTTGCCAACGATCTAGTTGTGGAGGCGTGTTTAATGAATCATCTTTCATAAATGCCACCAACCGTATCTTTGGATATAATGCAGCATTTGCATACGAACTTAAATTTCCAATATTTAAATTCGCAGTTGTAAAATCAGCAAGAGTTGTTTCACCAAGTGCATTTATTCCGATCAATCTTACAACAATGCTATCATCTGTAGAAACCCCATCAACTGTATGCTGTTTCCATGACAATGAATCCCAGCTAAGTGCAGGTCCAATAACTGGTGATGAAACAAACCCTTCCGTCCAGTTTGATTTTACAATTGTATCCATCTGAATAATTGAGTTAACTGAATCACCAACAATTTCACGTGCTGACCCAATTGAAGATCCCTTTTTTCCAAAAAATATAAACGGTCTATTATCAACAATTGCCCGGATTCCTCCACTGCCGAATGATTCGAAGGATTGATACAAAGTAGTGTCCATATGAATGTTCGCATTCCCTTGACTATATGCCATCACATAACTACCATTTGGAATGCCGTTGACAAAGTTCTTAATTGTCGGGCGCCAATAACTAGTTTCATTTGAATAAAAATCAAATGCAAATAAATTTCTGGGAACACAATGCCTGTTTCCATATTGCCCGTAAAACAAATCAGGGATTGTTGCACCAACAGGAGTTGTAGCAGGCGGAAGAAGCATCACACTTTGCTCCGGATCACCGCTATATTGATCAAAGATAACAAAGGTTATTCCTGTAAATGGAGTACAACTCCAATAATGCATGAGTCCACCACCTAAATGATAACAAATATCTAAAGGATAAATATATGGATAGATCCCATTTTTACAGATCAATGTTTTTATATCATCCACAAAGTCAAATTTGCGTTGAGGTCTGTTAAATTTTACGTATTGATAACCGTCATTTTTAAACTGAAAGAAGTGAGCTTGTTCCCAGCCTCTTTTATTTTTTATATATTGGAAAGAACTTTCGCGCCAACTATTTCCTGTTCCGGCATCTGTTGTAGGACTTACACGCCAGTAATAAACAGTGCTATCTAGAAATGGAAAAATAGCTGAAGGCTTCCATGTCACAACACCACCGGGAGCATTCACAATAACATATTTCATCAATGGGCTATCGTAAGTGTCGGTAGTATCAATTTGAAAAATATAATTTTTCGCTGCGGCAAATGGATTTGCAGTGGACGCTTTTAACGTTATGGTATCTGTTGGAATGATGGCAAACTCATATGGATAAACCGGTACAATGGCACCACCATTTAATATTGCATCAACATACGTTGTAGAATTATTCGTTTCATCTAATTCATCAACATTGTTATAAGCATCCAATGTTATTTTTATTTTGTTCAATCCGATATCGGTTGAAAAATTTATTGGCAATTTAAAAGCAATCGTGTCTTTAAATATGGGAGCAGCATTTCTGATGGAGACAGTAGTAGAATCGCCATTAGGTGCAATACGAACCAATTCATTTATTATCGTATCATTTTTCGCCCGTCCGAGATTTGTGCGAACAGCATAAACAGTAAACGAATCGACACTGGAGATCATATCAAAATAGACATTGCTGTTCGTTATTTTATAATCCGGTTTCGGTTGAGCATTTAATCTTACTGCTGGATCACCATGTAACGTTATTTCATAACATGCAGCTCTGATCAGCGAATCTGAAAGACCAAATGATTCAATAGTGCTGATTGATTTTTTTATACTGCTCCCAACGCTGTTGCCATAATTGGTCAAAGCGATCTGATGATAAAATTCATTGGAAAAAGAATTCAACGCATACGGAACTCCCAGTCCGACAGAAGCCAAATAACCAATCATTCCTTTATTAGGATTGATGACATATAATTCGGAAGTGGTAGGATCTGTTGAATGAATATCACCGGAATAACAACCATTTGCAAGCATAAATGGATAATGACCAGGTAATGGATTGTAAGAATTAATATCATCGATACTTTGATCAAAAGTGATTCCGGAGGCATGTCCAAAAAAGGTCATCAGAGAAACACCGTTATCCATAAATTCTCTTAACGTATCGGAAGTATTGATGGATACAGGTGCTGAGCTGGTCTTATAGAAACTTGAAACATTACCACCAAACAAGGTATCCTCAATAATAGTCTTATAATTTTCGAGATAGGTTTTAAAAGTAGATTGTTCAGAAGCGGAGTTTCCACCACCGAAATGCAATACTTGTTTCATCCATTCTGCAGCAGGTTGACTTTCGTATTGTTGAATTTTATTTAAATAATCATCAATGTCTGTTCCTGTTTTTGCTGCCAACCTACCTGTCGAAATACCGGGAGCAATGATCGTTCCCAAATAACCGGCAGTAAGCAAATGGTCGCTGGATGGATTTCCAAATGAAGGTACCAGATCAACAGGATAATACGTTGGGTCTTGTCTGCAATATTGCATATGGATCGATTTACCTAACAAAAATAAATTCTGAGGAGCTGTATTGAAAGTAGCAATAGTATAATGACAAAAATTTCTGATAGACAATGGACTTTTTACAATTCCATAAGCAAACTGATCATATAACTCATCGATATCAGCGATCACAACATTGTGTAAACCTCCGGCAATGGAGCTTCTGTAATTTTTATAATTTATCGCAGAAGTCATTAATGAGTTATGCGTAATAATCAGATACGCTGAATCAGTTGCAGAAAAAAGAGAATAATCGGTGAATTTCGCTGTAGGAGTAACAGCTTGTAATGAATTGATATTTGTGATGTAAGCATCAGAAGTAATGAAACATTTTTTTTCTCCACCACTATTTGTGATCAACACACTATCGCTTGTTCCGATCGTAGCAACATCAACGCGTTTTGAATTTGTAAGATCATAAACGTGGACTGTTCCGGATGAAGAAAAATTATTGATGATTAAAAAAGATTTTGGCTGAGCAGTATTTGGAACATACATTAAAAAATTATTTTTGCCTTCCAGGTCCATTGTATGCGGATATTTAATATTCACATAGGATACCATCGTTCGGTTAGAAGTAAAACCGGAATTTACACTTGTAAATAAAAATGGCGTTGTTGAAGCACCTAATGTTGAAGCCGCAACACTTTTTTCAAAACGATTTGATTCATATCCAAAAAAGGAAGTGTCAACGAAAGGCAAACTGTTGTATTCAATTTTTAAGTGATGGTCAAGTGGAAAAAGCCCATCTTTTGAAGCACCTAAAACTACGGACTTAATATTTGCGGTTGGACCTGAAGTAAACACATTGGGAGTGTTCACATAATAAGTTACAGAGGCCCCAAGATTCAAAACATTTGCATCAAACCATCCTTCCGATCGTGTGTAACGTGCATCTGTTCCACCAACAATATCTGTTTCGCCTTCATAATATCCATCATGAAATTCCCGCACTTCCTCTTTAAAAAAATAATTTTCGGGAAGGTAAGAACTAAAAGAAAAATCCGACTCCGCGATCATGCGAGCATTTGAAACAGAAGAATTCCAAGTTAAAAAATAAACAGCCGTATCATTTATTAAACTATAATACGGATTCGGAAGGAAGCTTGTATTAACATATAATAATGAATCTAATTTCCCATCATTTTTTTCCGCATAAAATTCGATGTAATCAGAAGAATTCAGTTGGTTATCGGCTTCACCTTGAATAAAAATATGTTGTTGAATTCCTTTATTAAAGATCTGAAAATTGTGAGGATCAATTCCGCCCGAACCGCAAGGAATACCTGCAGAGGCAAGCGTTGCAGAATCGATGCGACAAATACCGTTTTGTGCAATTTTTATTTTATAATAATTTTGTGAGTAGTTGATCCATTCGTTGCCGTATGTCTGCGATCTCACCTGAGAAGTGATGAATACAATTACACAAATGGCAAGTAAACGTTTGATCATTTGACCTTTTTATTGATATCTACTTTTATCGAAAACACGTTGGAATAGAGTGCCACCGACTGATCACCAATATCTGTTAAAGCATAGTCTATATAAACAGATTTTATTTTTACGCCCACACCAATGTTTGGCTGAAAAGTATGTATCTTTTTTCCTACCCCATCGGTATACGACTGGTAATTTCCAACACCGGCTCTTAAAAAGATCATGTTCATATAAGAAGCTTCTAAACCAAAATGAGGGTCAACGCTGACAACTTTACTTTTGATAAGCACATTTCTTTTTCCATCGAATGTTGCATCAGCATCTAATTCGGCAAGCAAAGAAATTTTATCTGTAAAATCAAATTTGCGTGCAGCACCCAAAAGTAATTTCGGTAACGTTATTTCAACAGAATTTTCAGGGATTTCATTTCCGGTGGCTAAAAATACTTGTTTCGTTTCATCCGATAAATTATAGGTCCATGCATTGAAAGTAGAGGTCACATCACGGGCCATTGCAGCAAACTTCCACTTTTTATAATCGTATTGAGCACCGGCATCTAATCCAAAACCCCAGGCACCTGCAAAATCACCCACTTTCCTACGAATGATCTTCACATTTGCACCCAAGCGCAATCCTGGGATTTTCAATTGTTTGGCATATGAAACCAGAAAAGCATAGTCAACAGCCGAGAAAGTGGTGATACGATTATAATCTACATTCCCATTTGCATCGATCAATTCAGTGGTATTTGGAATATCATCCACACCAAAACGAACCATACTTAACGCCAAAACACTTGAGGAATCTAATCTTGTTGCAAAAGCACCATAATCATATTTGGCAATACCGGCAAAGTATTCACTGTGCATCAAGGCCACCTGATTTTGATTTTTAATACCCAATAAGCCTGCAGGGTTCCAGTAACCTGCTGTAACATCATTCACAGATGTCACATAGGAATTAGACATTCCTAATGCTCTTGCTCCAACGCCAATATTTAAAAACTCATTACTGTATTTTGGTGCCTGGGCACAAATAATAGAAATAAAGCTTAAAAAAGCAATCGAAGTAGTCGAAAATTTCTTGTTCATATTGATCATAAAATTAAACTAATTTGCCATAATATCCAAACCAATGGCAAACGAAATTGGCTCAGGAATATTGCGTTATATACCTTTATTACTTCATTATATTTGCAGAAACTTTTCAGGTTGACAAAAACAAGTTTTATATATAGCAATATCAGGTATTACCGTTTTGTGATGTCCTTGTTGTATAAAGGCAAATACTACAAACGATTCGAGTCCGTTATTAAGCAGATCTCAGGAAGAACCGTCACAGAAATTTGCTTTGGAGATATCGTTATTGCTGGCTATTGCAAAAAAAACAGTATTCAGTGGGTCGGGGTTGATATCAATGAAGCTTTTGTAAAAAATGCATTAAAAAAAGGATTCAAAGCGGAGCAAAAAGATGTGCAGCAGCTCAAACAATTTCCAAAAGCAGAAACATGTATAATTTGTGGTTCACTTTACCACTTTCATGAAGATCCGGAAGCGCTTTTTATAAAAATGTTGGCTTGTGCTCCTCGGATCATCATTTCGGAGCCGGTGATAAATCTGTCAAATGATAACGGAATAATTGGTAAATTGGCAAAAGCATCGGCCACTGTTAATGGTAAAAAACAGACATTCAGATACACAAAAAAGACATTAATTCAACTGTTAGATGTTCTCAGTAAAAAATTACAGTTTGAATATAGTGTAACAGAACAATTTGATAAAGACCTGATCATCGTAATAAAAAATGAGTGAAATAGAAATTAGTATTGTTATTCCCGTTTATAACAGCTCCTCCATAATTGAAGAGTTGCATAAGCATATTTCAAATGCCTTATCTGTTTCCTACGAAATAATTTTCGTTAACGATTGCAGCAAAGATGATAGTTGGCAAAAAATTATTTCATTAAGCAATCATCATCCGGCAATTACGGGTATCAATTTCAGAAAAAACAGCGGACAGGACAATGCATTGCTTGCAGGACTAAGAATTACAAAAGGAAATTATTGTGTGATAATGGATGACGACCTGCAACATGATCCGAATGACATTTTTAAATTATATACGGAATGTAAAAAAGGATACGATGTTTGTTACGCTAATTTTATAACACACAAACAATCGGCAATTAAAAATATCGGCAGTAGCGCTAATGGGAAAATGGCTGAACTTCTTGTTTCTAAACCAAAAGGAATATATCTTTCTCCCTTTAAAATAATAAACAGATCAACTGTTTCTGAAATTGCAAAATTTGCAGGACCATATCCATATATTGATGGAATTATTTTAACGATCACACAAAATCTTAGTCAAATTGATGTAGAACATAAGCCACGATTAAGTGGAAAAAGCAATTACACTTTTTCAAAATCAGTTTCAGTATTCATGAAACTTTTTACAGGATTTTCTGTGCTTCCATTACGATTAGCAACTATCACAGGATGTATTGCCACTTTCACAGGATTCATACTTTTACTAAAATATCTTTACGATTATTATATTGCTAAAAACTTTATCGAAGGCTGGACAACTGTTGTTGTACTTATAATTCTTTTCGGGGGATTGATATTAATAACCTTAGGAATAATTGGAGAATATATTGGCAGAATGTATCTGACGCTAAACAATAAACCACAATACAGTATTTCAGAGATTGTGAAAAGCGAGCAAAATATTATTTCTTCCAAATAGCTCTGAGATCTTCAGAAAATTTCTTTGTAAATAAATTTGCCCCTTTTTCATTCATGTGATAAGGGTCGGCAAAAAGGGTAGAATCGTTACAAAGGCTATCAGAATTATAATCCAGCAGAACAACATTATTTGAAATAGCCTTCTCTTTTAATTTTTGTATCAAGGAACTACCATTTAAGATCTGACCGGATGCTTTTGAATAGATGGGCGATAAAACCAAAAACAAATTTGCATTGTGTCGCTTACAAATAGCTGCGACACTATCTATCCTGTCATACATCACAGCTTCATCACAAGCATAATAAAGTTTATATTTCCATTTCACATCTCTGATAGGTGCAGAACCTTTATAATAATCCTTGTCATATTGGCCCGGCATATTAAAGAAACCACGCATAGCCGCAGAGAAATAATTATCACCCATAAATGCTAAACTATAATAAGGGAAATACCGGAATCCCAAAAAGCGCTTGTCTCTTTTTTCCAATGCCTTGAAAAGCGTTTTATTACTTAAATAAGGAAAATATCTTGGATACATAAAAACAGTATCGTTATCACAAGCATTAATATGATAATCAATATTAAAAATAATATTTCGGGGAAATTTAGAGTTTTCCAGATACGCACTAAAAACATCCAGAGAAAAAGGAAGTGAAGAACCTTGAATACCGATATTATAAGAATTGGTATTTAAAACCGAATCAATTATCCTGCAATTAAAATGAGATTCTGCTCTGGAAGAGCCGATGATCAATGTCTCATAATTATTACTTTTCAGAAATATCGTATTGTATTTATCAAATATTCCAAACTTATTTTCTCTCAAACCGCCATATATTATTTCACGAACTGCATATCCGCAAGCAACTATTATGAATATATATATGATTATTTTTTTCAAGATTAGAATCTAAAATAAATGAATTGATTACTGTTAAAATTGCCAAAAAGGAAAATTCCAATAAATAAACAAATGTAAAAAGCCGGACGAAAGTAATTTGAATACCTTACAGTTGGAATTCTAATAAAGGAAGTTTCCTCCTGAAGTTCTTTCATAAATAAAAACAAGATCATTCCTAAGGAAAACAAAATTGAAAAAGTATCTGACAAACTGAATACTTCTTTACCCAGTAGTTCTATATTAAACGAACTAATAATCTTATGATAAATAACAAATAGATCAACTGAAGACGCTGCCCTGAAAGCAATGATAGAGACCGTGTGAAATAATAATAAATAAACGTGTCCGAGTCCGAATCGCCATTTTAAATTTGGGAATTTTTTATTAAACACTAATTCGATACAATATAAAACACCGTGCATTGCTCCCCACAATACAAATGTCCAGCTGGCACCATGCCACAAACCGCTGATAAGAAAAACCAAGAAAATATTAAACAACCAACGTCCGTATGAAACCTTATTTCCACCTAACGGGATATACAGATAATTACGAAACCAACTGGTAATGCTAATGTGATTCCTTTTCCAAAACTCGATCAATGAAGAAGACAACAATGGTCTACGCCAGTTCAAACTCAGCTGAATACCGAATAATTTTGCGACACCAGTAGCGATATCAGTATACCCAGAAAAATCGCAATAAACCTGTACTGCAAATAAAAATCCAGCAAATAATAGTGTGGAACCGGAATACAAATGAATATTCTTAAAAATGGGATCCACGATTTCAGCCAGTCGATCAGCGATCACCATTTTTTTAAAAAAGCCCCAAACAGCAATTCTTATTGCAGGTAATAACATTTCAAATTCAAAATTTGTTTTCTTTTTTAACTGAGGCATCAGATTATTAAATCGTTCCACAGGACCTGCAACCAGTTGCGGAAAAAAGGAAACAAATAATGCAAATCGTGCAATATTTTTTTCTGGTATAACTTCACCTCTATAAACATCAATAGTATAAGCAATCGATTGAAAAGTATAAAATGAAAGTCCAACCGGAATTACAATTTGAGCAAGATAATGAACTTCATTATTATCAAAATGCTGCATAAGAAAGGCTCCTGAATTAAACAAAAAAGTAAAATATTTAAATCCAAGCAAAACCAATAAATTGCATGACAAGCTAATGATCAAAAATAATTTCTTTCTTTGCTTTGAACCAGCTTTCTCAATTTGCAATGCAATAAAATAATCAATGATCGTTGTAGAAGCAAGCAACAAAACATACCAAAGCCCCCAACCTGAATAGAAATAATAACTTGCCGCCAATAATAATATCCACCGGTATTTATCATTTAACAACCAATAGAATAAAAAGACAATTGGTAAAAAAACTAAAAAAGGAAGAGAATTAAATAGCACAGTGTAAAATTTAATATTTCTTAATCAATCAAATACTTTCCAAAAAAAGGAATTTTTTTAATCTTATTTTTGTCAACCAACATAAAGATAAAGATCATCATAAATGGCAAAGCCGGAGTTCTGTATCGTACCAGCGCACCAACAATCGGAGTGGTGAGTCCCGCCAGAATAAAGATCAAAGCACAAAAAGATAAACAGAAATAAAGTATCTCTTTGTTTTCTACGGGCCGCCTAAAAAATACTATTAGCAACAGAAAGCAGATCAGATAAAATATATTTTCTAATGATGCGAGAAATTTCAACCGATCTTTTCCCGAAAAATCTACCGGAGTTGTTAATGTATTTATAAAGGCTTTCGGTGAATTTTTAAGCAAACTAAAGATGGTAGGTTTTAATTTCAAAGATGCAATTGAGCTTTTTGGAGGCATCACTTCATACATGATCTTAAATAAAGACGTGTCTATTGAATTAGAAATATGAATTGTGTCTTTCAAATTTGTGATTTTCCATTCGTCATAGCTGCTGTTCAACTTTATTTGAAATGTATTTGTATCAACAGGAATTAAAATTTCCTTCTTTTGATCAAATTCAATTCTTATAAAATGAGTATTACTTAGCAAAAACACTCCTCCTTTAGCCACTGCCTCAGATTTCTCCTGTTTATTTACAATTATTTTTACCGGATCTAGATTCGGCTTAAGTATAGAGATCAATAATATCAAAAATAAAAAAATAAAATAGCTGGAGATATATTTAACCAGAACAGCACGGTTTGACGAATTTGCAATCCAATAATTAGCGAATAATCCTGGAGTCAGTGCAATTAAAATATAAAATTTCACAAAGAGTAACACAGATATTGAAAGCATTATTAAAAGAACCTTCGAAAAACTGTATTTTGTTTCCAATCCACATTTAGTAGTGTATAATAACACCCCCATTCCAAAGAACAACAAGCCCTCTTTTAATACTCCTGATGACCAAAAAAGCACGCTAGGCAATAAGAACACACAAAGGAATAACAAATTATGGCTGTCATTGAAATAGATTCTAAACGTTTTAAAAATTGCAGTCAAGCCTATTAAAGAAAGGAAACACATAAAAACAGTGTGCACATAAAAATTACCAAATGAGAAAAAGCGAAACAACAAATTCAACATGACCATTGTTCTGGAATCATTATAAAGTGTATTCTCAAAACACGCATCCCATGTTTTTAATTCCAAGCGGGCATCGCCCTTAAATAAAATTTCCTTAAAATGATCAAGATCGTGGGTTAGCAAATAGAATAATTTATCCCCATCCTCAAAAAACAATTTAAAATCACCGTCAGAATAATAATAAGTATAAAGGAAAAAAAGAGCAATGCCCGCAATAATTTTTAAAACAAAAAGAGAAGCTACCGTTTTACGGGAAAGATCAGGAACAGCAAAAAACTTCATTTTGTAAATCAACAAAATAAAGAATACTGAATAAATTAAAGGCAATATCACTTGCATTTGATAAAGATATTAAAACTTTACTTATTGAGAAGGCTCAAAGACACCGAGAAATTTAGAATGCACTCATTTATTTTTAGTAATTTCGCATACTAATGAATCTAAAAAAAC